>JBCAXQ010000035.1:0-16265 GCA_038534015.1 Pseudomonadota bacterium | reverse complement strand
ATCGCGACGGTCTTGTTACGCATGCCGAGGCATGGCGACATTACTCCGAGATACGCAGCGGCTCGGAAATTTGTTGCGCGTCTATCTCAGCCTGCGTGAACGGCAATCTGTGCCATTGCTTGGCCGAGTACTTGCGCGTCTGATCTGCATAATATGGCGATGCAGGGTTGGTCGATTGTGAATAGCTCAAGATGGCGTCAGCAACAGGGCCATTCTCGTCGAAACCCACAATCTGGATGTAGCTTGATCCATGCCTTGGTGTCAGTCCGCCTTCGATTTCGCGCCCGATCTGCATGTTGAGAACGCCAGCCACACCCGGCCCGCCATGAATCGGGATCGCTTCGTCGCCTGCTCTGCGGGTCAGCACTTCGCCCCACGGCGCTTCCAGCGGAATATCGGCCTCTTCGAGATCGGCAGCGGCTTGTGCCAGCGCTGTAAGCAGCTTTTCAGCGGCGCTCTCATCGGTCACCAGTGTATGCGGGGTCTCAATGGGCCTCGCTGCGTCAAACGGGACTTCCCACAGCCCCCGGTCCTGTCTGATCTTCTCCCAGAAGCGGGCGAACAGATAGGCACCGCGACTGTCAAGCTCAAACTTACGGTCCCAACCGCGCAAAGCTTCGCAAGCCGATGCGGTCTCAGCGCTTTCGGAACACAGGGCCAGCAATGGTTCGACGGTCATGTCTGCAGCCAAGCTCTTGTTCCCGAAGACAAGCGCCTTTGCGGTGTCATGGTCCACCTTCCCATTCGATAATGCCGCCTCGGTCTCCATGAAGTTTGACCGGGTGCGGAGCGTCAGCGCTTTTTCATGATCGCCCAGGATCGGTGACAGCCGACGATACGGATCGCGCGGATTGCTGATCCAGTAACTGTCATTGCTGTTCGTCACATAATCCTGCCTGACGCGCACGGCCTGATCAAATGCCACCATAAGGCCCGATACAGGGGCGTCAGTTTCGGCATCCCAATCACAGTCGGAACGAGCACCGTCGAGCAGTGTCACAAGGTTCGCGACCAGCCCCGAAAGCGGTGTCGAACAATCTGCAATCTTCTCTGCAGAGACATTGGGAACAGCAGTAACATCTGCATGCAGCGCATTGCCATCACGATCGGCCGCAATCGTGTTAACCCACGGAATACCCAGCGTCAGGCTCACCGCGGCTTCCACCTCCGCCACATTTCGGGACTTGCCGATACGCAGCCAGGCATCGATCGCGCGCTGGTTTCCGGTGTTGGCATCACGCAGCGTGTAGGCAGCGGAATCGGTCCAGGTCACGCCGGTCCCCGGCACGGTAACAACCGGTCCGAAGCGGGTCGTGTAGAGTGTGCGAACAACGTCCGGAGCACCATCCGGCATCGGCACACTCACTTCATATGCTTCCATCTCCACCGGTTCGCCATCGACCATATAAACAGTCGGATCATCGTCCGACAGGGTCAGAGCATAGACGGTGAAATGCCGAGCGGCGGTGACGGTGTGGGTCCAGGCAACATCCTGATTGAATCCCAACGTCGGGATCGGCGTGCCGGCTATACCGACGCCCATCACGTTATAACCGCCCGGTCCCGCGACATGCAGCTGCCAGAACCGACCGGGACCCTCCCATGGAAAGTGCGGGTTGCCGATCACAAGGCCGCGCCCGTTCGCCGTGGCGTCCGCGCCAAATGCCCAGCCATTGCTCCCGAAACTGAGATCTTCGCTGCGGGAGAACGCAAGTTGCGCGGCCGATTCAGCCAGCTCCGCCCTGTTTGGGCCGGGAGGTGCAGCACTGGCCAGTCCCGGCGCCAGCGCAAGCGAACTGGCAAGAAGCATCTGCTTCTCGTTGAGGCGCAGCATGTCATCGAGCGATATCGAACGGACCCACGGCTTATCCCTGCATTCAACCGGAAGATCATTGCCTTGATGATCACGCAGGAAGCGGTTGTACCCGGCAACATATCCTTCCACCAACATCCGGGATTCCTCGCTCTGCGAATGCCAGCCATTGCGCAATCGCGGCAGATCAATCTGGCTGCGATAGAAGATGTCGGACGTCAGATTGTCGACTTCCCGAAATCCGAGCACGGAGGAATTCTCCGGACCAAAATGCAGTGAACGCTCACCCGCAATGGTCGCAAATTCTTCCGCCAGCATGCAGACATTGTCTTCCGCATACGCATAGGCCACGCCGTAGCCGACACCCTGCCACGTATCAGAGGAGATGTGCGGAATTCCATAAGTGGTGCGTGCAATGGTTGCGTCAAAGGTGGCGCGTGCCTGCAGGCCGCTCCCAACCATGCTGGCTGCTATCGCCGCAGCAATCACCCAAATCCGCATGTTGTTTCTCTCCCAGAGTGTGTCCACGCCGACCCTAGGAAACACCCCTTGTGAAAACAAGCAAAGCCAGGGCGGGTTTGCATCGCCGGCCTATCTCTCTATGCTTTTGGTTTGACACAGCACAAATAGTCCTCCGGGAAGAACAATCACACATTCAGTTGACACAGCAAAGGCGGACCTGCCGATTGATCCGCCAATCATTGAGTTACCAATCGAAACCCATGATCGTGGATTCTACGACGGATTCAGTCGTGAGGTGACGATCCCATCAAAGATCATTGTCTCGCTCATCATCATGTGGGCGATTTTCTTTCCGGTGAACGCCGCCGAGACATTGGAAATCGCCAATACCACGATCATAGTGACCTTTGCCGGATGGTATATTTATCTCGTCGCCGCGCTGGCGGTGATATGCCTTGCGCTTGCTCTGATTCCTCAATCAGGCAGCCTGCGGATTGGCGCCCCGGATGAGAAGCCCGAGTTTTCTAGATTTTCGTGGTTCTCGATGCTGTTCGGTGCCGGGATCGGCATCGGGATGCTCACCTATTCAACCGGTGAGCCCCTTTCGCACTTCAGCAACAACCCCGATATTATTCGTGGGCTTGTCGAGCCGCGTAGCGCCGAAGCTGTGCGCCCTGCCTACATCTACACATTCATTCATTGGGGGTTAGGCGCATGGTGCACCTATGCCCTGGTCGGCCTGGCTATCGGATATGTTGCCTATCGCCGCAACTTGCCACTAACGATCCGATCCGCCCTTTGCCCTTTGTTTGGCCGGGTGCTGTCCGGCCCTGCTGGTCACATCATCGACATCGTGGCGGTGGTCGCTACCATTCTGGGCGTCGCCGTTACAATGAGCCTGGGCGTTGAGCAATTCGTGGCAGGTCTTCATCGCATTGGTCTGGGCGATTGGTTGATGGTTGAGAAGGATGGCGTGGCCAGTGCCTCTGCCATCGCGATTGTGGTTTCACTGCTGGTTCTCGTCGGCGCATCGACAATCAGCGCGCTCTCTGGCGTTGGCCGAGGGATTAAATGGCTGTCCAATCTCAATATGGGACTGTCCTTCACCCTGCTCGCTCTCTTCGCCGTGTTCGGATCAGGACTGTATGCGCTCGAAATTCTTGGTCTCGGGATCTGGGACTATTTCCGCACTTTGCCGCAAAACGCCTTGACCCTTCTGGGAACAGAGGGGGGCGAAACGGGCGAGGCATTGCTGGATTGGCAGCTAGGTTGGTCGGTTTTCTATTGGGCGTGGTGGATCGCCTTCGCGCCATTTGTCGGCATGTTCATCGCGCGCATATCGCGCGGGCGTACAATTCGCGAATATGTGCTGGGCGTGGCGTTGGTGCCTTCGCTGATGTGCTTCATCTGGTTTGCGCTGGCCGGCGGGACGGCGATCGATCTGGAACTGACCGGCGCGGCCAACGGATCAATAGTTGGAACTGGATTGTCAGACCAATTGTACGCCACCCTTTCAGTCATGTTCGCCCCAACTGCGGCTCTGATCGTCTCGGCATTGGTTGTGGTTTTGTTGATGACGTACCTCGTGACATCGGTCGACAGTGCGATCCTGATCGTCAACACGATCAACGGCGCCGGCGAAGATGAAGGCGGTCGCCGCTACCATATATTGTTCTGGGGGGCGGCGCTGGCGTTCGTAGTGGGCTCGATGCTGATCCTTGGCGGGGTCGATGCGATCAGCACGACCATGATCATCGGAGCCTTACCGTTCTCATTTGTCGTCGCATTGATGGCGATTTCCATTGTGAAGGCAGTGATTTACGACCTCAGGCGCAAACGCCACGGTGTCCCCACTACTGCAGAGGCCTGCGAAAACTGGGACGGAGAAGCGACCCCGGCAGAATAGTTTCATTACTCATATCAGAGGCCGGTCGAAAAAATTTCCGAATATTTGAGTATTATTGGACAAAGATAATAGAAAATTTTCTATCTTCATGTGCGATTTATGAATAAATCATCGGTTAGTCATAATATCTGATCTATATGTGATCTGAATTTCGACCTGTTCTTGCTATGTGGATATTGTGCAACATACCGCACCGTTCTCTTGAAAACCTGCATTCGCGCTGTGGCCGTACTGCGGGTCGCTTGGTAACGGTTCTGAGCGCGCGCGATTGATTATCTGCTGTGCGCCCAATTACTGATCCTTGCCGGCCCAATCTGGCGTCGCGGATCGTCGAATTGTCTAAAGGGGACAAACAACATGATTAAGTTTGCAAGCTGCGCTTCGGCGAGCGCGCTGGCTATTGCTGTCGCATCACCTGCCGTTGCGCAGGACGTGGAGAACGATGGAGATGGCGCGCTGCAGGATCGCGGCGGTGTTCCAACCATCGTTGTGACCGCGCAAAAGCGTTCTGAAGATCTGCAGGATGTTCCGGTGTCGGTCTCGGCAATTGGTGAGCAGCAACTCAAAGAGCTGAACATCGATACGTTTGAGGATTACCTTGAACAGCTGCCGACCGTCACTGCTGGCGGCAACGGCCCCGGCCAAAGCACGATCTACATTCGCGGCCTCGCATCGACCACACCGAATATCACAGTTGCTGGCGTTGCGGGTCTCGCGCCGAACGTGGCGCTTTATCTCAATGATCAGCCGCTTTCGCAGCCGGGCCGCAACCTGGATGTGTATGCTGCCGACCTTGAACGGATCGAAGTGCTGTCCGGACCGCAGGGCACACTCTTTGGCGCAAGTTCGCAGGCTGGCGTTGTTCGCCTTATTACCAATAAGCCCGACCTTGGTGGGTTTGCCGCATCGTTCTCCGGTGGTGTTTCCTTCACCAAAGGGGGCGAAGAGAGCTATCAGGGCGAAGTGATGCTCAACGTACCGGTGACGGACACGTTCGCGCTACGCGGAGTTGTCTATCTGGATGACCAGGGCGGCTATATCGACAACGTTTCTGGAACTCGAAGCGCTCGCGAAAGCGGCCGGTTTCGTCCCTCGGGGACGGTTCGCGCGAACGGGGTTCCCGTCAATGCAAACCGCGGTGGCTTCCAGTCTGACCCAGCGACCTTGGCACAGATCGATGCCAATGTGACCTTCCTCGAAGCGACCAACACCGAACTGGTCGAAGATGATTTCAACGACACGCAGTATGCCGGTTTCCGCGTTTCTGCGCTTTGGGAAGTGACACCGGACTGGACGGTTAGCGTGTCGCATCAACGCCAGAGCCTCGAAAGCGACGGGGTATTCTTCGCCGATCCAGAGCTTGGCGGCCTTGATGACCTTGAAATCGAGCGGTTCGAGCCGGATCGCCTTGAGGATGATTTCTCGAACACCAGCTGGACGGTCGAAGGCCGCTTGGCGATGCTCGATGTGGTGTACACGGGTGCGTATACCGACCGTACGTCGGAACAGACGGCTGACTACACTGATTATCTTTTCGTCGGTCAGTATCTGCCGTACTATATCTGCGATGGTTCGGTGACTTATCCCGGGGAAGGCGGCCCAACCGGCACGTGTCAGGCGCCCAATCTGTACATCGATTCCTTCAGCGAAACCGAAGTGTTTACGCAGGAACTGCGCTTCAGCACGCCTGCGGACTGGCGTTTCCGCGCCACCGCTGGCGGTTTCTATTCCGACCTCGAGTTGAAAGAACGCGTCGATTTTGCCTATCCGGGCAATGTGCTCGCTCAACCTTTTGGTGCGTTTGCGACCAATTTCCCGCAAATGACTGGCTTTGTCTCGGATCCAGGCCCGTTTCCGGCTGACACGATCTTTCGCAATGACATTCGCCGTACAGACGAACAATGGGGCATCTTTGGCGAAGCGAGCTTCGATATTGTGCCTGACTTGCTGACAGCAACGTTCGGCGCGCGCTACTATGACGTAGAAGTCGATTTTGAGGGCAGTGCCAATGGATCGTTCTGTAACTCGGGCGCGGCAGAGGACGCGAACGCATTCGGCACAGACATCTCCGATCTTTACGACGGAAACGGAGAGTTCACCTTCATCGGATCGTGCAACGCAGCGCTGCGCCAAACATTCGATTTGAATGATTCGCTCGCCGACATTGAAGCCGCGGGCCTCTCGGCCACGCAAGCACAGCAAGTGTTCAATGCGATACGTGCACCGGACACGGCAAAAACCAGTGGCACTATCTTCAAGGGTACGCTTACCGTAACCCCGAACGATGATCTGCTGTTCTATGCGACCTATTCGGAAGGTTTCCGTCCAGGATTCCTCAACCGCCCGGGTGGGGCGCTTGGCCCTGACGGGTTCGTGGTACCGTTCGAACTCGAAACCGATGAAGTGAAGAACTATGAGTTGGGTTGGAAGCTCGACCTGGTCGATGGTCAGGTCCGTTTCAACGGCAGCGCATTCTTCGTCGATATTTCGAATCTGCAAACTCAGATTTTTGATCCTTCGATCACCAACCTGTTTTTCTCTTCGAATGCAGCCGACGCGGAGATTTATGGCATCGAGGCGGACTTTACGATTGCACCCTATGCGGTCCCCGGTCTGACCGTCGCCGGCGCATTCTCAATCCTGGATACAGAGATCACTCAGGTGTTGATCCCGACAACGGATGTGGTTGTCGGCGAAGAGCTGGCCTATGCCCCGGGCTTCCAGGGGAACATGCGCGTTCGGTATGAATGGGATCTCAGCGATACGCTGGAAGCCTATATTCAGCCGCAGGTCTCATACTCGGCATCAAAGTTCACCGACATAATCGAGATCAACAAGATCGAACTCGATTCCTACACGCTGGTTGATATGGCCATCGGAATAGATGCCGGCGAATGGGGTGTCGAATTGTTCGGCAAGAACCTGACCGACAAACGTGCAGAAATTTCTGGCGTGTTTGGCAACGATCGCGAACGGATCATCACCAACCGACCCCGCACAATCGGGGTTCGATTCTCTTACGACTATTGATCCGCGCCTATGGATGTGAAGCGGCGGGATGGACCTTTGCGGGTTCATTTCCGCCGCTTTGCTATGTAGGCGGTGGCCATGGCAACACGCGAAGACCAGTTGAAGGCCGCGCAAGAGGCGTTGCAGGCTGGCCAGTTTGAAGCCGGGCTGGCCCAGGCAGAGGCTATGCTTGCCACGCGGCCAGACGATGCAGATGCCCTATATGTGGCTGCCGTGGCATGTCGCTATCTCAAGCGGCTCGATGGCGCGTCACGACATCTGCGGACGCTCCACGCTGCGATGCCTGAATATGGACGCGCATGGCAGGAAGAAGGGCACCTCGCCCTAGCCAGGTCTAACGCCACAGCGGCTTTGGAAGCATTCACGCGAGCAACCCGCTTTAACCCGGCGCTGGAAGCCAGCTGGCGCGAGCAGGCGCGGCTGGCCGGTGAGTTGGGGCGACCGGCCGAGGCGGCAGCGGCAAATGCGCAGTATGACCGCATCCGGTCCCTGCCGCGAGAGCTCTTGGCCGTAACCAATCATATTCATGAAGGACGCGTGATCCGCGCGGAAGAAATCTGCCGCCATTTTCTTCGGAGCAACCCCAGCAATGTGGAAGGGATGCGACTGCTTGCCCGGATCGGCCTTGATCTCGGCATATTGGAAGACGCGGAATTTCTTCTTGAAAGCGCGGTCACATTCGAACCAGACAACATTCAGCTGCGACTGGACTACATCGATGTTCTACGGCGTAGGCAGAACTTCCGGAAAGCTGCAATGGAAGCTGACGCGCTGTATCAGCGCGATCCCGAAAGCCCGCTGTTTCAATCCCGTCTCGCGATCGAAAGCATGCAGACGGGAGATTATGACCGTGCGTTCGAGTTGTTTGGCAAAGTTCTAGAGGCGCTGCCCAACGACCATGCAACACTGACCAGCCTGGGTCATGCCCTGAAGACAACCGGGAAGCAGGATGAAGCCGTCGCAAAGTATCGCCAGGCCTTTCAAGTTAAGCCCGACCACGGTGATGCCTACTATGCGCTTGCCAACCTCAAGACCTACCGCTTCACTGACACTGAAGTTACAGCGATGCGCAAACAGGCCACGCGACCGGATCTTGCGTTTGCAGACGAAGTCCACATCGCCTTCGCGTTAGGCAAGGCATACGAAGATCGCCGCGATTACGAGCAGTCTTTTCATTTCTACAAGCGGGGCAACGATCTGAAGCGGGCGCAGACCCGTTACAGCGCCGACAGGATGAGCGAAGAGCTGGAGCGACAGAAAGAATTCTGTACTCCGGAGCTTTTCAAGAAGCACGAAGGGTTCGGCTGCAAGGCGTCCGATCCGATCTTTATCGTCGGATTGCCCCGCGCTGGTTCAACACTTCTGGAACAGATCCTGGCCAGCCATTCGCAGATCGATGGAACGCTGGAGCTTCCTGATATCCTGGCGCTTGCGCATAGACTTCGCGGTCGCAAGGCGGGCCAATCCCAATATCCCGGAAACCTTAGCCAGCTCACATTCGAAGACTCAGCAAGATTTGGACAACAATACATCGACGATACGATGGTCCACCGTCAGGGTGCGCCCCGCTTCATCGACAAGATGCCAAACAACTTTCGCCATATCGGCTTGATCCACCTGATTCTGCCCAATGCCAGAATTATCGATGCCCGCCGCGCGCCAATGGATTGCTGTTTTTCCGGGTTCAAACAGCTGTTCGCCGAGGGGCAGGAGTTTACGTACGGCCTGACGCAGATCGGGCGCTATTACGCAGACTATGTTGATCTCATGAAGCACTGGGATGAAGTGCTGCCGGGCAAGGTATTGCGCGTCCAGCACGAAGATGTTCTCGATGATCTGGAAGGGGAAACCCGGCGCATGCTCGATTTCCTTGGGTTGCCATTCGAGCATGGCTGCCTCGACTTCCACAAAACGGACCGTGCAGTGCGCACCGCTTCGAGTGAGCAGGTTCGCCAGCCGATCAATCGCAAGGGACAAAATGCATGGAAGCCGTTTGAACCTTGGCTTGGGGAGCTTGAGACAGCACTTGGCCATCCTGAATAAGAGAACGCATTCGCCTCCGGGGACATTAATCCTGCGCTTGATATGCAAGTGCCGTATTCCGGCTATGCCAATCGGATCGCACAAGAGTTTCAGCTTTTTCCTTCGTAATGAGCCGGACTCTGTCTGTCCCCGTATGAGACACTGACGCTCGATCTGGCGATGTGAGCGCCAAAATCCTCAATAAAATCAGCGATCAGACTCAGGTTTCTTCGATGATGCGTTGCATGCGAGCGGCAAATCGTTAACTTATTGTTTACCAGCTTTTCGACTCGATTCGCGCAGCGTGTAGCGTTGCTCCGGATCGCAGAAAACTACGAAGGGCGTCGCAAGCTAGGTAACTCTTACGTACTCTATATGAGGGGAAGACTAATGAAAAAGCTGCTACTCGCTGCCGCTGCAACCGCGTTGATCTCAACGCCTGCATTGGCAGGACCTACCGCGTCCGACACATTTCTTATTGGTGCCGGAGTTCAAGCTGAATGCAGTGTAGATGATCCAGACACAGTCAACTTCGGCCTTCTGGA
This sequence comes from Pseudomonadota bacterium, assembly GCA_038534015.1. Classification (GTDB taxonomy): domain Bacteria; phylum Pseudomonadota; class Alphaproteobacteria; order Sphingomonadales; family Sphingomonadaceae; genus Erythrobacter. Next base: position 6,487 of record JBCAXQ010000035.1, on the reverse strand, counting down.
CATTGAAGAAGATTCAGGTTCCGATGCACTTCTGCTTAGCGAAGATCGCTATGTTGAGCGTCAACGTATCTGGGCAAGCTGCAACTACCCGACATCGATCACGCTCGACGCGATCCCGATGATCAATCTGCTGCAGTCCAACGATGGTCCTGACGCCGAAGACTTCACCGACGTGATTCACTATCGCCTTCGCATGCGCGCAGACGACAATGACGACTTCGCTGAAGTAAATCTGCGTACCATCGACGAGTCGACTTCGAGCGAGTTCCAGCCTGATGCGTTCCACAACCGTGCCGTGCTTCGGACTGTGATCAACGCAAATGACAATCCAGAGCGTCCGCTGGCCGGTATCTACCTCGGCATCGCGCAGGTTACACTGGGAGCGATCTAAGGTTCTGAACCTTTGATCTGAATTCGAGGGAGGGATCGCGTGTCCCTCCCTCGTCTCATCCCCGATTGAGGTCGAAAACGGCTCGATTTGGGAACTTGGGCGTTCGAAAAGCGATCAGCTCGAAAAGTTAACACGCTTGCATTTCCGATTTTTTTGCGGTCGAGATCGAGAAATCAAGAGGCAAGGCCAGAGGGCTGTGCTGCTTGTCAGGGGGATTTCGATGTTTCGGCAGATTTGGGCCGCAGTTTTTGCGCTTGCGCTAGTATGTTTGCCCGCGCCCGCTATGGCCGCGCGGGTTGCTCCAATGATCGTGGATCTTGAGCCTATAGGTCGAGGCACGACAGCCAGAATCGAAATGGCCAGCGATTCGGCTCGCGACATCCCATACGAAGTGCTGATGATGCGTGGCGAGATTTCTGAGGATGGCCGCCTCACTCTTGTGCCAGCCGATGAGGACTTCCTGGTCTTTCCGACACAGGTTCTTTTGGAATCCAATTCACGCCAGGTTTTTCGGATTCAGTATGTCGGCGAAGCTGAACTGGCCGAATCACAAATATATTATATGTCGATCAAACAGATCCCTATCGCTTTCGAAGAAGTAGAGCGGTCTCAGGTCCAGGTCGTCGTCAACTACAACGTGCTTGTAAATGTGGTGCCGGACGGCGCAGAAGCTGAGCCTGTTGTTCGCTCGATCACAGCGGCAACACGAGAAGTCCCAGCCGCTGCGCCCGTCGCCGCAGCCGAAGCGACGCCTGATGATGCAGATTCGGAAACAGCGGAATCCGCAAGCCCGGACGAAGCGCCGGATGAAGCAGCGGCAATCGATTCTGGCGAACCGGAAAATTCGACCGAAGTCGAAGCCGCAGAACCTGCCACAACCGGAACGATCGATGAGGTCGATGACGCCACTCCATCCGCTACCGCTGAACCTGCACCGCCGCCTATGGAAACGATTTCCGGCCTTGAGGTTCGTCTGGGTAACGATGGCAATCGCTATTTCCTCGCGGGCCTCTCTATCTGGAAGATCAAGGGCAAAACTGTCGACGGTGAGAATTATGACGAGGAATTCGCTGCGGACAAGATCGCCCGCTCGATTGGCGCGGGAGTTGTTGGCCCTGGAAAAGAGCGCATCTTCTTCCTGCCGATGGAGACTCAGTTAGACCCAGAAACTGTTTCGATTGAAATCGAGATTCCAGACGAGGACGAGTGAGGTGGCCATGCGCTCTGGCAAAAGCCTGAAGCGTCTACGTGCACTGTGCCTGGCAACGACAGGCCTGTGCTTCGTGCACCCGTCGTTCTTGGCCGCACAAGAGCAACCGGCAGAGAATACAGAGCCCGCAGTTCGCAATGATCGGGTCATCTCATTTACGGTGCCCCTTGTGTATGAGGGCCGTGTTCTTGGCGACGTGTTCCTGGAGGTTTACTCTGACAACTCCGTTGGGCTGGATACAACGACCCTGCGTGAAGAGTTCAATCCCTTACTGAATGAGGCTGGGATTGAGGCGCTGAATCGCGTGACTGACGGCAGGGTTATTGTCGATCCAGAACGCCTTGGTTCGATCGGAATTGAACTAGAGTTCAATCAGAACTTGCTTCAGATTGACGTCAATGAAATTGATGGAGAGCTCCGTCCTGTCAGACAGCTCGTTGATTCAGGATCAAGCACTCGCGCCGGAGACATTGCGCTGCTCGAACCTGCGCATTTTTCGGCCTATCTCAACTTGAATTCGAATGTAGACTACAACACCGACACTGACGAATTCTCACCTGAGCTGTTCCTTGATGGCGGGGCACGATTGGGCGACGTAGCGCTTGAGTACAATGGCGCAATCTCGGACCAGTTTGGCGAGGGAACACGGTTCTATCGCAGGGGTGTCCGTGCGGTTTATGATCGCAGAGAGAAGTTCCAACGTTTCGCCGCGGGCGACCTGCGCCTAGAAACTCTTGGCCTGCTGAGAACTCCATTCCTCGGCGGAGTAAGCTTTGAAAAGAGCCGCCGAGTGTTCGATCCTTTCACCCCGGCAGCGCGGCTGGGCGCCGGCGAAATCTTCCTCGATAACAATTCGACGGTCGATGTGGTTATCAACGGCGATCTCTATCAGACCCTCGAACTCGATGCGGGCACCTATGATCTGGCTAGCCTGCCAGTCCAACTCGGATCCAACGATGTCGAGCTGCAAATTCGGGATTCCGGCGGTCGTGAACAGTCGATCAGTCTCGACTATTTCTACCAACCGCTTGATCTTGTTGCGGGTGAGGAAGAGTATTCGTTCGCACTAGGCATGATTGCGCGCGATCTCGCATTCGAACCGGAGTACACAGACGATCCGGCATTTGTTGGGCTCTATCGTAAGGCGCTATCCGACGATGTGATCTTAGGTGGCGCACTTCAGATCTCCGAAGACGTCCAACTGGTCGGAGCGGAAGCAACAGTGGTGCCGCAGTTCATCCCCGGCTTCTTTGATGTGGAAGGTGCTGCAAGCTTCAGCGACCTGGGTGGGACTGCATTCTCCGCCCGTGCAAGCTATCGACTGAGTTCGGGGAATAGCTTCACCAACCAGAGCACATTTTCGATCAATGTCGATTATTCCGGGGCTGGATTCACAACCATTTCGAACGTGGCTCCGATACAGTTCGACCTGCTGACCTTCAGTGCAAGTTACAACCGGGCCATCTCGGAAGAAGGCCGGATTGTTTCCGGAGCAATCTACTCGCACCGAGCCGGCCCCCAGGATGATCTTGCATCCGTCTTTGTTGATTACATTCACAGGTTGAATGACCGGCTCCAACTGGTCGCTGGCGTCGAATACGGCAACAGCGATGCCATCGATGACAATTGGGGCTTTCGGATAGGCGTATCCTATGTGTTTGGCCGCAATATTCGCGGTTCAGCCGACTATCGGAGCCGCACAGACACCTCGCGTGCCAACCTTACCAAAGGAAGCGACAACAAAGTCGGTTCCTATGGCTATGATGTCGGCTTCATCAGCGACGCGGACCAAACACGCGCCGACTTCGGGTTCGATTATGTCGCAAACAGGTTTGATACCCGCCTGTCGATGTTCAGCGAGGGGTCGAACATTGGCAATATCACCGATGAGCAACGTTTCCGATTCCAGTTCGGCACGTCGCTGGCCTTGGCAGATGGCCAGTTTGCGGTCGGGCGACCAATTCGAGATGCATTTGCAATCGTGCACCCGCACAGTTCGCTCGAGGATGGACAAGTCATTGTTGGCCGGGACCTGAGCGATAACACCTACGAAGCGCGCAGCGGTACCTTTGGTGGCGCGCTTCAAGGACGGCTATCATCGTATGCAGACCAGACGATCCAGTACGATGTCGACGGTGCCGGAGTGGGATACGACATTGGCGAAGGAGTCGCCCGGGTCGATCCGCCGCTGCGGGGCGGTTACTCACTTCAGGTCGGCAGCGACAATTTTGTCAGTGTCGTTGGCACGCTCAGGCAAGGTGGCGAGCCGGTATCCCTGATCGCCGGGCGCGTTGAAGCGTTGGATGACGATACATTCGAATCCAAACCGTTCTTCACGAATTCTGTTGGTCGCTTTGGTATGCTAGGGTTCGCACCCGGCAAGACCTATCGTGTTACATTCGATCAAGAACGATCAAGTTTCGAGTTTACAATACCAGATGATTCCACCGGACTGCTCCGGCTAGATGACCTGGACGTACCAGCCGTTGAAGAAGAGAAAGGGGCGGACGCATGCGCATCCTCAAATACATCCTTGCAGGACTTGTTGCCTCCGGCACGGCATTGGTGCCCGCTCATGCCCAGTCAGGCTGCGCTCCGGAATTTGCTCAGAACGCCCGAACCGTTAGCGTTTCAGGGTTTGAAATTGGGGTCGGGGAGCGAGCACAGGAGGACTTCTCAATACGGGTCCGAAATGCTGGTTCGAGCAGCTGTTCGGCGTTCCTGAGGATTGCCCGGCGCACCCCGCCATCAGGCAATGACCAGGTTAACCTTCTGCTGCGATCAAGCGGCAGATTAATCGAGATTTTGCCGAACCAGTCCACACCCGGATCGATCGGGAATGACCTGTTTGTCCCGAATATTCCGATCACTTCGAGCGGTCGCGCAATCCAGTTCCGACTGGGTTTTGCAACCGAATGGGGCTTGGAATCCGGGCTGTTCTCGCAGGAATTTGTGCTCACATTGCATGATGAGGCAGGTGCAGAACTCGACTCCATGATCCTTGTAGTGCGGGTCGACGTGCCGCCAGCAGTGGCGCTGCGGATCGTCGGCGCTTCCGGCAACAGTCCGCTCAAGCGGATCAACCTGGGCATTCTGGATCCCGAGGCGGTGAACACATCGGACCCCTTCGGCCTCAGAGTTTGGAGCACATCCCCCTATCGCGTCGAGTTTGTGTCGGAAAATCTCGGCACCCTGCGCAAGGTGAACGGAGACGCGACCATCCCGTATTCACTGCGGATGAGCGGTGCCGAAGTTAACCTGGAGGGCACAAATGTCCGAGTGTTTGCCGAAGGCACCGAGGCACTCGGTGATCTTCATCCATTGAGAGTGACCGTCGAACCATTCTTCGCCGAAGCCGGCCGCTACAGCGACCGTATCCAGGTGTCTGTCAGCGCAATCTAGGCGCGATGCCGGAGCGGATCAGACAGCGGTCAGCGAAAAGCTGATCGAAATAGGCTGGTTAAGCTGTAGCGTTTCAATCTGGACAGGCACGGCCCCGTAACGGGCGCCTGACCGCATTGCGACGAACGAAAAGCCCGTGGCATGCAATTCGCTTTGCTCAAAACCATAGCGCACCCGCACGCGTTCATTATCTTCCAGCGTACGGTGCGTGGCGAAGACCTGAAAACCGCGATTGGTGTTGCACGCTTCGAACATGGCTCCACGCACGATGGATGCTTCCTCTTCCACTACAAACGAGCGCGTATCGAGATTGCAAACCACAGGGATGCGAGCGCCGACCTGAAACGAGCCCGATGATTTGTCGGACGCATAGGCGGGTTGCGACGCGAGGCCAGCGAATGCCGCCGCCAAACACAGCTTTGTCGTAGTACGCATATTCCGGTCTCCTGATCGGAGCCGGTGTTAGGCGAGGATAGTAAATTCAACGCTGCCAGTTAAGGTTAACGAGATCGCATCGTCTTTCTCAAATTGCGCCGTCGCCTTCGGTAATCACTCGATCGAGGTGGCAATAAGAGGTCTCGCTATGGCACGCGATCGAACTTCGCGCTTGGATTCGGACTGAAACTCTGCGACCTGGGTTTTCGAGGGTCTCCCATTTCGTTTGGGGACGAAAATGAAAATCGGTCACCTTCGTGCCAGCGCCGGCATGGTAGCCCTTGCCTACAGTATATTCTCCGCACCAACTTACGCATCTGCCAGTGATTCCGAAGTCGACGTGGTCGAACTTGGAATTTCGATTGCGGACGACGACTTGCGGGAAGCACACGCGGAGGGCGCGGTTTCTGATCCCTTAGCGGGATCCTTGGCCAACCAGGAACACTTCCGTCTTGAAGCGCTCGACCAAAGTGCTGCCAACGACGATCTCGCCAATTTTAGCGATTTCGCAGAAACGACGCTATCAGCTCCACGTGCGTCTATCGGCTTGAATACAAGCGCTCTATCTCTGTTGCCGGAGCCGAAGATTGAGTTGGGCGTTCCGCAGACAAGCGAAGGCTTCGTAACCTCGATGGTCGAGATCCGGCCAACCATCTTTGGGCTCGACGAAGTGGGTGTCGGCGGTCTGGTCGATGTCGAAGACACGCAACCGTCGGTCGTGCGTATGCTGATACAAGCCAACTTCGATGGCGACCGCGAAACCATCATTCCCAACTGCACCGGGACACTTATCAATCCGCGCACGGTTCTCACCGCCGCACATTGTGTCGATAATTTCGGGACGGAAAACTACGGCCAGCCGGGGGACACGGATTTCTCGATCCTGATCTCGACCGGTGTGGATTCCGAGGTTCGCCTTAATGAGTACATCGAGACTGGTGCCGGTTATCAAGACGGTGGCGTCGCGATCAGCACCGATCTGATCCTACAGCATCAAGCATGTTCTCGCCTATGCGGCGCAAAGTGCTGACCTCGCGTTCTTCGGGCGG
>JBCAXQ010000034.1:0-16331 GCA_038534015.1 Pseudomonadota bacterium | reverse complement strand
AGCGTGGCATAGGCGGTGTAGGCCATCACATCGAAAGCCAGTGTCGTCAGCCCCATGATCAGGAATTGCGGTGCCATCGGCATGGCGGGATCGATGAATTGCGGCAGAATCGCTGCGAAATAGAGCAATGCCTTTGGGTTGGCGAATTCGACCACGAACCCCTTGCCGAACAGAGTGCGGAGCCTGGTCTTGTCGCTGCTGCCAACCTGAAGACCGCCCGATGCACTGAAGATAGCGCTCAGACCCAGATAGCAGAGATAAGCGATACCGAGCATTTTGATGACAGCGAAGAGCGTGTCCGAAGCAATGATCGAGGCCGAAATCCCGGTTGCCGAGAGGATGAAGAACACGACATTGGCAAAGGCCACTCCGGCAATGGCCATTTGGGTCCGCCAAACACCGTTGCCCGAAGCCTGGGTCGCGACTGCGATTGCCGCAGGTCCCGGAGTGATGACCACCACAAAGGTCGTCAGAGCGAAGATCAAAAACGTTGCGGGGTCCATATCCACCTCCTTGAATGTGCCAAGGATGGTATGGCGAGGGCGCATTCCCTATCTACCAACATGATGACGGTGAAACCGGAAACTGTCCGGTGACGGCGAAGCGATGGCAGGTTTGCCACGGGAGAGTGTGACGATGGCGCGTTCCGATCTGGATCAAAGGGATATCGTCCTGCTGCAGTCTTTGCGGCGCAATGCCCGCGCCAGTCTGGTGTCGCTCGCCCGTGATATCGATCTGTCACGCAGCGCGACGCATGACCGGATAACCCGGCTGGAAGAGCTTGGCGTGATCAAGCGCTATACCGTGGATATCGAGCGCGCTGCACTGCCCAGCGCGCGCGCGTTCTTTTCGCTATCCTTCACCTCGGGAACAGCCCAGTCCGAATTGGCCCCACAGATTCACGCAATGCACGGTGTCGAAGCGGCCTATTGCCTGTCCGGTGACATCGACATGCTGGTCTATTGCGAGTGCGAGACCGGGGAAGAGCTGGGCACATTGCGGGATGAATTGGCGCGCCTGCCCGATGTTATCGACATCGTCACACGGCCCATTCTGGCCACTTCTCAAGGATAGCCGGGTCGGCAAAGGCTGCCATGACGTTACGGCCAGCGTGATCTTTGGTGCCCGGCCCAAAAGCGCGCTTGCACACGCGGCCATTCTGCGCTTGTTTCGCGCGCAAACAGATACCCACGGGAGGACACCATGAAAACAGCCATCACCGAAATGTTCGGCATCCAGCATCCGATTATCCAGGGCGGCATGCACTATGTCGGCTTTGCCGAAATGGCGGCGGCTGTTTCCAACGCCGGGGGTCTGGGCATCATCACCGGCTTGACTCAGGGCACGCCGGAAAAGCTCGCGAATGAAATCGCGCGCTGCCACGACATGACCGACAAGCCGTTCGGCGTAAACCTCACCATCCTGCCGACGCTGACCCCTCCAGACTATCCGGGCCTTGTGAAGGCTGTGATCGATGGCGGTATCAAAGTGGTCGAGACTGCGGGGCGCAATCCGGTCGATCTGCTTGGGCCTTTGAAGGACGCCGGGATCAAGGTGATCCATAAGTGCACCAGCGTGCGGCATTCCCTGAAGGCGCAGGATATTGGTTGCGATGCCGTTTCCGTCGATGGCTTTGAATGCGGCGGCCATCCCGGCGAAGATGACATTCCCAATTTCATCCTGTTGCCGCGTGCTGCCGATGAGCTCGACATTCCCTTCGTATCATCGGGAGGCATGGCCGATGGTCGCTCGCTCGTCGCCAGCCTCGCCATGGGCGCGCAGGGCATGAATATGGGCACCCGCTTCATCGCGACCAAGGAAGCGCCTGTGCATGAGAACGTGAAGAAAGCGATCGTCGACGCGTCCGAGCTGGATACCCGCCTGGTCATGCGTCCGCTGCGCAACACCGAGCGCGTCCTCGCCAACGATGCGGTGGAACGCCTGCTTGAGAAGGAAAAGGAGCTTGGCGATGCGATCACCATTCAGGATATCCTCCCCGAAGTCGCCGGGGTTTATCCCTCGATCATGATGGAAGGCGAGATGGACAAGGGCGCGTGGAGCTGCGGCATGGTGGCTGGCCTGATCAACGACATTCCGACTTGCAAGGAATTGATCGACGGCATCATGTCCGAGGCGGAAGAGATCCTTGGTCGGATGAACAATATGCAGGCCGCCGCCTGATTTCCTCGCCGGATTGGGTCCGGGTACAAACATGATCTACCTGCAGGATCCGGGGCTGATTTTCCTCAAGCCGCACAAAGTCGCGGGTTCATCTTTCGAGATCGCTTTGTCGTGCTTTGCCAGGCCCGGCGATATCGTCACCACGCTTAGGGATGATGAGCCCAAACGGCGCGCTGCGGGTGGGACAGGTCCGCAGGGCCATCGTTATCCGGTCCGCGAACTGGGCGAGGTAACCCGGCTTGAATGGATGAGGGCGCGTCGGCGCAAAGGTTGGCCACACAAGTTCTTTCCGCACATGTCAGCGTCGCTGACGCGGGAAAGGCTTGGCCCGGATCGGTATGACCGCGCGATCAAAGTCTCGATCGTGCGCAATCCGTATGAGCGGATCGTCTCGACCTATTACTGGCGCCAGCATTTGCTCGGCAAGGAGATCGGCTTTGAACGCTGGTGCCTGGAATTCGCGTCTGAGATCGACCGGGACAACAAGGTCTATCTTACCGATGGCAAAGTCGCGATCGACAGATTTCTTCGATTTGAAAACCTTGGATCGGACATCGCCGCGCTCGAAGCGGATTATCCCGCGCTGGCCGGGGTGGGCGATGCGTTTTCCCGCACGGATGCGAAGACCGGGGTCAGGCCCAGGCAGGCTACATTTGCAGCGCTTTCGGCGGGCCAGCCTGCTCTGAGAAAGCTGGTTGAAAAGAGATGCCGGTTCGAAATTGAACGTTTCGGCTATACGCCTGAATAGAGGCTTCGGAATCTTCGCCCCGCGAACAGGCTAAACACGCAGTTAACCCGGGCATAAGGCACCGTCCGAATTAAAGACACATCCACAATTCCGTACCTTGTCCCCCTGTTCCGAGTGGAAAGGCTCGTGCAGGGATCAGGCGATTGGATATTCGCCGTTGAGGAAGCGGAAGGGGCTTGTGATGTTGGATTTTACAATGTCCGGTGCGATACCGGCTTTGATTGTCGCGGGCTGCCTTGCGAGCTGGCTACTCGGGCTGTGGCAAGGTGCATCACAGCTGTCGGAGAGCGCGACGGTTTACGAAGCAGATGTGCCAGTTGAGGCCGGATCTTCAACCACGACCGCGTGCGCTCAAGCCGGAAAGGGAGCAGATTCCGTTTTCCGTACCAGCGTGCATGCATCCGCCCCCTTGCGGCACAACACAAGGGAGCGGAGTGCGTCCTCAGCTTCTGGGATATCTCCAGATCGCGTCTCCATTCGCCACAGCGAAGCAGCATTCGATCCAGGAGCTGCAGAGGTGCTACGGCACTATCGCCGATCAATTGAGCGCATGATAGAATCCCGGCCTCTTGCAAAGCCGCAACCCTCGCAGGCTCAAGTGTCGGCTTCGTCTTCGGTCGTTACCCGGGTGTAAGGTACGAAATCATCGAAGAAGACCGCGCCGTTGAAAAAGCCACTGGTGCGATCAACGGTGGTGATCTGATCAAGCCGGCACAGCTGCGAACCACCAAACTTGCGAATGACGAGGATGTCATCATCGTCAATCCGATCCGGATGGCGCGTACGTTGGACATAGATTGTCTTGCCGCTGCCATAGACGTAGGCGGTGCGATCAATTGTCCGCATCCGGTCGCTGGCAAACTGGCGGATACAGCGGACAGGTTCACCTGCAACGCGACCCTCAAGCAGCTCTGCGAGCTCGGTTTCGCCCTTGGCTTCTTTGGTTTCTTTCGCTTCTTCAGCCGAGACAGGGCCTGCAACGAGCGCCAGGCCAATCGCCGCGCCAGTCAGAGCAGGGGTGAACGATTTCATCATGCGACGCATGGACATTCTCCTTCAACATGACCCTCCATCATGGGGATGGCACAGGTCAAGTGAATGAAGGATGACCGACCGGCTGCGGCGTTCTGGAAGTCCGCCCTATTCGTATTCAAGCGTGACGGTGATGGTGCTTTCGTAAACACCGCCCGGCTGGTTTGCAGCGACCTGCAACCGGCCCGCAATTGTGAAAGCGAAAAAGCCATTGGGGTTTGCGATACGAAAACGACGCGGGCTGGTCGAGATGATGATCGGCGGCGCGCTGCCAATTGTCACCTGATCCAGCAGCATCGTGTCCGTTCCACCCTGCCGGGTGAGCGTGTAGGTGTTCTGATCGATGTTGATCAGAACGGTCTGATTGAAGCTGCCATATCCCCAAAACAGAGCCGGTTCCTGGGTGCCATCCACCTGGATAACGCCACCGGTCGTGGTCACGTTGCCGTTGGAATCCATCGCGACAGTGCCAGCAGTCGTGGTCGGAATGATCTGACCGAAATCGAGATCGGTCTGCTTCACGAAGCTTAACGGTGTCACCAGGAAAGCGCGGCTATCGCTGTCCGTGTCCTGCGCGTGGGCAGCGGAGGGCGCAATTGCGGTACACGCTGCCGCAAGGCTTGCGCCGATAATTCGAAGAAAATTAAGCATAAAAACGTTTGGAGGCCCCTGATCAGCGTTCGGTTTACCGATCAGGCGTTAACAACACTTTGAAACCCTCGAAGGGTGGTCTTAACCTTTATACCGCCCGTGTCTTAGCCATTCTTATCTGTGGCCGGGATCTGCGCCCTCAGAGATGTCAGGCAGACTGGCCGGATCGACGCCATCGGCCGGCCCGCCCTTCAGAACAAAGCGCCGGTCGCAATAGCCGCAATCGACATACCCATGCTCGTCAATCTCAAGATACACTTTCGGATGACCCAGGGCCGCCGGACGAAAACGATCTCCACCGCGGATAGAGCTCGCGCCATCGCAGCTGACACGGCGGGTTTCGACAAGGATCGTTTCAGGAGGTGCGATGTTCATGGCAAATGCGAATAATCCCCACATCCGGGTATTTCAATCGCAGAATGGATCGAGCTTTGGCGCAGAAGGGCGATTATTGGTAATCGGCCTCGATCGTGAACGTTCCGGAATAGACCCCCGGAGCCTGGTTGTTGCGGAACAGCAGGCGCGCCCCGATGTGAAACGCGTAGTCCCCATTCGCATCGGTGACGATGTAATCATAGTTGCGGCCCGTCCTGCCGAGGAACTGCAATCCGTCCGTATCGCCGACATCGACCCGGCGCACGCGCAGATCCTGTCCTGGACCCGTCAGGTTGAACCGGCGGTTGGCGGGGACGCGAATGCGCAGTTGGAAGCCCTGGCTTGCGCTGCCTTCGAAGGCAGCGGATTGGCAAACACCGAGATGGGTCAGGCCATTGTTGGTGGTGCACGTCGCATCAGCCTCTGACGTCAGATCCATCCGGCCATTGCGCGGCACGATGATCTGTCCGAAATCGAGGTCGCGGGTCTTGATCAGGGTCACAGCGGCAGCGATTTCTGCCGATGCGTCGATGTCCTGGCTGGACTGCGCGAACACTGACGCTGGGACCATGCCGAATGCGCAGCAAATCGCTGCGAGCAGCGTCGTGCGCAACGGGCGCAATCCCAAGGCAAGCTTTCCGGCCATCCGGGACGGATACCGTATCGACCGATAGGTTTCGCGACCAAACAGGGTTAATGCCAGGCAAACAAATGCGCGCTTGCGCCCCGGCGCGGCATCTTTATGGCCCATGGCATGACTGCCGAAGCCGCCATCCAGATTGAAAATCTCGTCAAACGCTATGCTCCGCCCAAAGGGGCCAAGGGCGAGGAAGCCGAGGGTAAGCTCGCTCTTGATGGTGTAAGCTTCGATGTGCCGCAGGGATCGATATTCGGCCTTCTCGGCCCCAATGGCGCCGGGAAATCCACACTGATCAATATCCTTGCCGGACTGGTTAACAAGACGGGCGGCAGCGCTGAGATCTGGGGCTTTGACATAGATCAGGAGCGCCGCAATGCCAGCCGAGCTATCGGGATCGTACCGCAGGAAATCGTGTTCGATCCGTTTTTCACGCCTTACGAAGTGCTGGAGAATCAAGGTGGCTTCTATGGCGTCGCAGCGAAGGATCGGCGCAGCGACGAATTGCTTGAGGCAGTCCGGTTGGCGGACAAGCGCAATGCCTATGCGCGGACGCTTTCGGGCGGCATGAAGCGACGGCTGCTGGTGGCCAAGGCGATGGTTCATTCACCGCCGATTCTGGTTCTCGATGAGCCCACGGCAGGCGTTGATGTGGAACTTCGCAAGCAGTTGTGGGACCTCGTCACCCGGCTGAACGATGACGGGGTCACTGTGGTGCTGACCACGCACTATCTCGAAGAGGCAGAGGAACTGTGCGACCGGATCGCCATCATCAATCATGGCAAACTGATCGCCAACAAGCCCACCCGGGACCTCGTCGATATGGCGCGCGAAAAGATTGTCGCGGTGACAGTGGACCGTGATCTCGCAAAGGCACCAATGCACGACGCCTTCACCAAGGTTGAGCTGGCAGGGGAGCGGGGGGTTGAAGTGACCTATGACAAGGACAAGCTCAACGCCGGGCAAGTGCTGGCGATCCTGCAGGAGCAAGGCCTGAAGGTTGAAGATGTGACCACGCGGGAAGCCGATCTTGAGGATGTATTCGTGCAATTGACCGCGTCGGGCACTTAGCGGGCGCGCGATGCCTGCGGGCAGGTCAGCGAAATGCCGGAGCTACCGCAAGATATTATTCCGGCGAGGTGACCGGTGTAAGCGATCTGGATTGCTTCGCATTCTGGCTGTGCCAGTTGCGATGCGAAATGCGCTCAATCGGGGCGTGGCAATGCCGACAACGACCGACCAAGGTGCCATTTCTGCGATAGACATGGCTCCGCTTCGGGTCGTGACGCCCAAACAAGCACAGCGCGCGCGCAAATATGTTCATGACCGGGGCCTTTCGAATCGGTATCGACGGGTCCCCTCTCCCGCTTGCTTAGTACGTGACTATACTTACAGCGTGAAGACAGTGTGCGCCGCGGCGCCCTTGCCCAGCGTCCGATTGCGCGCCATGGCCGCGCCATGACAGACGCAGAGCATGACATTATCGTAATCGGATCAGGTGCTGCTGGGCTTACCGCCGCTTTGGCCCTGGCGGAGACCAAGCGAGTGCTGGTGCTGGCCAAGGGATCGCTGACAGGCGGATCGACTGCCTGGGCTCAGGGCGGTATTGCGGCAGTGCTCGACGCTGGGGATACGTTCGAAGATCACGTGCGTGACACCATGGTGGCCGGCGCCGGATTGAACGACCGTGAAACCGTAGATTTCGTGATCGGGCAGGCCCCGGACAGCATCGATCGGCTGGTTGAGCTGGGCGTGCCGTTCAACAAGGATTCTGGCGCCCTGCATCTCACCCGCGAAGGGGGGCATTCGCATCGCCGAATCGTGCATGTCGATGATGCAACCGGTTGGGCGGTGCAATCGGCATTGCTCAAAGCGGCCGACGCCAACCCCAACATTACAATGCTGCCGGGCCGCACTTGCATCGACTTCATCACCGATCGCCACAGAGAGAAATTCTCCGCGGCGGGACGCGTATGGGGCGTTTATGCGCTCAATGAGGGGACCGGGCAGGTCGAAAAGCACGTTGCCAAGGCAACGGTTCTCGCCGCCGGAGGGGCAGGGCGTTGCTACCTGTTTTCAACCGCGCCTCGAGGGGCAACCGGCGATGGGATCGCGATGGCCTGGCGGGCTGGCGCGCGCGTTTCCAACATGGAAATGATGCAGTTCCATCCGACCTGTCTTTACAATCTCGAGGTCAAGAATTTCCTGATCACCGAAGCTGTGCGCGGTGAGGGCGGGCACTTGCTCCATCCTGAAACCGGGCACCGTTTCATGGTGGACTATGATCCTGAGCGGATGGAACTGGCCCCGCGCGATGTAGTGGCGCGGGCGATCGATGATCAGATCAAGCGATTTGGTCTCGATTATGTTCATCTGGATATCAGCCACCAGCCGGCCGATTTCGTGCGCGAGCATTTCCCTACGATTGACGAAAAGCTGTCCGGTCTCGGTATCGATATGACCAGGGAACCGATCCCGGTTGTGCCGGCTCAGCACTACACCTGTGGCGGGGTGGTCGTGGGGCTTGATGCAGCGACCGATCTGCCGGGACTGTGGGCGGCCGGTGAATGCACCGAAAGCGGTCTGCATGGGGCAAACCGGCTCGCGTCAAACTCGCTGCTCGAATGCTTTGTGTTCGGCGAAGCCGCTGCGAGCGATATCCTGGCGCAATGGGATGCGCTGCCCGATCCTCCGCAGATCAGGGATTGGGATGCGACGCGCGTTTCCGATTCTGATGAACAGGTCGTGATCAAGCAGAACTGGACCGAGATCCGCCGGTTCATGTGGAACTATGTCGGGATTGTGCGCACCACCAAACGGCTGGAGCGCGCGGCCAACCGGATTGCTCTGCTGAAGCAGGAGGTGGAGGATTATTACGGCAGCTTCGTCGTCACCACCGACTTGATCGAGCTGCGCAACCTGCTGCAGGCGGCTGAGCTGATC
Organism: Pseudomonadota bacterium; assembly: GCA_038534015.1. Taxonomy (GTDB): domain Bacteria; phylum Pseudomonadota; class Alphaproteobacteria; order Sphingomonadales; family Sphingomonadaceae; genus Erythrobacter. The sequence continues at coordinate 7,764 of JBCAXQ010000034.1, read as the reverse complement.
GTAAGGTCAGCACTCGCCAGAGGGGAAAGCCGCGGCCTGCACTATACCCTGGACTATCCGGAGATGGATGAAGAGCCACAGGACACGGTGCTGGTGCCGTGACCAGTCCACGCGCCCTGATTGCAGGTTTGCTGACTGCCGTGGCCATCTACGCTAGCCCGGCAAATGCCACGCCGCCCGATGTGATCGACATTCGCGAAGAAGCGTTTGGGATCAATGCGACTCATGTCTTCGTCATCCGCACCTCGGGGGACAATCTCGGCACCTATGAAAGCATGCGAGCTGAGAGTTTCCTGGCCGCGATCGATCTGGAAACAGGTGAGGAAGAGCTCTGGCTGCTGGATCGGCTCAAACGCTCCATGGATTATTCCGCCGCTGGCGAGCCGTTGGGGTGGGTTGTCGAGCGCGACGAGGATCTGATCCCGGTCAGCCCCTTTGCAGTGCTCGCCGAGCGCAAAGCGATCCCCTGGAATGCGGTTTCGCAGGACGGCGGCGATCTGATTGCACCGGGACTCTCTCAGGATGCCGAAGCGATCTCGGTGATCTATTCCCATGGCTCGGTCTATCGCGTCAGCAAGGAAAGGCTGGAAAGTCGGCTCTCGAAACTGGCGGCTTCGATGGCAGAAAATGTGGCTGATCACCGACGCATGTCCTCGATCACCACCCGACAGATATTCGCCGATCGCAGCATCCCTTTGGCGACCTGCAAACCTGATCGTGTCCTCGAAAACTGGGCGCTGGGCGGGCGCGCCAAACACCGGTTTCTGCGGGTGAACTGCTCCGACTTTGACGAAGTTGGCGTCACCTCGGTCATTGTGCGCCTCGATCTCTTACCGGGTACAGCTCCTGCGTCCTGATTCGCTTGGCGCGGATATGGCGCCATCGCAGGGGCCAAGGTCGAACAACATCACCGCGCATTCGTCCGCTCTTATTGCCTGCTCGCAGATCGAAGTGGTCATTCGTCTTTAGGGCTTGCCCGTTTGGCGAGCGCGCATTGCGCCACCGCGCTGGCTGATCCAGTTTGCAATCGGACGCAGGCGGTTGAGCTCAAGTGTTTGGGCACCCCCGCAAGACCAAAAAGACCGCTGCGCCTGATCGACCATAATGCCGCTGCACGAGTGATTGGGACTGGTGCTCGCCGCATCCGGTCCGAACGGCCGATCATCCCGAAATCTCAGGAGGATGATCCAATGACGAATACTTCAAAACTGATCCTGGCGCCCGCTCTGGCAATTGCCGTCGCGCTGCCGCTTTCCGTCCCCGCCAATGCAGGCGAAAAAGCCAGCGCCGGTCAAAATGAAGGCCCGATCGTGGTGCGATCGCAGCTAACCATGGAAGAATGGCAAGAGCAGATGAGCCGAGACCTCGATCGCAAGCTGGCGCACGCGCCAGCGACCCGAACGCTGTCAATGGGGAGTGGCATCGTGCAAGTCAGCTTTACCATGGGAGCCGACGGCAAGGCTGACAATCTCGAACTGTATTCAAACAGCGCCAACTGGTTGTCAAAGCGGACAGCCATGCGCGCGGTACGCAGGCTCGACAATCTTTCTGCCGTTCCGGTGGACGATCCTCAGAATGCCCGCTTCCTTGCCAATATAATCATCGCCAGTGACCAGGAAACCCACGACAAGCTAGCAGCCAAGCTCGCAAAGTCTGAACGCAAGAGACTGGCCGCTGCAGATGACGAGAGCGAATATATCGCACTCGGCGGCTGATCGCGGACCTCCTGCGCAGCCGCTTAGAGCCCGCTCCCATGGCCCCGGGAGCGGGCTTTTTCGACAGACGCGACAGATGCGATAAATGCGATAGAAGCGATTTGGGGGTGCGGGGTCCTGCGATACAGCCAGCAGCAATGAGTTGCGCGATAATGTCGCGCCATGCTCAAAGCCTTCCCCCGCTTCACGCTCCTTGCCTTCGCTGTTTCAACCGCTCCGCTGGCGGTACAAGCGGAAGAATCACCGCCCACTGATGAGAACCTTATCGTTGTCACCGCGCAGCGCTCCGGCGCGCCGATGTGGACTATCGATACCGATATTGGCACGGTCGTGCTCGTTGGAGAGATTCGCGCGGTGCCCAAGTCAACACCATGGGAGCCGGATCGGCTGAAAGAGGCGACAGCCGAATCTCAGCGGGTGATTATCCGGTCGCGTCCCAAGATCTCGCCCGGCGATGTTCTGCGCCTGGTCTTTGCGGGAGGGAAAGTCACCAAGCTTCCGGACAAGAGCGTTGCGGCAGATTACCTTGATGAGGCTCAGCGGGCGCGGCTGGCCTCGCTCGAACAGCAGTATGACAAGGACTATGACCGCGGCAGCTTTCTGATGACGGCGTTCGATCTGCTCGCGCGTCGGCTCGATTTCGATGACGAGACGACCGACGATGCGACCGACATCGTCAAGAAGGCGGCTGACAAGGCCGATGTCCCGATTTCCAGACCATCGCGTTTCCGCGGCGAAGACTTGCTCGATAATCTTTCCGAAGCCGATCCTGCATCGCACATTCCCTGCCTCGAAGCGGCCATGACCGCGACTGAAATCGGCCCCGATCTTATCGCGCAGAGGGGTGCTGACTGGCGCGCCTTCGATGTCCCGGCGGTGATGGCCAACCCGATCGAGATCGCGCTTGGTCGCTGCTGGCCGTGGGCGGACCAAGAGCTGGGAGAAGACATTCGCGGCATCTGGACTGATGCGATTGCAGAGGCGACGGGTGCGGACGGGACGACCCTGGCGGTCGCGCCGCTGCGCCTTCTGGCTGAGACTGGCGGTGTGCTTGACCAGTTGGAAGAGCGCGGATTTGAAGTGTTCGGGCCTGAGTGGCGGGCAGCAGAATAAGCCGAGAACCGGTTGCGCGCACGCTTGCACTTTTGATCCATTTGGGCTTCGCTCCTTCCAAGAAATGTTAGAAAAGACCGCGCAGCGAAGCGCGCCAACGGGGAACTGCACCAGATATGCCGACAATCACCACGCCGAACACGGGCCTTGAACTGTTCTACGAAGAACATGGCGATCCTTCGCATGCGCCGATCCTGCTGGTTATGGGCCTTGGCGCGCAGATGACCTTGTGGCCTGACGAGTTCGTCGCCGCGCTGGTGGACCGTGGCCATCGCGTCATCCGGTATGACAATCGCGACATTGGCCTCAGCCAGAAATTTGAAGGGGCCAAGGCTCCCGGCATTGCCTGGCAGGTGATCCGCCAGAAAATCGGCTGGCCGGCCAAGGTCCCCTATTCGCTGAAAGACATGGCCGATGACGGGATTGGGCTGCTCGATGCGCTGAATATTGAACGCGCGCATGTGGTCGGTGCATCAATGGGCGGGATGATCGTCCAGCTGATGGCGATCCATCATGCCGCACGGCTTCATTCAATGACTTCGATATTCTCGACGACCGGCAATTCCAGACTCCCGCAGGCGGATAAGGAAGCGATTGGCGCGCTTACGGCCCCGCTCAAATCGATGGAAGAGGAAGACCTGGTCGCGCATGGCCTCAACATTTCGGATAAGATCGGAAGTCCGGGTTTCAGGCCGGATCCGGTGCGCCAGCGCGAACGGGTTCTGAAGAGCGTGCGGCGGTCTGTCTATCCGGCGGGCCTGCCGCGCCAGCTCGCAGCCATTATCGATGATGGGGACCGGACCAGCAGGCTGGCCAGCGTGACCACACCTGCTCTGGTGTTGCATGGCGAGGATGATCCGCTGGTGAAGGTCGAAGGCGGCCGGGCGACCGCAGCGGCGATTCCCGAAGCAAAGCTCGTCACCATTCCCGGCTGGGGCCATGATCTGCCGGTGGAACTGGTTGACAGGGTCGCTGCTGAGATTGCGGACCACACAGCGACAGTGGCGGCCAGGGAAAGCGAGCCTGCTTAGGGCACCGGGCTGCATCCTCCGCGGCTGATTCGCATATGTTGCGGTGGTTTTTGATCTGCGGACGCTGAACCGCGCTTTCGCGCTGGTTCGTCAAGATTCCCGATCCGATTCATTTTTTCGGCGTTGCCGACTTGCGTCCCCAGGGGCGGTTCGGATTCGTTTGTTGCGCGCCAGGATTCGATTGATTCACAACCCCCGTTAGCCGCTTTTCCCGACAAAAATTTTTTCGCAGATTCGTTTTTGGGCTTGCGCAACTCGCGACCCTAGCTTTTCTGCCGCGTCGCGGCGTTGCAGCAGTGCAATACACCTGCCTTCAAGCCTGCTGCGAATGGTTAAATCGCATTTACCCTCTTGCGCAGATTCGCCGCTTGATTCAGTATTTAGTGGTTCCGATCGCAGGGGCACCTACTAGACCTAGTAAGCAAACGGCGCAGACACCATATCTGCGGTTGGGGGCGGAGTCGGTCTGAAAAGGCACTTTTGCACGGCTGGATGTGGGTAGAACGGGGATAAGTATTTCGCGCTTTGTGCCGGACAAGATGGTAGGTGGGGCCTGAATCCGGAGCGAACGAAAATAGAACAAAACCGTGGCCTAAACTGCGCCGCGGTGATAGGAAGATGGGGCTGGTAGACAATGGAATTTCGCAATTCAGATGAGGCAATAATGGATGTCTCCGAGAGCCTGAACGAAGAGCAGGCCAATGAAGAGAAAACCAGAAAATCGGCCAAGGCGGTTAGCATGAAGGCAGAAGATAAAGGCAGCGAAGAGCTGATCGCCGCGAAAGCGGGCGAGGCGCTTGCCGGTGCCGTGGCGGAAGCTGCAAAGACCGCGGCCATTCCCGACAGCAAGACGGTGAATGCACGCCGGTTCGACATCACGACTGATGAATCGCGCGATGACAACCTGACCGACTTCGGCAAGGAGACGCTGAAAGACCGCTACCTGCTTCCCGATGAGAAGTATCAGGATCTGTTTGCCCGCGTTGCTGACGCATACGCCGATGATCAGGATCACGCCCAGCGGCTCTACGATTACATTTCGAACCTGTGGTTCATGCCGGCAACCCCAGTGCTGTCGAACGGCGGCACCGGCCGTGGCCTGCCGATCAGCTGCTACCTCAACTCGGTCAACGACAGCCTCGATGGTATCGTCAACACTTGGACCGAGAACGTCTGGCTCGCGTCCAAAGGCGGCGGCATTGGCACCTATTGGGGCAATGTACGCGGCATTGGTGAGCCGGTGGGACTCAATGGCAAGACCAGCGGCATTATCCCGTTCGTGCGGGTCATGGACAGCCTCACACTGGCGATTTCGCAAGGGTCGCTGCGTCGCGGCTCGGCGGCCTGCTATCTCGACATCTCGCACCCGGAAATCGAGGAATTTCTCGAAATTCGCAAACCCTCCGGTGATTTCAACCGCAAGGCGCTGAACCTGCATCATGGCGTGCTGCTGACCGATGAGTTCATGGAAGCTGTGCGTGAAGGCGCCCAGTTCGAATTGAAATCACCACGCGATGGTTCGGTCCGTGGTACGGTCGATGCACGTTCGCTGTTCCAGAAGCTGGTCGAATGCCGCCTCGCCACGGGAGAGCCTTACATCGTGTTCAACGACACGGTGAATCGCATGATGCCCAAGCATCACCGTGATCTGGGGCTCAAGGTTTCAACCTCGAACCTGTGCAGCGAAATCACTCTGCCAACCGGTATCGACCACCTCGGCAATGATCGCACCGCTGTGTGCTGTCTCTCGTCGCTCAACCTTGAAAAATGGGATGAGTGGAGCGGCGACAAGCAGTTCATCGAAGACGTCATGCGCTTTCTCGACAATGTCCTTCAGGACTATATCGACCGCGCACCGGACGAGATGGCGCGCGCGAAATACAGCGCCGAGCGCGAACGCTCGGTTGGCCTCGGCGTGATGGGTTTCCACTCCTTCCTCCAGTCGAAGGGGCTCGGTTTCGAAAGCGCCATGGCCAAGGCGCTCAACTTGAAAATGTTCAAGCATATTCAGGCCAAGGCATCCGAAGCGAGCATGTTGCTGGCGCAGGAGCGCGGGCCGTGCCCGGACGCAGCCGAAATGGGCGCGATGGAGCGGTTCAGCTGCAAAATGGCGATCGCGCCGACCGCGTCGATCTCGATCATTTGCGGCGGAACCAGCGCTTGCATCGAACCGATCCCGGCCAACATCTATACGCACAAGACGCTATCCGGCAGCTTCATCGTGAAGAACCCGTATCTTGAGAAACTGCTCGATGAAAAGAGCAAGAATTCCAACAATGTCTGGAATTCGATTCTCGAACGCGGCGGCTCGGTCCAGCATCTCGATTTCCTTTCGGAAGAGGAAAAGGCGAGCTTCAAGACGAGCTTCGAAATCGATCAGCGCTGGCTGCTCGAATTCGCAGCGGATCGTTCACCCTACATCGATCAGGCGCAGTCGCTGAACCTGTTCATCCCGGCCGATGTCGACAAATGGGATCTGATGATGCTGCATTTCCAAGCGTGGGAGAAGGGCATCAAGTCGCTTTATTATCTCCGCTCGAAATCGGTCCAGCGCGCGGGCTTTGCCGGCGGGGTCGAGGCAGACAACACCGCCGATGCGGCCAAGATCGAGCTGAAAGCGGAGCTGGGCGAACAGCAGACCGATTACGAGGAATGCCTCAGCTGCCAGTAATGGCGATCCGGCTTTCCAAACAATGGCCCCCGCAAGCATCGCGCTTCGCGGGGGCTTTTCTTTCGCGCTCGGTCATGATTGAATATCATCCGTGATGAGAGCTCGCCAATCCGACCGCGTTCTGACCGATGCCCGTGGTTCTTACCGCACATCGCGCGGGATGCAGTGGGATGTCGAGATCGCTGATCTTTCCGAAGGGGGGTGCCGGGTCGCCGATACGCATGGCCGATTGCGGCTCGGAGAATTCATCCGCCTGTTCATCGCCGGTACGGGGCCGCACCTTGCCGAGGTTGCATGGCGGCAGGCCGGCAATGTCGGCATCGCCTTCACCCGGCCGCTTCCCAATCGCGTGTTCGCCCTGCTTGCAGCCTCCGAATGGCAGGCCGCATCCGAAGCATTCAGTCAGGATCACACCCATCTAGCAATGAGGCGACTTGTTTAAGACTATGACTCTCGGCAACTTTGTCCCGCTCGCATTTCTTCTGATCGCCTTTGTCGAAGCGCCTCTGTTTATGGGGCTGACGTCGCGCGGCGTGATCAAACCGGGCGCGATGCGCATATTGATCCTTGCCTCGGCCTCGCTCCCGGTGCTTGCTTATGTCATACTGAATTACGCGCTGCCCGAAGTCGGCGCGGTCGAAGCATTCTGAGGGAAGGCAGGTAGCGTGACAGCAATCACTTGGATCGGGATTTTGGGAAGCGTGATGGCGCTTGGCTTTATCGCCAATGGTGTGCGGATGATCCGCAGCAAAAAATTTCATGCCTCCAATGCCGGGCAGTTGCACATTGCCACGGCGGTGATCTTCATGGCTGTGTTGTGGGCCGTCGTCCTGGGAGTGATGTCATGACGGAAGCGGCGAAAGACCGCGCAGGACCAACCATTGCGACCCGAATTGTAGCGGTCGCGGCGCTTGCGCTGCTGCTTTCCGCCTGTGCCAGCCAGATCGATGCCGGTGTCAGCCAGGCTGACAACACGCCCGGATTTCTATGGGGTCTTTGGCACGGATTTATCTTCCCGTGGTCATGGATCGGTTCGCTCTTCAATCCGGACATCGCGGTTTACGCGGTGCCGAACAAAGGCGGCTGGTACGATTTCGGATTCTTCCTGGGCATTACCGTGCTGGGCGGTGGCAGCTTCTTCGGATCGAAAAAGAGCAGGGGCGATTAGTGCTGGTCCCTCAGGCGCTCAGCCTGACCGGGGCGCCCACCTCCGCCTGTTCCACCCGATTGCGCC
>JBCAXQ010000033.1:0-16834 GCA_038534015.1 Pseudomonadota bacterium | reverse complement strand
GTGCCCGGCCAAGCCGAGAGTGCACCCGCCAATTTTCGCCCCCGCAAGATTCTGGTCCGCGCAACCATCATCTCTGTCGTTCTGACCTCGGGGTTCGTGTTGAATTATGAATACGGGTGGATCACACCCGATGATCTCAACTTCTTTCCTGATCCGCCAGCCAACACACAACGCTGAATTGCTACCACTGGACTGCTTTGATCAGTTGCGGAACCGCTCAATAGCTTGTGCCAGCACAACATAGAGCTTCCCGACATCAGACCCCAGTACAGTCACGCCCAGAGCGTTGCCATCTCGTGTGGAAAGCATCGTGCGCAGCATCGCCTCGAAGTCGTGGATGTACCGATTGACGTTGTCGCGGAACTTGTCGTCATGTTCGTATAAATCGCCAATATTGCGGGCTTCACCATTGTCGATCAAGCGGACCGCACGGCGGGTAAATATGCCTCGGTCCCCTTTCAAATAGGCATCCCATGCGGTGTCGGTCACATCGGTTGAAAGCGCGCCGGTTATGTCGATCGCGCTTGAATTGAGGCTTTCCGTGATCAGCGCCATACGGCGTGCAAAGTCATTGTTGACCTGCTCTTCCGCTATTTCGCGAGCCCTTGAGACCCGCTGTTCAAGATTGCCGGTTAGCTCATTGACCTTTGCAAGTTGATCACGCAGCTGCATGGCAGCCTCGCGTCCGACACCCGAAGCATGGGCAGCAGCCTGTTCGATCCGGCCAACGGCCTCCGAGCTTTCTGTTCTAAGTGATCGTTCAAGCGCTTGGATCGCATTCTCGCCCAATTTGTCGCCCATGGCCGAGATGCGTTCCTGTGCACCTTCATCGAGGGTTGCGAATGCTGACTTGGTCGCTGCCTCAAGCGAGGAGATTGCCTCAAGCAGACGATCTTGCGTATCGCCAGAGAGTTGGTTGGTTTCATCGGACAGCCGAGCCAGACCGCCACGAAGGCCTTGAAGCCTCGCCATTGCGTCCTCGGCATGGGACAGAAGATTCGCCTGCAGCTCATTCATTGAGGCATCCGCCTCGGCGATGTCGGCCCGGGTTTTGTCCAAGTGTCCCGAGAGCGCGGCACCGTGGTCGGCTGTCCGGCTTACGTCTGAGCTAAGCGATTCCGTTCGTTCGCCGACTGCTGTCAGTTCCTCGGATGCTTCAGCGATGGCCTGCGCAAGATCCTCCCGACTGTGCCTCGCACCTGATTGAATGATTTCAAGCAGACGCACTCCGGATTCCGTCAGCTCGCCCAGTCTCTCCTGTGCTTCGGAGAGTTCGGAACGGGTATTTCCAAGCTGTTGGCTGATGCTGCCAAGTCCGTTTTCAAGCGTTGTACGTGCTTCATTCCCGGTTTCGCTAACGCTGCCAAAGAGGGTATTCAGCTCTTCGATCCTTGAGCCGATAGCTTCACCATGTTCAACCAGCTGCTGGGCTTCCGCCAATTGACTCTCGCGGCGCTCGCTTAACGCTTCATCCAGCTCATTCAGTCTTTGAGCCAGTAGCTCGGCAGCCTGTGCCTCACGAGTCTCGAAGTCATCCTGTCGCTTGCTCAGCTCTTCGGCGAAGGTTCGATTGCGTTCCGCAAGCTTTTCGTCGAACCGACCGGCTTCTTCGTGGAGTTTGTGCACACGCTCTTGCGAGCTTTCCATCGCCTTTCGATCAAGCGATTCCAGGGTGCCGATCACTTGCGCCAGATCATCATGCAGGCGTTGGATCGATCCGCTAAGCGCTTCGGCGGCGGATTCTTCCGATTTGCGTATAGCCAGCGCCAGAGTGGTTCCTTCGCCGCGCATCACCGCAAGTCTGGTCTTCAGCGCGACCAATGCCTGCTCTTCCTGCTCTGAGAATTCGCTCTCCAACTCGGACAGTTCGATGCGAAGGCTATCCGCACGCTGGCGCATTGCAGCAAGCGCATTGACTTCCCTGCTATCCAGCTCTGTCCGGTAACTCTCAGACTTTTCTTCCAGAGCCGCAAAACGGGCTGAGGCAGCGTCTTCGATGCTCGCCAGCTGTGTCTCGAAACCACTCAGCGTTGTATCAATCTGACTGCTGAGAGCCTGCACTTGGCGATCGCTGGCCTCACCAAATTCATTCAACCGTTCAAACCCGGCCACCAGCTTATCAAGTTGTGCGTGTGCCGTGCGGCCCGCATTGCCTACCTGGTTTGCAACGTCGCGGGCCGAAGTCGCTATAACGGGCAGATCGTCCCGCAAACGGTTCATATTGGCCAACGCCGTTTCGCTCGTTCCTCCGATCGCTTCAACCTGTGCGCCGTTATCGCGGATCAATTGCTGCAATTGTTCTGCATGCGTAGAAAGTCGTTCGCTTGCCACGCGGCCCAAAGATTCAAGCTCTCGCGACTGCGACCCGAGAAATTCGCGGGCCAGGCTAAGCTCTCGATTGACCGTGCCGAGCCGGGTCTCCAACTGACTGGATTGCCTAGAAAGCTCTGCAGCTGTTGCGGCAAAGCGATTGGCTTCGCGGGAGGAATTCCGCATCGCGAGAAGCCACGCCACTCCAACCAACAGGACCGGAATCGACCAGTTGACGATCCATTGCACCCATTGCTGAGATGTCGTGCCCGACGCAGCAAAGCTGTCTTGAAGAGCCCAACCATAAAACCCGGTCCACGCGATGATCGACAGGCAGGCCAAAGTTGGAACCACCCAGGCATACCGGGTGAATGAGGGCATCTGCACCTCTTCATCAGGCACTGACATACTGTCATCGAGCGATAGTGGCTCATCAGGCAGCACGCTCTCAATGGCATCCTGCTCGTGCGCCTCTGACGCGGCTTCCGGGCCAACAGCCCTGATATTTGGTCCCCCAGACATGGTTACTGGATATCACAATAGGGCAAAGGATAAACCCCGCTTTAACCCTCTGTCGCTATTTGAGCAGGCTATGGCTTATGAAAACGGTGCTCTCGATGCCACTTTGGCCGCTGCTGCGGGGGAGGACGCTGCGCTTCTGACGGAGTTGCGCGCCGCATTTGTAGAGAGCGCGGAACGTCAACTCGATCTGCTCAAGCGTTCACGTTGTGATGGCAATTGGAATGTCGCCGCTATGCGCTTGAAAGGCCTGGCCGCGAGTTTTCATGCCGACGATCTGCTTGACGCGGCTGAACATGCTTTAACCTCTGCTCCAGGCGAACCTGCGGCAATTCGAAGCGTTGAGGCTGTGCTTGCCCGCTTTTCGGGGCAAATCCGGTAGGTTTCACCGCACTGCCGCTTGGCATTGCTGATATGGACGCACTACTTCCTTTGCGAAAGGGAGACACTTGGTGCGAACTGCATTGCTTTCCGCACAGAAACGCACAAGCGAAGGCGGTCTGCGGGCCGATCTGACCCTTTGCGGGCGTTCGGTCCTGGGATGGCAGATCGATCTGGTTGCAGAGCTGGGTTGCGAGAGGGTGATCTGCCTGAGCGAAACGGCATCACCAGAGATCCTGTTGCAGCAACACGCCTGTGAGGCGCAGGGTCTGGATTTTCACGCAATCCGCGGTTCCCTTCAACTTGTGAGCCTGATGACTGCGGATGATCTGTTGCTAATGGTGATGGACGGTCTTGTTGTCGAAACTGGCGCAGCGAGCCGAGCAATTGGATCGCACAACACCATTGCCAGTTTTCCCAAAGAAACAGCCGCTTGTGCCGAGAGTAGGGATGACTTCGAACTGCTTGATGGAACGCAATGCTGGGCCGGAATTGCGAAATTGAGCGGCCGCGAGGTGTCCAAGCTCGCTGAATTGCCGCCGGACAGCGACACTTTCTCAACCTTGCTGCGATTGGGCTTGCAAGCACGGACGAGGATTGAAGAACTCGATCCTGCAATGATTGACGATGGCGATTGGGTGCTGGCGAAGGAAGCTTCAGACCTTCGGGAAACCGAACGGAACCTCGTCGCCAAAAACGTTCCAGCAATTCGGATGTCTGGGCCAATGCTTGCCGCAACCGGACTCACTATCAGCAAAATCGCGCCGATAGGACTACAAGGCGGGGGGCCAGTCGCAGCGGTATCCGGTCTCGTCCTGCTTGTAGGCGCCTCAATCCTGGGCTGGTTCGGCTTAGGCGTGGCAGCGTTGGTCTGTGCCGCGATCGGAGCGCTTGCCGTGGCGTTCGGAGATGCTTTGATCGACCTGAAAAGCCGGATATTCAAGGCAAGCGAAACATCTAAATACTGGCAATATATCAATGCTATAAGAGACGCACTTGTCGCGTTACTCCTGGTATTTCTCGCGCCAGCTTTTGAGCCTGCGATAATGGTTGTCCTTACAGTTGGTATGATCAGGCTGGCGGAGCGCTCGCCACATGCTGGGCTGCGGACATTTTGGACTGATCGACCGCTGCAGCTGGCTTTGCTTGCGATTGGAGCGGTGGTGGGAGGCCTTTGGCTCCTGATCGCGGCGCTTGGATTGCTGGCAATGGGGCAGAACCTGCTCCAAAACAGAAAGAATAAGATAACGCGGGATTAACTGTAGTTCTGCTAACCCAGCGATATGGCCAAGGTGACAATGGATCAATCGGCTCCAGCTGCCGGGGATACGGCCCTACGTACTGCGCTTGCTCAGGCCGATCTTGTGCTGGGCGGAACAGGGCCGGTGCTTTCACACCTGCTAGCTGCGCCAAACGGCACGATGATCAGCGAGGCGATTGTCGCGAGGGTCCGTGGCATGCTTACCAGCTTGGCCCTGCAAATCTTTGGCAATCCCGATAAACTATCAAATATCAATGAGATCGAACGTTTAAGCGATGAGCTTGCCAGAAACGAAGGCGTTCTTCGGTTTTGTCACGCTCTGGCATTCGAGGCCGAATTGACAGAAAGCCTCGAACGAGGGCGCGGAATTGATCAGATACTTTCCCCGCTGATGCAAGAGCTGATAGCTTCACCCACGAGTGAGATTGCCGAATTGGCTATGCAGGCGATGACCGCTCAGTCGCGCTTTGTACAATCCCAGCGTCGAATGGAAGCCTCTGTTCACGAATTGCCAGCGGAGCTGTTTTCAACCGTTCTCAAAATGTGGAAGGCGATCGGGCAAGATGATCAGGCCGAGGCCGTCAAGAAAGTTCGTTCAAAGGCGAAAAAGGACTATGATGAAGGAGCCGGGAGGGCTGGATTGCTAAATCGGCTCGTGTCATCCCTTGGTGAAGGGAGACTCGCTGCTCTGGATATAAGTCATGCCGGTGTAGCGGTCTTCGCTACTGCGCTTTCTGCGAAGACTTCCCAACCGCGGGATCTTGCGGTGCTGTCCTGCCATAAAGATCAAAGAATTCGCCTTGCCATCGGATTGCGGGCAGCGGGCCTGGACGAGGCGGCTATCAGGTCTCAGTTCCAAACACTGCATAAAGACGTTGAGCTTGCTTGCGATTTGGCGGCAATGCTTCCCGATCAGGCACAGTCTATTTTGAACGATTCCGATTTGCGGTGGTCTCGTTAAGGCTGCCAAAATGGAACGCAATGCCACCTTGCTGGCCGCACGAGGTCTAACCGATGAGCAGGATCGCCTGCTTTCGGCCGACGGCTTGCTGGCCGATTTGCACGAACGGTGCGGAGGCAGAATTCCAGGCACGCTGGCGGTTCCAGAGCTGCTAGATCTGGTGCGGCAAGGGCGGGAGATGGGCCTGCGTCTTGCGCGCGAATTCCATTCCTTTGACGGGGAGCAGAATATCTCGGGATTCGTTCGCGTCCATCCACTGCCGGCTGACGCGGGTGGGGGATGCGAGTTGCTGGTCGAGAACTGGCGCAGTTCACCGCTGTCGGCTGACATTCAGAGCAATGCAGCAGCCCGTCTTGATGCCATTGATCGCAGCTCGGCCGAGATCAATATCCGACTGGATCGCGAACAGAGGGTGCAATTGCTACTGGCCCTGCCGGACGATGCGAAGCAACTCGATGATATGCTTTCAGAAAAGCCTGGAGTTCGGTGGACAGACTTGATCCAACTGGTGGGGGTTGCTCATCAGCAACCGCTGCACTGGCGCCTGCTGGATGGCGCGCAATGCAAGGTTCCAGGATCGGAGCGGGACTGGCGTACGCGGTTGATGCCTTTAGGCTCCTCTCCAGAAGCACCAGTTGGCTTCGAGCTGTTGCTGATTTCTGATCAACCGCTGGGGGTGGAGCATGTGCACCAAGGTGAAGATATAGATCCGCCTCAACACGCCCAGATGATCGGCAGCGCCTTGACGCCCGCCTTAAGGCAACCAGTGGCACGAATAATAGCCAATGCCGAAACGATCCGATCCAAGCTGGCTGGTCCGATCCGACAAGAGTACAGCGAGTATGCTGGCAATATCGCGTCAGCGGGTCAGCACCTGACAGCAATGCTGGAGGATTTGGGCGATCTGGAAGTGGTCGAGGCGCCCGGATTTTCGACAATACGCGAGCGGGTGGATCTCGGCGATGTGGCACGCCGGGCCGGAGGCATTTTGGGCGTACGCGCCCAGGCGCGCAACATCACCTTAAACCTGCCAGAGCCCGGCGATAAGCGCGTTGCAGCCGCCGAATTCCGTCGTGTGCTACAAATCCTTATCAACCTGATCGGCAACGCGATCGCTTACTCACCCGAAGGCTCGACGGTCGAAGTGTTCTTAGTGCCGGCAGACCCCGATCAGGTAGCAATTGAGGTCCGCGACCAAGGGGACGGCGTCGATGATGAGCAAGCCGGGCGAATCTTTGAAAAATTTGAACGGCTTGGGCGTGAAGACGATACCGGTTCAGGTCTCGGCCTCTATATATCTCGCCGTCTCGCGAATGCGATGGACGGAGAGCTGGAACTCGTCAGTTCGGCAGGAGAAGGTGCCCGGTTCCGGCTGACACTGCCTGCAATGGATTAGCTATCAAGGCGGCGCGAGCCCCAAAGCATGAAGAGCCCAAGGCCTGCTGTAATCCCGCCATACATGGCCCATTCCCGTTGCGCGAGCATGAAGCTATCAGCAGGCCAGGTCAGAACTCCTAGGCCTTGAAGCGCCCACATTGCGCCAAAGACGATCATTGCGAGACCAGTGGCCCGCATTGCCAGCTTCGCTATTCGACGACCCATCCTATCGAAACAGTATCGTCATTCGGCTATAATGTCTCAACGCTGACCGACCGGAACATAATCGCGTGCGGTCGGGCCGGTGTAGAGCTGGCGCGGACGCCCGATCACTTGACCTGGGTCGGAAATCATTTCGTTCCATTGGGCAACCCAGCCTACAGTGCGGGCGAGGGCGAACAATGCGGTGAACATGGTGGTCGGGAAACCAACCGAAGAGAGGATGATGCCTGAGTAGAAATCGACGTTCGGGAACAGCTTCTTTTCCTTGAAGTAATCGTCGTTAAGCGCGATCTCTTCAAGCTTCAGTGCCACTTCAAACACCGGATCGGTGGTCTTTAGCGCTTCGAACACTTCGCGCAGAGTCTTCTGCATCACCGTGGCACGCGGATCGTAATTCTTGTACACGCGGTGGCCAAAGCCCATCAGACGGAACGGATCATTCTTGTCCTTGGCGCGCTCAATGTAGTGTGGAATGCGATCGGGAGTGCCGATTTCCTGCAGCATGTTGAGCGCGGCCTCGTTGGCTCCACCGTGTGCTGGCCCCCACAGGCAAGCAATACCGGCAGCGATACAGGCAAACGGGTTTGCGCCCGATGAACCGGCAAGGCGTACGGTCGAAGTCGAAGCGTTTTGCTCATGATCGGCATGGAGGATGAAAATCCGGTCCATCGCCTTTTCGATGGCCGGGTGGATCTCATATTCTTCCGCCGGAACGCCAAACGTCATACGCAGGAAGTTGCCAGTGTAGCTAAGATCGTTCTTGGGCTGCATGAACGGCTGACCGACAGCGTATTTGTAAGCCATCGCAGCGATGGTAGGCATTTTTGCAATGAGGCGATGAGAGCTGATCTTGCGATGCTCAGGATCTGAGATATCAGTGCTATCATGGTAGAACGCCGACAACGCGCCGACCACACCACACATAATGGCCATCGGGTGCGCATCCCGGCGGAAACCCTGGACAAACTGGCGCAACTGATCGTGCAACATGGTGTGGCGGGTGATGGTATAAGTGAAATCGTCCAACTCTTCGGCGCTTGGCAATTCGCCATTCAGAAGCAGGTAGGAGACTTCCATAAAGCTCGAGTTTTCGGCCAGTTGTCCGATCGGATAGCCGCGGTGAAGCAGGACGCCTTCATTGCCGTCGATATAGGTGAGGGCGCTTTCACAACTTGCAGTTGACTTGTAGCCTGGATCGAACGTGAACGCGCCAGTCTGGCCATAGAGCTTGCGGATATCGACCACATCCGGGCCGGTGCTGCCTTCAAGAACTGGAAACTCGTACGTTTCCCCACCCAGCTCGAGTTTCGCCTGCTTGTCTGCCAAAACCTGTCTCCTGCCTTATTCTGCTCGTGTCCGAACTCTTACGCAGCCTGCGCGTCGAGCCGTGCCAGAGCCTCTTCCCGTCCCAGAAGGACCAGAACATCGAAAATACCGGGCGACGTCGTCGTCCCGGTGAGAGCTGCGCGCATTGGTTGCGCGAGCTTGCCAAGGCCCAATCCCAGTTCCTCGGCGAGTGCTTTTGTACTGGCTTCGAGCGCTTCGATTGTCCAGTGATTTTCCTGCGAGAGGCGTTGCGACAAAAGTCGCAGTCTGCCCCGGCCATCTTCGTCCAACAGCTTGGCCGCTTTTTCGGTCATTTCCAATGGCCGGGTGGCAAAGAGAAATCCTGCACCCTCAGCAAGTTCAAGGGTGTTCTTTGCACGGGTTTTAAGAACTGGCATGGCTTTGGCCAGTAGCTCGATATCGGATGCGTTTTCGATCATCGGCAAGATCAGTTCGGCCAATGCGCGATCGTCTGCCTCGCGGATATAATGCCCGTTCAGGTTCTCAAGCTTCTTGATGTCGAAGCGCGAAGGGCTTTTGCCAACTCCGTCCAGATCGAACAGTTCGATTGCCTCAGCGCGAGAAACTTCTTCACGATCACCATGGCCCCAGCCTAACCGCAATAGATAATTGAACAGGGCGTCTGGAAGAATTCCCAACTCATCACGATAGGATTCAACTGCTGGTGCGCCGTGTCGCTTCGAAAACTTTGCACCATCCGGGCCGTGGATCAGCGGTACGTGCGCATAGACCGGAACCGGCCAGTTGCCTTCGACAGCGTCCATTGCGCGATAGATCGGCAGTTGCCGGAATGCGTTGTTCAGATGGTCATCACCGCGGATGACATGTGTCACGCCCATATCGTGATCATCAACCACAACCGCGAGCATATAGGTGGGTGTGCCGTCAGCGCGCAGGATAATGTAGTCGTCCAGCTCTTCGTTCTTGACCGAGACCGATCCCTGCACTTCGTCCTTGATGGTGGTTTCCCCATCAATTGGCGTCTTCAGCCGGACCGCGAATGGCGCTCCATCATGCGCTTCGGAAGGGGCCCGATCCCGCCATCGACCGTCATAGCGCATCGGTTGTTTGTTTGCGCGTTGTTCGGCGCGCATCTCTTCAAGCTCTTCTGGTGTGGCGAAGCACTTATAGGCATGACCCGCCTCAAGCAGGGCGTTGGCGACTTCGGCGTGGCGTTCTATGCGTTGGGACTGGAAAGTTGGATCTTCATCATAATCGAGACCCATCCAGTTTAGGCCTTCAAGAATCGCATCAATCGCTTCCTGGGTTGAGCGCTTCTTGTCGGTATCTTCAATGCGAAGAAGCGCCTTTCCACCATGGTGACGAGCATAAAGCCAATTGAACAAGGCCGTGCGCGCACCGCCAATATGCAGGAAGCCGGTCGGCGATGGGGCGAAGCGGGTAACAACTGTCCCCGTGCTGTTGCCACTTTCGCTTGCCATGATGCGTAAATTCCTTTTCAATTCAGTCACCGCCATGGGGGAACGGTCAATGCGCGATGCGCCTCTCGTGCCCTTCGGCGACGGTGCTGATACCAGTCCCGTTGCCGACGATGTTGCAGTGCAGCGCCATTGGCGCATGCCATCCTCCTTGTCCAGCATCGCAGATGAAATCGAACGGTTTTTGGGCGGTGCTGGATTTGACCGCGCGCCGTGGTTGGCCGTCTTTTTTGCCAGCGGGATTCTCGCCTGGTTTGGGCTGAAAACGCCTTGGCAATGGGTTGCAGCTATCGGGGCAGGACTTCTCGTCTCTTTAACAGCGCTTGCGATCTGGCGTGGCCGTGATGATAGGATGCACGTGCGTCAGGCTCTGACTGCGATCGGCATCGTATTTGCGATCGGTGTTGCAGTGATCTGGGTTCGGTCCGAACTGGTCGGCGCGGAACCGATCGAGCGCCCAAGTGTCGAACGGGTCCAAGGCTACGTGCTAGAGCGCGAAGACCAACCCGCTCGCGATCGGGTGAGGGTCGTGCTGGCCATTCGCGATGCGGAGACCGGAACGAGCAGGAAAATCCGCGTGAATATCCCTTTGGAGCAAGCCGCCTCGCTTGAAGGGCTTTCCGAAGGCGCCATTGTTCGGATGCGCACCCGCTTGATGCCTCCGGCAGCGCCCATGTTGCCGGGTTCCTATGATTTTGCGCGAGCGGCTTGGTTCAAAGGCCTTGCGGCAACCGGCAGCGTTATCGGAGACATCGAGGTAATTGAAAGGGCGAACGATTCTGCCGGTTTGGCGGCGGTCCAACGTTTCCTGTCGAGTCACGTGCGCGATCGGGTAGAGGGGTCCGCAGGGACTATCGCAGCTGCATTCGCCAGTGGAGATCGCGGGGCGATCACCGAAAGTGATGAGATCGCCATGCGCGATGCGGGGCTCACACATTTGCTCTCGATCAGCGGTCTACATGTCAGTGCAGTCATTGCAGCGGCCTATCTGGTCACGCTCAAACTGTTGGCGCTGTTTCCCTCACTCGCGCTACGCGTCCGTCTGCCAATCCTTGCTGCGGCAGTTGGGGCAACCGCCGGTATAGGCTACACTCTGTTGACAGGGGCGGAGGTTCCGACGGTTCGGAGCTGCGCCGCGGCGATGCTGGTTCTGATCGCATTGGCGATGGGACGGGACGCGCTCTCGCTAAGGATGGTGGCCGCGGCTGCCATTTTCGTATTGCTCTTGTGGCCCGAAAGCCTCGTGGGGCCGAGCTTCCAGATGAGCTTTGCGGCCGTGATGGCAATTATCGCGCTGCACACCAGCAAACCTGTCAAAGCCTTCCTAGCTCCGCGAGAGGAGAGTTGGCTCAGGAGAGCCGGGCGCAACACGCTGATGCTGTTCATCACTGGTCTCGTAATCGAGATTGCGTTGATGCCGATTGTCCTGTTCCATTTCCATCGGGCCGGAATCTACGGTGC
The DNA here is from genome assembly GCA_038534015.1 of Pseudomonadota bacterium. Lineage (GTDB taxonomy): Bacteria > Pseudomonadota > Alphaproteobacteria > Sphingomonadales > Sphingomonadaceae > Erythrobacter. The sequence continues at coordinate 5,556 of JBCAXQ010000033.1, read as the reverse complement.
CTTTGCCAATGTCTTTGCGATCCCGCTTGTGACATTCATTTCCATGCCGTTGATCGCAGTTGCCCTCTTGTTCGATCTGGTGGGCCTTGGCGCTCCATTCTGGTGGTTGGTCGAGTCGTCGCTCGAACTGCTGCTGGGGATCGCTCACTGGACCTCTGCTCAGCCAGGCTCGGTAAAGCTGATGCCGCAAATGAGCCATCTCACAATTGCTTTGTTTGTCGCGGGGGGACTGTGGCTTGCGCTATGGAGCGGGAAAGCCCGATTGCTTGGTTTCGTCCCGGCAACGCTCGCTACGTTGCTGTTGCTCGCAACACCAATTCCCGATGTCCTAATCGGACGGGAAGGGCGCCATGTCGGAATCGTTATGGAGGACAATCGCCTGCTGTCGTTGCGAGACAGCCGATCATCCTATGCTCGAGATAATCTGCTTGAATTGGCGAGTGTCACCAGCGAACCGATCCCAGTTGCGGAATGGCCAGCTGCGGATTGTTCGAGTGAGTTTTGTGTGGTCTCCATCACTCGCGGGGGGCGTGACTGGAGCCTCTTAATGGCGCGGAACAGGGATTTGGTGGAAGAGCGCGCATTGGCAGCGGCATGCGAGCAGGCCGATATTGTGGTTGCAGATAGATACCTGCCAAGCTCTTGCTCGCCCAAATGGCTAAAGGCAGATCGGCGTTTGCTCGATCAAACCGGAGGGCTCTCACTCGATCTTAATGCTGAGCGCATCAACGCAGTCGCATCAGGGCAGGGCAATCATGGGTGGTGGCGCGGGGAAGCCGACTAGCAATCCCACGCACACACCTCTCGCCCCTATCAGTGATAACGGCGGAGAAGACCGGCCAGCTTGCCTTGTACCTGGACTTCGCCCGGCTGATAGACTTGCGGGTCATAAGCGCCATTGGCCGGATCAAGCCGAACCATACCGGCATCACGATGAAGGTATTTGAGGGTTGCCTCCTCATTGTGGACCAGAGCCACAACGATTTCGCCATCACGCGCGCTATCTGTCCGCTTCACCAGCGCAAAGTCGCCGTCAAAGATCCCTGCTTCGATCATCGAGTCACCGGAAACTTCCAATGCGTAATGATCGCCCGGGCCAAGCAAGGCAGCGGGAACAGGCAGGCTGTTCTGACCTTCCAAAGCTTCGATAGGCGCGCCAGCTGCAATCCGCCCATGAAGCGGAATCTCGATAACATCGTTCGCCGGAGCATGAGCAGGGGGTGCGGATCTTGCCTGTGAGACAATATCATTCGCAGCAGCAACTCGTGGAGCAGGGGTGGAATCTTCTGGTTGCTTGATCACTTCCAGTGCGCGTGCTCGGTTGGGCAAACGCCTGATGAAACCGCGTTCTTCGAGAGCCGAGATCAAGCGATGGACGCCCGACTTGCTCTTCAGATCGAGCGCTTCCTTCATTTCTTCAAAGCTGGGCGAGATACCGGTCTCCTCCAAGCGTTGCTGGATAAACTGGATCAATTCGTGCTGCTTCGCAGTCAGCATGGCGATAACCTCCCTCGGTTCGCACAATTCGTTTGGCGTGCACCAAGAGGCACCGGTTGAGGTGCTTTGAGTGTACTGGACCGCCCACCGAAACGGTGAACGAATACGGAACAAGTAGGCAACTCTATTCGCCGAGTCAAGCGAGCATCCGCAGAATTCCGCCGTTCTAGAGCGGGTAGACCGTAACCGTCTCTCCCTTGGATACCGGGCTGGCGAAGGCCGGTCGGTCAATCAGGCAATTGGCTGCAGAGAGAGCCCGTAGAGCACTAGAATCCTGAGAATCGGCCAGATTGACCGAGGTTTCCCCGGCTATGCCTCGCAGGAATTCGTGCCGGGAACCGACAGCAGGAAGGTCTGTTTCCGTGGTCGCTTGAAGCGTATGGGGAAGGGGGGACCTATGCCCCATGATCGATCGCACGAGCGGGAGGACAAAAAGGAAGCAGGTCACGAAGCTGGAGACCGGATTGCCTGGAAGTCCAGCTATCACCTGATGATCACGACTTGCGATCATAAGTGGTTTGCCCGGCTTCATGGCGACTTTCCAGAATGCCAGATCTGCACCCCAATCCTCTAAGGCCGGTCTGATCAGATCATGATCGCCAACCGATGCACCGCCGGACGTTACAAGGATATCGGCAGCCTCAGCCTGGGAAAGAGCCTTGGCTATCGCATTGCGGTCATCGGGCACGGGCCCCAGGCGCAATGTATCGCAGCCAAGCGGTTTGAGCATCGCTTCGATCATTGCTCCGTTGCTTGCGGGAATTTGGTCCGGACCCAGGACAGAGGGTTCTGCTGATAACTCATCACCGCTGTCAAGGATGGCAATCGTAGGCGGTTTGGCCACAGATATGTTGGCGTGTCCGGCGGAAAGGGCGAGTGCGATTTGTCCGGGACCAATCTTCGTTCCGGCACTCAGTACAGTGTCCCCGGTCGCGAAGTCGAAGCCCTTGCGGCGAATGTGCCGCGCAGTCGGGGCATCGGTCGCGGTCAATTCCGCCCCGTTCAACGCGGCGTCTTCCCGCAGCAGGATCGCCTCACCGCCGACGGGTAGCGTGGCGCCAGTTGAAATTTGGATGGCCTGGTGTTGGTTTAGCGATCCGGCAAACGCAGTGCCAGCACGCGACTCCCCGACAATCTGCCAAGGGCCGTCCCCGCAGACGGCAAAGCCATCCATAGCGGAAAGGTCCGCAGGGGGATGGGTCCGCAGGGCAGCCAGATCGTAAGCAAGGTAACGACCCAGAGCGGTCTCTGGTGGAACGCTCTCGATGGTCGCTCGCGGAGCAAGTCCAAGCAATCGTGCCTGGGCCTGCTCGAGACTGAGCAAATTGCTCATTGGTTGTCGGCGATCCAATGGCCGGACTTTCCGCCGCGCTTTTCGATCAACCGAACATCGCCAATCACCATGCTTTTGTCGATCGCCTTGGCCATGTCATAAATCGTGAGAAGGGCAGTGGAGACCGCAACCATGGCCTCCATTTCCACACCAGTCTTGCCATGCAGTGATGCGGTGGCTGTTGCTCTGATGCCGTCCACTTCGAATGCAAAATCGATCGCAACGGCTTCCAGCCCCAGCGGATGGCACAGCGGGATGAGTTCTCCGGTCTTCTTTGCTGCCATAATTCCGGCGATATGCGCCGTTCCTAGAACATCGCCCTTGGGCGCGTTGCCTTCTTGGATGGCGTGCTGGGTCTGGTCCGACATGCGAATGACACCGGAGGCAATGGCCACACGTTCGGTTGCTGGCTTATCGCCCACATTCACCATGCGGGCTGAGCCATCTTTTCCGATGTGAGTGAGGTCGCTCATGATGGACGCTAGTCTGCTCCGAGGAGCTCCCTTGTCGCAAGCGCAATATCGCTAGCGCGCATAAGGCTCTCGCCGACCAGAAACGTCCGTACGCCGGCTTCTGACAGCCTTTGGCAGTCAGCGTGCGATGATATGCCGCTTTCCCCCACCAGAAGAGAGCCTTCCGGAGCGAGCGAGGCAAGTCGCTCTGTGGTGGTGAGATCGGTGGTGAACGTCTTGAGGTTGCGATTGTTGACACCGATCAGGCGAGATTTGAGCCTGCTGGCGCGTTCAAGCTCAGCCTCATCGTGCACTTCGACCAACACATCCATACCTTGATCATTTGCTGCCGCTTCAACCTCGGACATAAGCGCATCATCAAGTGCGGCGACGATGATTAAAATGGCATCAGCACCTATCGCACGCGCTTCGGCAACCTGCCACGGATCGACCATAAAGTCTTTGCGCAATACCGGCAGAGCGCAAGCGTTGCGCGCCTCGACCAGGTACTCTTCATGCCCCTGAAAATAGGGTTGATCTGTGAGCACTGACAGGCAGGTTGCGCCGCCAGCCACATAATCACGAGCATGATCTGCTGGTTGAAAGTCTTCACGGATCAGCCCCTTTGATGGGCTTGCACGCTTGATTTCGGCGATCAAGCCAAAGCCAGTTGTACTCTTCTCTCTAAGCGCGCGTTCGAACCCACGTGGTGAAGACTGTTCCCTGGCTGCGCGCTCGAGATCGCCCAATGAGTGCGCCATTTTGCGCGAGGCCACTTCTTTGCGCTTGTTCGCGCAGATCTCTTCAAGCTTGTTCATCGCAGCGCCTATTTGGCCATTCCGATCCACCGTGCAAGCAAGGCAGAGGCCTTCCCGCTGTCCAGGGCTTCGGCGGCGCTCGCAACGCCTTCTTCCCAATCGGAGACAGTCCCGGCGACCATCAGGGTTGCCGCTGCATTGAGCAGGACAGCGTCGCGATAGGGCCCGAGAGCCCCTTCGAGCAGTGCTTTTAGCGCCTTGGCGTTGTGGACCGCATCGTCACCACGGATGGCTTCGACCGGTGCGTTGGGAAGGCCGATCGATGCAGCATCAATCCTGCGCATGGCAAAGTCACCGCCAGTCACATCCGCCAGCTCATTTCCACCGGCCAAGCTCAACTCGTCCAGCCCCTCATCGCCTGAAACAATGAACGTGCGTTCAGTGCCCAGCTTTGCCTTGGCTTCGGCATAGATCGGCACATAGCCTGGGCGCGCAATCCCAATCAGTTGGCGCTTGACACCGGCAGGGTTCGAAAGCGGCCCCATCAGATTGAAGATTGTACGTTTGCCGAGCTTTTGTCGGATAGGCTGGATGCGGCCCATGGCCGGATGGTGGTTTTTGGCAAACAGGAAGCATATGCCGATCTCTGCAAGCGTCTTTTCTGCTGTCCGTCCGGCTGCCTCCATATCGAGGCCAAGCGCTTCGAGCGTAGCGTGTCGGCGGCGCCCGATTTTGACGAAGCGGCGCGGTTGCCGTGTTTGGCCACTGGCACGCCTGTCGCTGCGACAACCAGAGATACTGCGGTAGAGACATTCAGCGTGTGATGACCATCGCCACCAGTCCCACAGCAATCAATTGCATTTTCTGGCGCGGTAACTGGGATGAGGCGTGCCCGCAGCGAGCGCGCTGCACCTGCTATTTCGTCTGCCGTTTCGCTGCGCTCGGTCATCGCGAGAAGAAACCGAGCAATCTCGTCCTCGCTGGCTTCGCCATCGAGTATCCAACCAAAGACCTCTTCAGCCTCAGCTTCGCTCATATGTGGGACAGCAAGCGGCAGTGTCTTCATGCAGAAATCTCTTCAGGTTCAAGCCCGCATAACCGCAGGAAATTTGCCAGCAGCCCATGCCCGTGTTCGGTTGCAATGCTTTCCGGGTGAAACTGCACACCGTGGATCGGCAGGCTTTCATGCCGGAAACCCATGACGCTATTTGTATCCAGCCCCGGCGTATCAGCGTGTGCGTTTGCGACAAGGGTCTTGGGCACGCCGATAACTTCGAGGCTGTGATATCGTGTGGCCGCAAAAGGCGAGGGCAGGCCGACGAAAACACCCGTGCCATCATGCGTGACCGGTGATGTCTTGCCATGCATCAGGCCACCGCGGACAACCTCACCACCGAAATACTGCCCAATCGATTGATGGCCCAGGCATACGCCCAACAACGGTTTCTCTGCATCTGCGCAAGCGGCCACCAAATCGAGGCTGATGCCCGCTTGGTTTGGTGTGCACGGCCCGGGA
>JBCAXQ010000032.1:0-17304 GCA_038534015.1 Pseudomonadota bacterium | reverse complement strand
GGGGTACGAAATTGAACTTTGCCGAGCGGAACAGCTCATACATATCCTTTTCGCGCGGTCCATAGACTGCGGGCGGTCGGACAATCGTCCAGTCGAGGTCACTCGCCTTAACGAGTTCCTCCGCCTTCGCTTTGGAGGCTCCATATTTCGATAGCTGTGGCTCGCGCGCGGAGAGCGACGAGACAAACACAAACCGCTTCACACCGGTTGCCTTGGCTGCGCCTATGGTGTTCTGCGTGCCCACAACATTGGCGCGTTCAAACTCGCGCACGTCGGGCGTGTTGGTCAGGCCGGCGATGTGGATCACGGCGTGGCACGTCTCTATCATCGCTTCGAGCGCGGCTGGTTCCTCGAGACTGCCTTTAACCCATTGAGTGCCTCGGCGCGGTTCCTGCTCTCGGCGCGTCAGCGCCCGCGCGACGTGCTCGGTTTTCGCGACTGCATCCAGCACAGCCTGCCCGACAAATCCGGTCGCCCCAGTGATGGCAAGTTTCATGATTTCACCATGTGATCGCGATGGACGACGGCCGCGCGGGGAGCATAGCCGAGTTTGGCTTCCTGATCGCCCTGTTTCAGACCCAGGATCGCATGGCATTCTTCCGCGCTGTATTCGACCAGACCCTGTCCTAGCCGCTCACCCTTTGGGCCGTGCAGGCTGACCAGCGCACCGCGCTGAAACTCGCCCTCAACGTCTGTCAGACCAGCTGCAAGCAGGCTCGCGCCTTCTTCCAGAGCAATTACGCAGCCCGCATCGACGGTCAGCACTCCTTCTGGCGCGAGCCGTCCGCCCAGCCATGACTTGCGCGCGCTGTCATGCCGTTGTGGCACAAATATCGTCCCACAATTGGTCGCAACCGCTTTCGCGATCGGCGAAGCATGCGTTCCATTCACGATCGCGAGAGTTATCCCTGCACGTTCGGCAATGCGCGCCGCCTGGAGTTTGGCCTTCATCCCGCCCGAACCGAGACCGGAAGACGAACCCTCCCCCGCCATGGCAATAATCTCAGGTGTGACACCCTCAACACGCGAAATGAGCTCGGCTCCCGCTTCATTAGGCGGCTTATCATACAAGCCATCGACATCCGAAAGCAGCAGCACAACCTGAGCACCGGCTGCCTGAGCAACCCGCGCCGCGAGCCGGTCATTGTCGCCAAAGCGAATTTCCTCGGTCGCAACGCTATCGTTCTCGTTGACGACCGGTATCGCGCCAGTTTCAAGCAAACGCTCAATCGTCGCGGCTGCGTTGAGATAACGGCGCCGGTCTTCGAGATCATCCAGAGTCACTAGCATTTGAGCAGCGGTAAGATCGTGATCGCCAAGCGCGCTGGCCCAAAGCTGAGCCAGGGCAACCTGGCCAACCGATGCCGCCGCCTGCGCGTCGGCAAGGTTCGCTCGCCCACCCTTGGGCAGGTTCAGCCTCGCTGCTCCCAGTGCAATCGCACCGGAACTTACAACCACGATCTGCGCACCTTGATCACGCAACGCCACAAGATCATGCACCAATGAAGCCAGCCATGCGGCGCGCGGCTCACCATCTTCGACCAGCAGTGCGCTGCCGATTTTCACGACGATCCGCCTTGCTTCAACCAGTTCCTTGAGCGAATTCACCGACATCGGCTCAGACTGGCGACCACTCGCCATCGTCTTCACTTTCATCTTCCACTTCGACAGCTTTGGTCTCGGTTGAGGTCTGATCGGGCAGATAGCCAAGCACCGCATCAAGCAATTGCTCAATGCCCGCGCCGGTCGCACCTGACACTGCAAAAACCTTGTCAGCACCCGCTTCCATCAGCTCTTCAGCAAACCCGGCGACCAATTCTTCATCGGCCAGATCAAGCTTGTTGAGCGCGACAAGGCGAGGTTTGTCTGACAGCCCTTCCCCATAGGCTGCGAGCTCTTCTTCTACGATACGCATCGCTTCGACCGGGTCCTGATCCCCAGTGCCCGAGATATCGACCAGGTGTACCAACACGCGGCATCGCTCAATATGGCCAAGGAAGCGATCGCCAATACCCGCGCCTTCCGCTGCGCCCTCGATCAGGCCGGGGATATCCGCCAGTACGAATTCGCGACCCTTGTGATGAACCACACCCAGTTTGGGGACCAGAGTTGTGAAGGCATAATGACCAACCTTCGCCCGGGCATTGGAAACTGCATTGATGAAAGTGGATTTCCCGGCATTGGGCAGTCCGAGCAGGCCCACATCCGCGAGCAGCTTCAATCTCAACCAAACCCACATTTCCTTGGAAGGCTCGCCGGGTTGGTGCTGGCGCGGTGCGCGGTTCGTCGCGCTCTTGTAGGACGCATTGCCGCGTCCGCCCTGGCCACCCTCAAGGAACACAATGCGCTGGCCGATTTCGGTGAAGTCTGCGAGCACCTCTTCCTTGTCTTCGGACAAGACTTGCGTGCCGACCGGAACCTTTACCACCAGTTCCTTGGCACCTGCGCCCGTCTTGTCCTTTCCCTGACCGTGATCACCGCGTTTGGCCTTGAAGTGTTGCGCATAACGAAAGTCGATTAGTGTATTGAGGCCCTGTACGGCCTCGAACACAATATCGCCGCCCTTGCCGCCATTGCCGCCGTCTGGACCTCCGTACTCGATGTACTTCTCGCGCCGAAAGCTGACCGCTCCCGGGCCGCCGGCACCCGACTTCAGATATATCTTGGCCTGATCAAGGAAATGCATACGCGCCTAGTATGCATTTCCCGATCAGATTGCGAGAACTTAGAAGCGAGCGGAGACGCCAATGGTGGCAGAACGGCCGGGCGAGACGAAGCTGAACACCTGTTCGTAGGTCTCCCCCAGGATGTTCTCGACCCGTGCGAACATGTCGAGTCCGTCCGTAAGTTCGACTGATGCGTTGAAGTTGACCAGCGTATAGTCATCAAGCGTCTCACGCACCGGAACGAAGCTTGGATCGGTGAAGGCGAGATCGTCTGTTTCTCCATTGTATCGCACCACAAGGGTCGCAGAAACGATGTCGTTCGGATGCTGCCAATTGAGCGCCGCCGACGCGATGTGATTTGGCCGCCGCACTTCTTCGACGCCATTCTCCTGAGAATCGAGATAGGTGTACGCTGCGTCAATCGAGAACTGACGATCAAGCTCACCGGCAAAACTGACTTCGACACCTTTTCGCCTGCTCACTGTGTCACGGTTGCCAGGCGTTGCAATGAAATCAGGAGCCGGGAAGGTTGTGAAGATTTCATTTTCAAGCTCGCTCTGGAAATAGACGGCCGACAACATGGTTCTCCTTCCATCAAGCTGCCAATCTGCACCGATCTCCCATTCGGTTGAATTCTCAGGCTGAAGTTCTTCATTGCCGACAAAGCGCCCATCGAAGAACCCGAACAGTTCGAAGAAGCCGGGGTTCTTGATCCCGCTGCCAACGGATGCTCGCGCCCGAATGTCTCTCGACAGCTTGGCTCCGGCAGCGACCTTGAAAGTCGTTTCATCAGCGAAGCGATCGTTGATGTCGTGACGAATCGAAACAGACGCATCGAAGACGTTATCGTTAAACCGATATTCGCCGACCAGACCGACATTTTCGATCTCCTGGCGAATGGTCGATGCGACCCCGAATGGATCGTTGTTGCGAAAGCGCTCGCGTTCCCAGTCAATCGCACCAGCAATGGTGTGGCGTGACCGATAGCCGAATTCATAGGAGCTGACATACGACGCTTTCAGACGATGCCCTTCGCTCCCTGAACTGCGACCCAAGGCATTGAAGCTGGCGCGGCCAATATCGGCGAATTGTGCAGAGACATCGTGGGTCCAGCTTCCGTTCAGAGCGCTGAGCTTAGCGCCGATCAGTCCATAGACCGCTTCGTTCTCGAAACGTGTTCCGGGGCTATCGATGATGAGACCAAATGTCGGGCTGGCTGTGTCGGAATCGGAATCGTTGAAGTCGCCCTCGGTCAGAATGTAACGCCCCACAGCGCGAAGCTCGAAATTATCGGCAACTGCCACATCGCCTTTTCCAGAGACCGTGTAGCTGTCGCGTCCGATGTTGCGTTCGCCCTCACGCGCATTCGGAGTTCCATTGGTGCTGACCACTGTCCCGTTAAGCGCCAGTCCCCAATCGCGATTACCGATAGCATATCGCGCCGAACCATTGATCGTACCAAAAGAGCCAGCCTCGACTCGCCCAGATAGGCCTCGCCAGCGACTGGTCTCGGTGCTGCGATAGGATACGACGCCCCCAATCGCGTCTGAGCCATACAGTGACGATTGCGGGCCTCGCAGCACTTCGACACTCGAGTACATTTCGGCTTGTAAGGTCCCGATGTCGAACTCGCCACCGAATGGGTCGGAGACCTCGATCCCATCGACAAGGACAAGCACATGATTGCCTTCGGAGCCACGCAGGCGCAACTGCGTCTGTCCAGGTACACTGCTCACAGCGACACCTGGCACATCGCGCAGCACATCGGCGATGTCCCGCGTTTGGCGATTTACGATATCGTCACTGCCAATAATTGTCGCCGAGCCGAGATATTCCTCCTGATTGAGCGTACCCGAGCGCGTCGCGGACACTAGGATTGTGTCAGGAGGGCGAATTGAGGATGCTACCGGCGTCCAACAACACTCTTCTTCGGCTGGAAGCTGTCCATCGCTCTCAGCCGCATCCTGCCCCACTACAGGCACACTCCACGCAAGCGCCGCGCAAGCAACGCCGCACAACAGACTTCGATATTTCACGTCAATTCCTCCGTCCAAAGCGACGGGCAACGCGGCAAGCGCGAGACCCATGTGATCGTCGCTCAGACGAGTTCTTCGCGCCTGGCCAATCCCTGAGCCGGGCAAGAGCGACGCGCTCCGGTCGGTCTCCTGGCTCACGGATCAACGCGGCTTGTTCTCACCTTCCCAAGAGTTTCACCCTCAGTGGCTGCGCGCCTTTCTGGCGCGCGCAAACAAACGCTTACCGCTTACAGTTGCAGGGACAGCTGCGGCTTCAAACCGCATTCCCGTTACCGAAGTGCTGAGGATTGCCTAACTCGCTCAGGACCAGGGTGCAAGATTTGCATCCCTTCAGTGTGCCCTAACCACCCGCGACTGGATAGATGTCCAGTCGGCGCATGGGTCAAAGTTCAGTCGGGCGTATCAACGGGACCCACTTGGTCCCCTGAACTGTTGTCAGGCGCATCGGTAGGGATCGGTTCGACCACTGGCTGAGACACGACGCCTTCCAGAACGGGCACGATCGGGATGGCGACGCCTGTTTCCTGGTCCGCAACCATCCCGGCAGGATCAACCGGGCTCGCAAGCGTTACTCCGGGATCACTAACGCCTGCCGTTGGGACCACGGCTCCGGCCGCTTTTGCTTGTTGCACCGCTACCCAACCGGGCTGCGATGGGCCGAACAAGTCACCGAACTTGCGATCCCATTCAGCAGACTCACGCTGATACGTTTCATAGTCGGTGAAGAATGTGTTGAACGGTTGTTGCAATGCGCTCCAATTGGACAGCGCGAATGCACCAGGATCGACCGGCGGCAGTGCGGTGTAGCGGTTCGAGATATCGAGCGCGGCACGGCAGAAATTCGAACGGGCCGGCGGCAGTGCGAAAAAATTGTAGACCGATGTCATTTGCTCGGAACGCGCTATGATTGCATCGCGGCGGGCCTCGTGCGCCTCGCGATATGTGGCAAATATCCGATCATTTATCTCTTTAAGAGCGCCCGCATGCGTACGGATGTAATCGCTGTAAGCAGCCAAGATCGGGTCATATTGAGGCGCAACACAATTAAGCGCGGCCACATTCCAGCCCGAACGGAAGTGCCAGATCTTTTCGTCATCGCTGATCCCACGGTTCACGGTCATCCGTTCCCCAGCCCGATCCACGGGTGGAATGTTCATCACATAGGCCGCGTTCTGCGGCGGCAAGGGGCGATATGGTGTCGGTTCTACAACCACCGGAGGCGGAGGTGGTGGTGGCGGAGGAGGGGGCGGTGGCGGCGTCGTGGCGCATGCAGCAAGCGAAGCTGCGCCTACCGCGACAGTCACAACTCTCAACCCGGCCCATTTGCTGTTGCCGGATGCAATACAGTTCGCAAGTTCTGCGCCCATCGGGATGAATACCTCTCTCAGTTCCCCCGGCAGGCTGCCCCAGCCTGCCTTGCCCTATGCTGAAGCGCTTCGTTAGTCGCCTATCATGACAATGCAAATGCCCGGAGCGTGGTATACGCCCCGGGCATCGACTATTTGCACCGATTTAGCGGGATCAGTGCCCGCTTTACGACGGGCTATTCGCGGCTGCCGAGAAACTGCAGCAGGAACATGAACATGTTGACGAAATCGAGATACAGACTCGTCGCACCCATGATCACGGCCTTGCCTGCGAATTCCGTACCGCGGTAATAGCTGTACTCATTCTTCAGACGCTGGGTGTCATATGCAGTCAGACCGGCAAAGATCAGAACGCCGAGCCCGCTAATCACAAAGGCGAGCGGTCCCGAGCCGATGAACATGTTGGCAATCATGGCGATGATCAAGCCGATCACACCCATGATCAGGAAGCTGCCCATGCCCGAAAGGTCTTTCTTGGTGGTATAGCCAAACAGGCTGAGACCAGCGAAAGCGCCTGCCGTCGCGAAGAAAGTCACCGCGATTGAGGGACCGGTGTAAACGAGGAAGATCGTTGACATTGAAAGGCCCATGACAGTTGCAAACGCCCAGAACACGATCTGTAGCGTCGCCTGGCTCATGCGGTTGAGACCAAAGCTCATCGCGAGGATAAATGCCAGCGGTGAAAGCTTGATAACCCATGCAAGCAAGCCGCCGCTCAGGAATACCTGGGCAGCCATAGAATTCGCGCCACCCCAAGAGAACATCAGCGCAACGACCCCGGTCAGCAACACGCCCGAGGTCATATAATTGTAGATTGAGAGCATGTGCGAACGCAGGCCCTCATCATATGAAACGCCGCCAGCAAGCTCGCCACCGGTGCGCGGCACCGAACCGAAGTTCTGCTGCGAACGAGTGTCGTTCCAATCAGCCATTGTGGATCCCTATCTCCAAAGTATGGCGCGACAATACGCGCCGTTGCAGACAATATCGTGGTTTCGCGCATCAATTTCAAGCAAAACCGGTCGGAAATCCTTGACAGAGATTAAGGCTTTTGCGCCTCAATTCCGCTACGTTTTACGCGTTTCGCGAAAGTTCGCTGCCTTTATCTGCCGTCGCCTTCAACGTTCTGACCAAAAGCCGCCGCAACGCCAGGTCCGAATCAAGCACCTCCAACCCTTCTCTGGTCATACCTCCCGGGCTTGCAACACGGTCCGCCAGTTCAGCGGGTGAATGCTCGGAGCTCGCAGCGAGTGCAGCCGCTCCATCGACCATAGCCAGAGACAGACGCTGAGACATCTCCGCCGGCAGGCCTAGCTCGCTTGCTGCGCCTGCGAAGGCATCTATGACGCGGTAGACGAAGCCAGGGCCCGAACCCGCCAGCGCTGTCGCCAGATCGAACAAGCCTTCATCTTCGAGCCACTCCGCACTTCCCAGCATGCTGGCCAGATGCGTGACGCAATCATGATCAGCCTGGCCAAGCTCGTGTGCAGACAGAACATTGGGGGACTTGCCCAAGGCCACTGCAAGGTTCGGCATGAACCGCACACACCCCTTCGCATTGGGAAAGGCGGTGTGAAGTTGATCAAGCGTAATGCCCGCGAGGATCGAAACCATCAGCGTCCCGGGGCCCGCAAGGCTTTGAATTTGAGGTGCAATGTCGCGGAGCATATGGGGCTTGAAGCCGAGCACAACTATATCAAACGCGCTCTCGGGAGGTGCCGTAACCAGTTTGATGCCCGGGGGCGTCTCTTTGCGCCTAGGGTTGAAAGCGGTGATATCGCTCGCATTGATGCCGGCTCGAAGCCAGCCTTCGACCATCGCCGATGCCATCTTGCCGTAGCCGTAAACAAGTATTCTCATGAGACTGTACTAGAGCAGGCCTGCTCCGGTTCAAGCCTCCCCGGCTGCATCGACAAGCGCGCTATCGAGTGCGGCACGCGGCGATTTGTCGCCCCACAGCACGAACTGAAATGCAGGGTAGAACCGATCGCATTCATCGATCGCCGTTTCCACGAGCGCCTGCGCCTGAGTTAGGCTGAGCATTCCGGCATCGCCGAGCATAACGCCATGACGATAAAGCAGCACATCGCCGTTCGACCAAATATCGAAATGGCCGAGCCAGACCTGTTCGTTCACCAGACAAAGAAGCTCGTGCGCCCGCACCCGCTTCTCCTGCGAAACGCGTATATCGGGAAGGCAGATGAACTGAAGCACATTGTCCTCACCGCGCCAGATCGCACGCAACTGATACTTCGCCCAGCTGCCTTGCACCTCACCGGTCAACTCATCATCGGAAATGACATCATAAACCCAGCCGCGCGCATCAAACAGCGCCGCAAGCATATCAACCGGAGCGGCATCGTCGTTGGCACCGAAATCCTGCTGGCGTGGTCTCATGAGATGCGTCCCGTCTTTTTCATATCCCACCAATTGCCTTGCCGACCACCTAGTAGGCAATGGAGGCTCGCTCGGTTGCTGGGGAGAACAGGTTTGGCTTGTTTAAAGCCTGTGCAAAGAAACCGGGGTACAGAACTGTTTTCTATTTAAGTAATTGAATTTCAGTGCCTTCAGGACTGCTATAGGTAAAGGTGTCAATCCCTTCATCGCTCAGCGCGTTCACCAGGTCGCGAGCTTCAGAATTGCTTGCGAGCGGACCGGCCAAAAGCCGGTTGGACTGTCCCCAGCCTACGACATGGGGTTCATAATCGCCAAGAAGCCCGTCAGCCTGGCGGTTGAGCCGACGCCAGTCGAATCTCAATGCAGAGCGATCTCTCCCGGTGGCGACCTGGACCCAGATCCGCTGCGGATGCTCGGGTGCGGCAGGTTCTGACACAACTGCCACATCGACCTCTCGGGGTATTTCAATCGCAGCCAGATCAACCGCGCCTTCGCCGCGTGTGACAGCCACGCCAGTTGTGTCACCAAGGTCGAAATCGGCAAAGGCGTCAGCGACGCTGGATGCTGTAGCGGGTTCCGGCTGAGCGGTGGCGGAAGACGTGCGAGCTGCCATGCTCGCGTCGTTATTGCCCCGACGGTCAACCGCTACACTGCCTTGGGACCGCGTTAGGTCGAAACCGGGCGAATTCGATTGCGATGTTGCATCCTCGGTAGAGCGCGCGATCTGGACCAGTTCTTCGACTTCATCAACCGGCACCGATTGGCCATTCGACGCTGAATCTGGCGATGAAGATGGTTGAGAAGCGGGCAATCTGGCCGCTGGAGGGATTTCTGAGATACCCGCGACCCCAGGATTGGCCGAAGCAAGCTCTGTTCCGCTGGCTGCTGCTACGGATTCTTCTGTGGCACCCAATGGCTCACCAGACGGTTCGAGCCGGGCATCGGCAGCACTTGCGATTGCCGAACCTTCGGCAGCATATTGCGCGATACGCGGGTCATCGCGGCCAACCTGTGCCGCACGCGGAAAAATGCCCAAATTCGCAGCGGCCGCCTGTTGTGCTTTCGTCAGACGCGGCATGAAATCGAGATAAGGAATCACACGGGCAGCCAGATCGCGCGGCATAACCGCATCTGCGATTGCAGCCGCTTCGCGCTGTTCACCCAGGACGGCAAGAGCAAATGCCTGAGTGCGATAGGCAGCGAAGTCACGCTCATCGAGCAACGGTTTCAAGGTCGCTTCGAATTCAGCGCGGTTACCGGCAATTGCATGGCTGAGAGCAAGCCTGCGCACGGTCTGATCGTCGCGGCGCACGGCCAAGGCCGCGCGATACGCTGCTTGAGCTTCGGCATTGTTGCCGACCAAATCGTAGGCAAGTCCGCGATCAGCCATGACATCGCGTGGTGATGCACCTGCTCTTTCCGCTTCGGAGAACAGGCTCAACGCTTCGATAGGTCGACCGGACCGAAGAAAAACTGCAGCCATACCCATCTTGACCTGAGCGTTGTCAGGGGCATTGCTTTCTGCCCTTCCGAAAAAGCCCATCGCAGCATCGAAATCACCGAGTTGCAATGCAGCGTTTCCGGCCTCGATCAGCGCCGATACGCTTTCGGGGCGCCGCGCAAGCTGCATAAGGGCGCTGTTGAGCCTACTCACATCTTCAGACGGCAAAGGCTGTACAATTTCTCGCGACGTCGTATCGACATTGCCTTGCGCAGCAAGAGCCCCTGCAAACCCGCCCGCATACAGGCCAGCGAGCATCAAACCCGCAATTCGAGATGACAGATGTTTTGCCCGCATGGTCAATGGGACAACTAGTTTGAATTGGCCACGGCACCAGCCACAATCAGTCTAGAGCAAGGCAGACCGAAAGTTCATTCGGCTGAACCGTGCAAACTACTGGTTGTTTTGCCTGCCAAGGAAGCGCGGAATACTGAGCGCCGGTGCATCGTCGCCGTCCTCATCGTCGTCATCATCGTCGGACCCCGAACTGCGCGACAGGTTGGCCATCCGTTCGAACAGAGTGCTTCCTCCCGCAGAAGCGCCGCCAGTTGCAGCGGACGCTTCACCAGCTTGGTCGCCACCCTCACCCAGGATGGCACGCCTGCGCGACTGCCCCTGAGGAGGCTCGGCGGGATTGCCCTCACCAGCCGATTGATCCGCATCAGCGAGCACATCATCTTCCGGACCAGCGCCGTCGGATATTTCTGCAGCTTCTTCCGGCGCCATATCTGAGGTCAAGTCGAGTGGATCGTCGGAGGCATCGTCGGCCTCCGCACCAAATCCGGGCTCAGCCGATGTTTCGAAAATTTCGTCATCGGCGGGGTCGTGCAAGCCTTCTTCGGCTCCGCCCTGGGCCTCCCTTAGCCCGGCGAGTGGATCGACTATGCCATCGACATCGTCCTCATCGAGCTCACCCATATCGTCCCCGGCTTGCATGCCACTAAGGTCAAAGGGTTCCAGCTCGACATCCGGCTCTGCTTCAGCTTCAGACATGACGGCCATATCAGGTTCCGACGTATCGGATTCCGGGAAGTCAATTCCCGGCAGCGGATCGGATTCTTCAACCTCGGGCGCTTCGGCTTCAGTCGGGAGCTCAAGCACCGGACGCTTCGGTGCTCTCGCGCTTGAAAGGGCCACCGGGGACGTATCCGCTGCATGCCGGCCAACTGAACCGGGCTCAATCCCAGTTGCGACGACCGATACGCGGATCTTTCCATCAAGTTCGGGATTGAAAGCGCTGCCCCAAATGATGTTGGCATCTTCATCCACCAGCTCGCGGATGTGATTGGCCGCCTCGTCAACTTCGAGCAACTTCATATCGTCGCCACCGATGATCGAGATGATGACGCCTTTCGCTCCCTGCATGCTCACACCGTCGAGCAACGGATTCGCGATAGCCAGTTCAGCGGCATCTAGAGCACGATTTTCCCCTTCGCCTTCGCCAGTGCCCATCATCGCTTTACCCATTTCGCTCATGACAGAACGAACATCAGCAAAATCGAGATTGATCAGGCCAGGCATCACCATCAGATCAGTGATCGACCGCACGCCCTGTTGCAGAACTTCATCAGCAAGCTCGAACGCTTCCTTGAAGGTGGTTTCCGCCTTGGCAACCAGAAACAGGTTCTGGTTCGGGATCACGATCAGTGTATCGACATGGTCCTGAAGCTCATCGATCCCGGCTTCGGCAGCGCGCATCCTGCGCGTACCTTCAAACAGGAATGGCTTGGTCACAACGCCTACCGTCAGCACACCTTTGCGACGGGCAGCCTCCGCGATCACGGGAGCCGCTCCCGTTCCGGTGCCTCCCCCCATGCCAGCGGCGATGAAGACCATGTTCACGCCTTCCAGGGCGTCTTCGATTTCCGCAACCGTTTCTTCGGCAGCAGCCTTGCCCACTTCCGGGCGCGCACCAGCACCAAGACCGCCGGTAATATCCGGCCCAAGCTGGATTCGTTTTTCAGCCGCACTTGCGCTTAATGCCTGCGCATCTGTGTTGGCGACGATGAAATCGACGCCTTCGATGTCAGAGGCGATCATGTTAGCGATCGCATTTCCGCCGGCACCACCAATTCCGACCACAGTGATCCGGGGCCGCATATCATCAGTCGCAGCTGGTCCGATATTAATACTCATCTGTTGTTCCTCCGGACGGGACGCGCCCACTTTTTGCCCCGTCGCACCTATTTCAACGACTTACTTGTGACACATACCAGATACACCCTGTATAGCGCACAATCCCTTATCCACAGCGACTAAACGGCTCTTTGGTGCTTTGTACACGCCGTCTAGAAGTATTGCTTGAGCGCCCGGAACAGCCGCGAGAGGATTTGCGTTATCCCCAAAGCTCCCGATGGCTTGCTTGTACGCTGAAAATTCGAACCCACAGTACGGATGTCAATCGGATCGTCAGCCGCATAAAGACACAAACCGGCGAGGGTCGCAAAGCCCGGAGTTGAATGCGCTTCCGGCAGTCCGGTAAGCGACGGAGCGCGTCCGATGCGCACGGGCATGCCCAAAGCGCTCTGCGCGTATTCTGCCAGCCCAGCCAGTTCTGCGCCGCCCCCGGTCAGCACAACCTGACCGCCTCTTGCCCCGGTAAAGCCCATCACCTTGAGAGCGCGGCCGACTTCGTCGGTCAGCTGGGACAGGTGCTGTGTGACGACCGAGACCAGTTCGGCCCGGGGAATACGGTTCTTGTCGTCTGCCCCACGGGCCAGCGGCCCTGCCCCATCATCTCCCGGTCCATTCACCGGGATCATTTCGCGATGGTCGCTGGGTGAGGCTATGGCAGAGCCGGATACGCATTTCAGCCGCTCGGCCTGAAATCTGCGAATGCCGAATGCCGATGCGACTGCATCCGTGATATCGCCAGAGCCGAATTGCACCGCACGCAGCCCCAGCAACATCCCGCCTGCGTGGACGGAGACATTGCTGACATCACTGCCGATTTCAACCAGCGCGACGCCGAGTTCGCGCTCTTCCTGGCTAAGACACGCATATCCCGCCGCGATAGGTGCAGCGACAACGCCTTCGACTTCGAGATGGGCGCTCTGCACGGCTTCCGTCAGATTGCGGACCGGAGCCCCATCGGCCAGCATCACGTGGACATCGACCCCGAGCCGCTCGGCATGGAGGCCGCGTGGGTTGGCGACACCATGCGCTCCATCAAGTGTGTAGTGCGCCGGTTGCGCATGGAGCACCATCCGCCCATCCGGCTGGATCGTATCGCGCGCAGCGATCAACAGATGCTCGACATCCTCTTCCTCGATCCGGCGTCCGCCAATTTCAATCTCAACTTTCGAAACCTGGCTGGCGAGCCCTGCACCCGCGCAGGCGACCCAGACGCTCTGAACGCTGGCTCCGGCATTGCGCTCCGCTCGCTCGACCGCATCCCGGATCGCATAGGTCGCCGCGGTCATGTCTGTGACATATCCGCGTTTGATCCCCTGGCTTGCACGGTGCCCGGAACCGAGCACAATCAGGTCGCCATTCTCGGTTTCGCCCATGATCATGGCCGAAATACGAAACGAACCGATGTTGACCGCACCGAAGACCTTGTTCAGCCGCTGGCGTGCGAGCGAGGAGTGACCTTTCGATGCCATCAGGGGGTGTTCCCCGGACGAAGCAGTTCATCTCCACGACCGGGGACGCGCAGATAGATCCTTGGTGGCGCGCGCATGTCGAATGCGGCAACTTTTCCGCCGAGCAAACGGTTCTGGCCATCAAGGCGGGCAAACCGGGTCAGCGCAAGTTCGGCTTGTTCATCCCCCTCCGGCAGAGCCAGCATCTGTTTGGTCTTGAATGTCAGGTTCCAGCGACGATTGCCCACCCACTCTGCCGATTTCACCTGCGGGCCGAGCGCAGGGGCCGATGCCAACAGCTTGTCGAGACTGGCAATCTGTCGTGTCGAACCCGGCCCAGATATCAGCAGCATGTCATTGACTGCATCGGCCGTGATTTCGTCCAGCACTGTACCTTCAGGCCCCACCAATTTCAGTTTGCCCTGATCTTCGAGCACTGCATGGGGCTCTCTTTCGACAATATCGATCGCAAGCGTTTCAGGCAGCTGGATCGAGACTCGCGCGTCCTTGACCCAAGGCAATTCGAGCAGTTCCTCTCGCAAGGCATCGATCTCAACCTGAGGCATCGGTCGATCCCGCTGCGCAAGGACCCGCTTGTAAACCTCTTCCTCATCCATCCGGTCGGTTCCGCTCACGCGGACATGGCGAACCTCGAAACCGGCATCTGAGGCGAGCCGGGCCACTTCGGCTTTTGCCATGGCCGGAACGCCTGCGAGACTTGCAATGAAGAACGCCAATGCAACTGCACCGCCCAGAATGATGGCCAGGAAAATCCTGTGCAGTTGATCTTCTGTAAAGGGCAGCAGTGCGATCGCGCTGTCGAACACGCCGGTGGTTTTGGCCTTTGCCCGGCGCGCGCCGGCGGCGCGGCTCTGTGATTTGGCAGCTCGGCGCACGCCTTTGCCGCTGCGTTTGATCTTAGCCACTGGTGCCTCCCTGCGCAGATTGGGCCCGCCGATGGACTCTAAGCGCCTCTCGTACGATCATTTCAACCAGTTCGGGATAGTCGATCCCGGCGTATTTTGCCTGCTCGGGCACGAGGCTCAAAGGGGTCATGCCCGGCTGGGTGTTGGTTTCCAACACAAACAAACCTTCTTCGCCGCGCTCATCATCCCAGCGATAATCGGTGCGACTGGTCCCATGACAACCCAGCAGCTTATGCGCGCGGATTGCGTAGTCCTCACACAGCGCAGAGATTTCCGGCGGAATCTTGGCCGGGCAGACATGCTGAGTGCGGCCTTCGGTGTATTTGTGCTCGTAGTCGTAGAAACCGTGCTCGATGATGAGCTCGGTCACGCCAAGCGCGCGCGGGCCATCGGGTCCGTCGATCACGGCTGTTGTGAGTTCGCGGCCCTTGATGAAGGGTTCGGCGAGGAGTTCACTGAATTCCTGCCAAGGCCCAGCCGCATCACGCGCAATCGGATTGCCGACATTGCTGTCTTCGGTGACAATCGCCACGCCAACCGATGAGCCTTCATTGACCGGCTTGAGTACATAAGGGCGTGGCAGCGGATCCCGCTCAAACAGCTCCTCGCACGGAACAATCCGCCCGCCCGGCATCGGAATACCATGCGGGACCAGCGCCTGCTTGGTCAGCTGCTTGTCAATCGCGATCACCGAGGTCGCGACACCGGAATGCGTATAAGGTATGCCCATCAAATCGAGCATGCCCTGCACCGTGCCATCTTCGCCCGGTACGCCATGCAGCGCGTTGAATACGACATCGGGTGCGATTTCAGCGATCTTCGCGGCGACATCGCGGCCCATATCGATTTGGGTGACGCGGTGGCCCTTTATCTCGAGCGCATCGGCAATGCCCGCGCCGCTCATCAACGAGACCTCGCGTTCGTTCGCCCAGCCGCCCATAAGGACGGCGACGTGTAGTTTGTCAGCGCTCACGCCAAACACCTCATGGGCGCCCCACCCGCTTGATTTCCCATTCAAGTTGGATGCCTGAATTCCTGTAGACCTTCTCGCGGACGATCTCGCCCAGACCTTCAATATCGGCGCTAGTGGCTTTGCCGGTGTTGATGAGAAAGTTGCAGTGTTTCTCGCTGACCTGCGCGCCGCCATGCCGGAAGCCGCGCAGCCCAGCATCATCGATGAGTTTCCATGAACTGTGGCCCGGCGGGTTCTTGAAAGTTGACCCACCGGTCATACTGCCGATGGGTTGCGATTCTTTCCGCTCGCTTGAAATACGGTCCATCTCGGCACGTATGGTGTCTGGATCGCCGGGAAAGCCTTGGAAACGCGCTGCAACCACGACGGCCCCTTCAGGCAGCGCCGAGTGCCGATAGGAATATTGCAGGTCCGAGTTCGACAACGTGACCAATTGCCCTTCGGGAAGGATCACATCGCAGTCGACCAGCACATCACGGGTTTCACGGCCATAGCAGCCGCCATTCATGCGCGTAACGCCGCCAACAGACCCAGGAATTCCGGTGAAGAACGCTAGCCCGTCAATCCCCGCCTTCGCTGCACGCCGCGAAACCATGTTCACCGGAGCTGCGGCGCCCGCCTGCAGCGTGGTCGGTCCCGTCACCTCGACCTGAGCGAATTCCTTGCCGAGCTTGACCACCACCCCCGGAACACCCCCGTCGCGGATGATCATGTTCGATCCAACGCCAAGCGCCATGACCGGCATCGATCCATCAAGGCGTTCAAAGAATGACTTCAGGTCTTCAAGATCGGCGGGTTCAAACAACCAATCGGCCTTGCCGCCGCTCTTGAACCAGACATACTTCGCCAGGGGCGCTTCGCGGGTCAGACGCCCACGAATGCCTTCTACGGGCACCGGAGCCGTCACCCCGCCCTCAACCGCGCTGGTCGGGGCTGAGCCATCATCCATATCGAACCAATCGCCGGGTTGTACCATCGTCATGCCCCCCGTTCTGATTCAATCTCGGTTGCGAGGCCAGCGGCCCACCGGGTGATATCCCCCGCGCCGAGACAAACAATGATATCTCCTGAGCGAATTTTTCCCGCCAGCTCTTTGGCGAGCGCATCGCGATCAGCGACTGTGTTGGCATTGCGATGGCCCCGGGATTTCATACCCGTCACCAATCCCTCGGCATCAGCGCCTGCAATAGGGGTCTCGCCAGCTTCGTAGACCGGCGTGATGTAAGCCATGTCTGCTTCGTTGAAGCAGGTCTGGAAATCTTCCATCAAATCGTTGAGGCGAGAATAGCGATGCGGTTGCGCAACAGCGATCACACGGCCCGCCTCCCCACCAACGGCTTCTCTGGCTGCTTCGAGCACGGCACGGATTTCGACCGGGTGGTGAGCGTAATCGTCAATCACGCTGATCGATCCGCCTTCGACTTGAATCGAACCAACTTTCGTGAACCGGCGCCTCACTCCACCAAACTGGCCGAAGCCCTCGCGGATCACATCATCGGCACAGCCCATTTCAACGGCGACCGCGATCGCAGCGAGCGCGTTCTGAACATTGTGTCGTCCGGGCATTGGCAGGTGGACACCTTCAATCCGGCGATCTTCTTCACCGCGCTGGCGGACAATAACGTCAAAGGTGTTGCCGCCTTCGAGCGAGCGGATATTGACCCCGCAAATGTCAGCCTGGAGCGAGAAGCCATAGGTCACCACCTTGCGATCGCGGACCTGACCGATAACCGCTTGGACTTCGGGATGGTCAACGCACAGGATCGCAGCGCCATAGAACGGAACGTTGTGAATGAATTCGACGAAGGCGCGCTTCACCCCGTCAAAGTCACCGTAGTGATCGAGATGTTCGGG
>JBCAXQ010000031.1:0-17310 GCA_038534015.1 Pseudomonadota bacterium | reverse complement strand
GGCTCAATCACGGCCGAACAGACGCTCCAGCCAACTCGGTTCGTGCATCGGACGGACCTTGCCATAGGCATAGGCGCGGATGCTCGGGTCGCTATAGGGACGCGGGCTGCTCCAGCGATCAGGCTGCGAACGGTGAAAATTGTAGCTGCTCATGATCGTTCTCCGATTCGATGTCTTGGCCCCAGGCGTGACGCCGAAGGGCTGTTAATCGATGGATTTGCACGGTTCGACTTCCACAAAGCTGAATTGCCCGGTTAGCTAACGTTCAGGTTGACTCAGATTCGGCTGAACAAACGTGTCAGAAAGCCCGGCTCCTGCATCGGGCGTATCGGGCCGTACTTTTGCCTGCGGAGCCCGGTGTCGGCACGGGAATGCGAATTCGACAAGGCATGCGCACGGTCTCTGGCACGGTGGGATAAACCGGACATTCCAAACTCCTGAATGCATCGGCGGTTGTGCTTTGCACGGCGCCATGGATTGTTCTGTGTATCGCTGCATGCATTGCCGCCGGTCGATTAAACACCACCGCGGCACTACGCTGTTGCCCTGATTGACACGTTTCCGAAGACGACCGGTCGATAGGCATGAAAGATTTTTGGGAAAATGGCAGGGGTGACAGGATTCGAACCCGTGGCCCTCGGTTTTGGAGACCGATGCTCTACCAGCTGAGCTACACCCCTGCACGGGCCGCAGCGCTCTAGTGGAAGTGGGCGCGATAGGCAACACGCTTGATGATCGCTCTGGCCTGCTGGCATGTCGGGCTGTTACACTGATCTGCGATGCATTCACCCTTCCCCCCTCCAATCCCACCGGACATGCTGCTGCTTGCCTATCGCAGCGGTATCTTTCCGATGTCGGACAGGCGGGACGATCCCGATGTGTTCTGGGTCGAACCTCGTGAACGGGCGATCATTCCGCTTGACGGTTTCCGCATGTCAAAGTCGTTGCGCAAGTTGGTGCGGCAAGACCGTTTTAAGGTCACATTGGATCGCGATTTCGCCAGCGTCATAACGGCCTGCGCCGAACCGCGACCCGGTCATCCCGAAAGCTGGATCAGTGAACGCATCATTGCCAGCTATCGCCAATTGCACGCCCTCGGGCATGCACATTCTATCGAATGCTGGACGTCTGACTCCGACGGGAGCGATCTGTTGGTCGGTGGCCTCTATGGTGTTGCGTTTGACCGGGTGTTCTGCGGCGAAAGCATGTTCGCGCGTGCCGACAATGCCAGCAAGGTGGCGCTGGCCTGGCTCGTGGCGCTTCTCCGCCGTGCCGGATTCTGTGTCCTCGATTGCCAGTTTATGACCGATCATCTGCAAACGCTCGGCGCGGCCGAACTGCCGCAGGCAGAATATCTCAAGCTGGTGAATAAGGCGGGAGGGTCACCACGCATGCGTCTCCAGGACGCTTACGGGGCGCTGGCACAATCAGGGGATCATTCGTCGCCCGGAAAAGCCATCGCGCAGTCCTTAACCCACACATCGTAGATCGGATGTTCGACGACGTTCAGGCTGGGCGAGTTCTTGAACAGCCAACCGGAAAATATCTGCTCGAAATCATCGCTGCCACGATCCTGCACCGAAACTTGCACGAACGCGCCTGTTTCCTGAGGCATTTCCCACGGCGCGGTGCGCTCGCACGCGGAAAGGCTGACCCTGACCGGCCCTTCCTCGACCATTTCGCCCGGCGTTATCTCCAGGTCACGGCTAACGTTGTTGCGCTTGTTGGCAGGCCGATCGTAGCCACTCGCTCTGCCATGGGAGTAACGCCTTCTACCGTTTCTGGCGCATCTGAAACGCCGCCTGCATTTGCAGTCTCACCTTGCATCTCAGCCGCTTCCGACGCGTCTTCTGATTCACCTTCGCCGGTGGAACAGGAGGCAACGGCAAGGCCCAGCGCCATGCAAAGCAGTCCGCGCATTGTCACCCTTCGGGCGTCCATGCCTCGTAATCGCCGACTGCACGCGCGCGCTTACCGCCTTTTTCAAGGGCTCCCTGCGGACGATAGGCTTCCGCTGTGCCCGTGGCGTTGGGTGTGTAGTCCACTTCCCAGACTTTCGCCGGTGGAAGGTGGCTTTCAGGAACATCATCAAATGCCCCATGCAGCCAGCCATGCCATTCGGATGGCACGCGGCTCGCATCATTGGCGCCGTTGTAAATCACCCAGCGCTTCTCCCGGCTGACATTCGATCCGTCAGGCCGGCTGCCGTTACGCTTTGCGCGGCTGCGATAATACTTGTTGCCAACCGCATCAGTGCCCACAAGTTCGCCCTTGCGGCTCGTATGCAGCATCGTGGTCAGCGTCGCGCCGTCCCACCAGGTGAAGATTTTTCCAAACAATCCCATAGGCGCGCCAATTAGCGGATTACAATGTGAGAGCCAAGCAGGAAGGTTTAAGGTCTGCGCAATCACGTTGCCCTGTCCGGGCCTCACTCAGCAACTGTGTATTCGACTCTGTCGCCGGGCACGATTCCGAGTTCTTCCGCAAGGCCGCCACGAATCTCCAGAACGGCGCTCGCCAAGCCGACCGATTGCACCGAATCGAGACTGTAGGGAACGCCTGCCTCAATATTGCTGATGGCCCCATCCGGGCCGATGAAGATAATGTCGAGGGCCAGCGGCGTGTTCTTCATCCAGAAACTTCTCAAAGCTGGTGCCCCGGATGGGAACAACATGGCCTCGTCATCGCCCATGTCGGTGCGAAACATCATCCCCTGCCGCTGAGCTTCTGGTGTGTTGGCCAGCTCAGTCTTGAATGCGACGCGCTCGTCACCGCGCAAAACTGCAACCTCGATGATTTCGAGACCCGAAACTGGATGGCGCTCAATGTCTCGAACTGCGGGACTGGCTTCGGGAGAGGGAGATTGCGCCGCGCCTTTTCCGGAAGGTGAGCATGCAACCATTAAAAGAGCCGCAACAACGAAAGCCTGTCTCACCACGTAGATCCTTCTTCTGCCTCGGCTATCGCTTCATCCAGCCAGGCGTCCAATTCTTCTTCCCCGGTACTGTGAATGATGAACCGGACGGTTTCGAAGCCATGCCCTGCGCGCAGCATTGCTGCAATCTGCTTTTCACGCAATTTCAGGTCCAGCTCTTTGCGGGAGAACGGCCCGAATCCGCGTTTGCGGGCCAGCAGAATTGCGGACCTCCGCGCTGCTGCTGCGTCTGGGGCGCTGCTTTGACGAAGCTCTTCTTCGATACCGGCGGCCCAAAGTGTCTGTTCTATCCTTCGGGCACCGTAGCCACGAGCCGACAGATCGCGCGAGCGCATCCGCGCATAGGCTTCATCGTCGACATAACCGAGCTCAATAAGACGCGCGACGGTTCCCGGCACATCCAGCTGGACATCGCGACCATCGGCATCGGTTGCCACGCCGCGCTCGCGAATCTTGCGCGCCAAATAGGCCTCCAGCTTGGCTCCGCTCGTCGCAAATCGAGCGGCATAGGAAAGTGCCAGATCCTTCAGCGCAGTCTCGTCGAGCGGGCGCGACCGCTTGCCCTGGCGACGCGACCGACCACCGGAATTTTGGCTACCAGAGGGTGACATTTTCGTTTCCCATGAAACCATTTCGCCTTATTCGTGCCACACTCCTTTTCGAATGGATAATTTTGGAGCGCGTTTGGCAAGTTGTCCAGCGTGTTGGGGATCAGACCTAGGCGCTCGGGAGCGCGCCGCAAACTACGGGTATCGCTGATAAAAATGACCGACGCCGTATTAAGGCCGACGCCGAATGACTGCGATTTGCCGCGCCGCCGCGCCGACTTCGCAACCTTTAACGACGCCATTGACTACGCTGCGCAGAGCCAAAAGGGACTTAATTTCCACGATATGCGTGGACAATTACAGCGCGTTTATCCCTATTCGGAGCTGCGTGATGACGCTCTGACCATGGCCCGCAGGCTGATTGGAAGCGGCATAGGCAAAGAGGACCGGGTGGCGCTGATCGCGGAGACAGGCCCGGAATTTGCAGCGCTGTTCTGCGCCTGTGTCTATGCCGGTGCCTGGCCTGTGCCATTGCCTCTGCCAACAACTTTTGGCGGCAAGGAAAGCTACATCGATCAGCTCGCTGTACAACTGCATAGCTCTGATCCGACGATCCTCATCTATCCGGAAGAAATCGCCGAAATGGCCAGCGCGGCCGCTGCGAAACAAGGCTGCGCAAGCGAGAGTTGGCAGGATTTTGCCACCCGCGAAGCACCCGATTGCGACCTGCCAGAAGCTGACCCGGAAGACATTTGCTATCTGCAATACTCCTCCGGTTCGACGCGTTTTCCGACCGGTGTCGCCGTGACGCACAGTGCCTTGTTGCACAATCTCTATGGCCATTCGACCAGCATGAATCTGGGCGAGAATGATCGCTGTGTCAGCTGGCTACCCTGGTATCACGATATGGGATTGGTTGGGTGCCTGCTGTCTCTGATTGCAAACCAGGTTTCGGGCGATTACCTGAAACCCGATGCGTTTGCCCGCCGGCCATTGGCCTGGCTCGACATGATCAGCCGCAACCCGGGCAACACACTCTCTTACTCGCCGACATTTGGTTATGATATCTGCGCGCGGCGCATTTCCAGCCAGAGCCATGTGGCCGAACGGTTCGATCTTTCGCGCTGGCGTATCGCCGGCAATGGCGCGGACATGATCCGGCCCGACGTGATGCAAAGCTTTGTGAACGCTTTCGCCGAAGCAGGCTTTAAAGCGTCCAGCTTCACCCCGTCCTATGGCTTGGCCGAGGCTGTGCTCGGCGTGACCGTTATGCCGCCAGGCGAAGGCATCCGGGTCGAATTGGTTGAGGAAGAACGTCTTTCGGGTACACCGCGCGACATCACTCGCCCGGCCCGCTATCGCGCCATCGTCAATTGCGGCAAGCCGATGCCCGACATGATCGTCGAAATCCGCGGCGAAGATGGCCATGCCCGTGGAGACCACCAGATCGGCAAAGTCTGGTGCCATGGACCGAGTGTGATGCATTCCTATTTCCGCAATGCCGAAGCCACGCAGGATTGCCTTGTCGATGGCTGGCTCGACACCGGAGATATGGGCTATTTGGCCGACGGATATCTGTTCATTGTCGGCCGTGCCAAAGACATGATCATCATCAACGGCAAGAACCATTGGCCACAGGATATCGAATGGGCCGTCGAACAACTGCCGGGCTTCAACCATGGCGATATTGCTGCCTTTGCCGTCGAAACCGATAATGGTGAAGAAGCGCCAGCCGTGTTGGTCCACTGCCGGATTTCCGACCCGGTAGAGCGGGTGAAACTGCGTGAACAGATTTCTGACAAGGTCCGTTCTGTTACGGGGATGAGCTGTGTCGTCGAGCTGGTTCCGCCACGGACCCTGCCACGCACCAGCTCTGGCAAGCTGAGCCGCGCGAAAGCGAAGAAGCTGTATCTGGCCGGAGAGATCGTACCGATCAAACTGGCGGCTTAACTGCCCGGGCCATTTATTCTGGCAAGTCTGCCCACTGGGCACGCAGCGGGCCGAAGGATGGCCGCACGGCCGCTTCGACACCGCGTTCCTTGAGCGACGCAGCTGCACGCGCCGCATCATCGGCATCGCCAACCAGTTCTATCGGCAAATCCAACCGCATGGCCGACCAGGCGGCAAGATCGATCCCTTCCAGCCCGGCATCGGTCAATTCCGGTTCTTCGCCCTCGTCGTTCTCTTCATCCTCAACATAAGAAATGATGACCGAAAGATCGGCCATTGGGGGGAGCAATTCGACAGTCCATTCGGGTTCAGTCGCGGAAATCCGTTCTTCTAGTGCCTTGTACGCTGCCAGAGTTGCACCTTCCAAACGCTGCGCTCGCACAATCGCCCGGCGTCTTGTGCGATCGACTGCGACATCGTCAATCTCTACCCCAGCGACCAGCGCCAGCCGTTTCGCAAGGTCCTCAGCCCGTGCGGCAGCGACGGCCTCTTCCTGAGCCCGGGTCGCGGACAATTCCGCCTGCTCGGCTGCACTAGCGCTTGTGCCAACCTGAAACTGGGTCAATGTCAGTTCGACCGGACGGCCAAGCTGGTTGGTTAGGGCCCGCTCTGTCTCGGCTTCGGCATTGGCACTAAGCATGGGCGTTAGGACTGTGGCGTTGATAACAAGCGGTGCGCTGGCAAAATCTATGTCCAGCTCACTCACCCTCGCTCGAGAATCGAAGGTCTCTTGCAGCTCCCCTCGCGCAATCCGCTGGGCATTGGCTTCCCAGGCGATCTGGCCGAGCGAAAGAGCGAGTGGCACAGCAAGCGCAACAAACACCGAAACGACAACCAGGTTCTGAAATTGGGTCTGACGCGCGCTAAGCGTGGTGCGAAAGCCATAAAGCCGCGCCATCGCCCAGGCTGTCAGCGCGATGGTGATAAGGTTGGTCACGTAAAGCAGCATTGCGCCGGAGAAGACAGTCCAGTTCCCGGTCGCCAGACCAAAGCCGACTACCGCCAAAGGAGGCATCAATGCGGTTGCGATGGCCACACCAACGACGGCACCAGCACGCCCGCGGATCATGGCGTAGGCACCGGCCATGCCGGAAAACAGCGCCACCAAAAGGTCGAAGAGATTGGGCCTCGTCCTGGCAGCAATCTCCGGTGTTATCGTCTGGATTGGCGATAGGAACACCAGCAGCCCGCATAGGAAAACTGCCATCACCGTGCCCCAGGCGAGTGACCGTGCCGCTTGCTTAAGCCATTGATAATCCCCAATCGCCAATGCAAAGCCGAGCCCGATGATCGGACCCATCAGGGGAGACAGCAACATGGCCCCGATTATGACTGGGCCAGAGGATTGCAGCAGGCCAATGATCGCGATCCCTGCGCTCATCGCGGTCATAAACAGATAACGCTCGGTCAACAGGCAGTCTTCGCGGCGCTGTTCGATCACCTCGGCTTGATCGACTGTGCCAACGACCTCTTGTCGCCACCATCTCAGCAGGCTGAATTTGACTCGCGCAATTCCGACGCGGGATGATGTTCCCTCGCCCGATTGCTGTGAAGCTTCGGTTTTGCCCCCTCCGGGAGTCAGCCCGGTCGCGTTCTCACTCATGGCACGTGATTAGGCCCAATTGCAGAGAAAACAAAGCCATCTTGGATTGCTGCCGAACTGGAAGAATTCGTGGACGCAGCGGGGTAGATCGGGCACAAATCAACTCGGTCGCGTCCGGCTGGCCGCGCCTTGAATGTTGTGTCTTAGATGACTAATACAGTTGTGAATGGCCAAAATCATGGGCCAAGGGAGTTTGCAAAGCGCATGAGCACTGAAGGATCGACCACACCGACTGCCACCAAAGTCGCGACCGATTTCGAGTTGACGCCGCCCGATCCCGTGCCGGTAGTTGCACCGGAAAAAGCGGCTGGCCTGGTGCCGGTATCAACGGAACAGAAGTCAAAGCTCGACACGAAGGTCGATGGATTCGTTTCCGAATTGGTATCAATTGATGCCAATTCTCCGGCGTTTGGCGAGAAGGTCGACCAGATCACCCGCATGGGTCAGGAGCAAATCAGAGCTGCCGCATCGCATTCCAACCGCTTTCTGGATCGCCCGGTTCGCGCCATGGACAGCGATAGCAGTGTCGGTGCAGACCTCGCTGAATTGCGCCGCACCGTCGAAGACCTGGATCCCGGCAAGAAGAACAATCTGCTCAGCCCACGCAAGTTGTTTGGCATCATCCCGTTCGGAAACAAACTGAAGAACTACTTTGATAGCTACACTTCTTCGCAAGGGCATATTCAGGCGATTCTGGAACGCCTCGATAGCGGCAAGAAAGAACTGCATCTCGACAACGCTGCAATCGACACAGAGAGGCAGAAGCTGTGGGAGGCTATGGGCGAGCTGGAACAGATGATCCATATCGCCAAGACGCTGGATGAGAGGCTCGAAGCCAAAGCGCTTGAGCTTGATGCCAGTGATCCGGAAAAGGCCAAGGCGCTGCGCGAAAGCGCGCTGTTTTATGTCCGCCAGCGCACCCAGGATCTGCTCACCCAGATGGCGGTAAGCGTTCAGGGCTATCTCGCGCTGGATCTGGTCAAAAAGAACAATGTGGAGCTGGTCAAAGGGGTCGACCGCGCCAGTACGACCACAGTTGGCGCCTTACAGACCGCGGTTACAGTGGCGCAGGCGATGACCAACCAGCGACTGGTTCTTCAGCAGATCACCTCGCTCAACCAGACGACCAGCGACATAATCGATTCGACCAGCACGCTGCTGCGCGAGCAGACCGGCCAGATCCACGAGCAGGCTGCGTCCTCTACGATCCCGCTGGAGACGCTCCAACGCGCCTTCCAGAACATCTATGACACGATGGACGAGGTCGACGAGTTCAAGGTTCGCGCGCTCGACAGCATGAAACAAACTGTCAACGTCCTGACCGACGAGGTCGAAAAGTCGAAAGGCTATATCGCCCGCGCCGAAGGGCAGGCCCAGGCTCAAGCCAAGGTGGCTTCTGAACCGTCGTTGCTGGCGCTCGATAGCTGATGCCGAATGAAACAATGAACGATACGACACGCGAATCCGATCAGATCTTGTCGGCAGCAGGCCGATCGCTGCAAGTTCAGCGTGACGGCGGAACTCATCGTCCCGGGCCGTCAATCGGGCAAGGGTCTGCCAACGCCAAGCGCAAGAACTG
Source organism: Pseudomonadota bacterium (assembly GCA_038534015.1). Classification (GTDB taxonomy): domain Bacteria; phylum Pseudomonadota; class Alphaproteobacteria; order Sphingomonadales; family Sphingomonadaceae; genus Erythrobacter. Next base: position 8,695 of record JBCAXQ010000031.1, on the reverse strand, counting down.
GCTGAACCGCGCCAAATACTTCGCTGGAGCCGTGCTGACGATACTCGTTTCGGCTTCAATTGCAGGCGTTGTGCTGGATGGGATCGGCTTTGCCGGTGTGATGATGGTTGCGCTGGCCGTGATGGCCGCCGCGTTCGTCTTCACCAACTATCCCAAGATCAAAGTGCCCAAGCGTTCCGAACTGACGCAGGGTGACCCCAAGCGCATGGTTGCCAATACGGAACTGTGGCTCGAAGCGCAGCGCCCCGCTCTTCCGCCTCCTGCGGTGGAAGTCGTCGACCAGCTCGGGGTGCAGCTCGATGCGCTGGGGCTTCAGCTTGAAACAGTCGATCAGGCTCATCCATCGGTGCGCGAAGTGCGCGAGCTCGTGGGCGAATATATTCCGGAAACGATCGACAATTACCGCAAGATTCCTGAGCATATGCGGCGTGAGCAACACACCGGGAAATCTCCTGATGCACAGTTGACCGACAGCCTGGCCAAGATAAGCGGCGAGATCGACCGGGTCACCCGCCGTCTGGCCGAAGGGGCTCTCGACGATTTGGCGATCAAGGATCGCTATCTCGAATACCGATACGGCGGAGACGAGAAGCTCCAGGACCTGCGCGAGTGATTACGGTCTGATGCGAGCCTATCTGTGAGAGTTGCCCTGCCCCATCAGCTTGACCGCGAAGAAGTCCGTCGGCGAATGCGCGACCACGCGCATGAAATCGCCGACTACTTTCCTGCGGGCCTGGCAACCATTGACACTGCATGGCCTAGCGAAGACCGGATGGACCTGACGGTGCATGTGGTCGGAAAGGCTGTCCAAGGCGGCGTTGAAATCGAAGACGATCAGGTCTTCATTGAGATCGATCTGCCGCCAGCGCTCGGATTTCTACGCGGAGTGGTTGAACGTTCGGTCAAGAACGAAGGCACGAGGCTGCTCGAAAAGAAATAGCTTTGAGGTCCGGGATCTAAGCCGGACGGGTCAGCAAGGCCACTTCGGACGACGAGAAATCAAGATCTTTGATCGATGGGGCGACAACGCATTCCCCACCCCTTGCGATTTTTCCGTTACCGTATCCGACTGTGCCCGAAAGCGGCAATGCCAACAGTGCATCTGCGTAGGCAGCGCGCAGCGTCTCGTCTGGCACGCGCTCGACCCGGTCTAGGCGGAAATGCTGACGATCAACCAGGTTTGGACCATTTGTGTCGACTGTGGAGCGGTTCTCTGCATCGTAACCTTCGCCTCTGGCGACGGCGACAGCGCGGTCCAGATGCAGTTCGCGCGGCCGCCCATAGTCATAGAGGCGAAAGGTGGTATCGCTGTTCTGCTGGACTTCTACGAGCGACAGCCCTGGGCCAATCGCGTGCACGGTACCAGCAGGCAAATAGTAGACATCGCCCGCCGCCACATCGTGCCACGTCAGCAGCTTCTCTATCGAGCCGTCCCGGGCCGCAGCGGCGATGCCCTCTGGAGAAATCGGTCCATCGAAACCAATCGCGAGCTGCGCGCCCGGCTCGGCATCAAGAACAAGCCAGCATTCCTCTTTGCCATCTTCGCCATCGAGCGCATTGCCATCAGACGGGTGAACCTGAACAGACAGTTTTTCGCTCGTGAATAGATACTTCACCAACAATTGATCCAGTTCGGGCGGTGGCTCAAACCAAATCTCGCCAATCCGTTTGCCATCTGGCGCGGCGAAGGGCGTGGGCAATTCTTGGCGGCCCCAGACCTTTTCGACCATACGGGTCGGCAGTTTGCGCGCCGCGAAGGTCATTGCTGGCTGGCGCCCGGCAACTTGCCGACCTTCTGCGCCCCATCGCGGGTCGTGACCAGCACTTCGCCCCCGTCAACCACAATGCAGATGTCCTCAAGGTCGATGGCAGAAACGCGCGGTCCGTCGCTGACGATCAGCACATTCTTGCAATCCACCAGGTCCGCATCCTCGGGCGCGACATTGTTTCCTGGCCCATCCTGCCCATCGGCCAGCGCATCATGCAGCGCCGCCCAATTGCCAATATCGGACCATCCCATGCTGGCTGGGACCATTGCAGCGGCGTGGGTGTTTTCCATCACCGCATAGTCAACCGATTCTCCATCAACGGCGACGAATTCTGCCACCGAAGGATAGAAACGCGTGCCATCCGTTTCGCCATTCTCAACCGACTTCCTGACCGCCATGGCCATGGCGGGTCGATGCGCTGCCAGCTCATCGAGCAGTGTGCCTGCGCGAAACGCGAAAATACCCCCATTCCAGCTGTAGTCACCGGTTGCCAGATAGGTTTTGGCCCGTTCAAGATCAGGTTTTTCAACGAAGTCAGCGATTTCAAAACCGCCCGCAATTTCCTGTCCGCGCCTGATATAGCCATATCCGGTCTCAGGCCGGTCGGGTGTTATTCCGAAGGCCACCAGCCTTCCCATTTCAGCCAATGAGCCAGCAGCAGCGGCGGCATCGCGAAAAGCATCTTCATCAGCAATATGATGGTCGCTCGGGCAGACCAGCATAATGTCATCGGGGTCGAGGAGCGCCGCAGCCAGCGCGATAGCTGGTGCAGTGTTGCGCGCCGCCGGCTCCACAACCAGACGATGGGCCCGCTCTTCCCCCAACTGCTCTTCTATCAGGGAGACGTGATGTTCGCCGGCGACAACCATCGGCTCTGCGAATTGCGCAGCGTGCGCGGCCCGATCGAGCGCTTGCTGGAACAGGGTCCGATCACCGATCAGCGGCAGGAATGGCTTTGGTCTGGCCTTGCGACTGACAGGCCAAAGCCGAGTTCCGCTGCCTCCGCACAGGATAACGGGGTGGATGATGCGTGCTGCGCTCATGGCCTGAAGCTTTAGCATCCGATAGGTTGAATACCAGTGTAGACCCCCTTCAACGCGGCTTGAAATCCACCCGATAGCCATAGCGGGCTTCAACCGGCCTTCCATCGCGGGTCATCGCCGGGTTGAAGCGAATTTTCTGGGCGACGAGGTCACAGACACGGCTTGTCGTCTCCGCATCCACTTCAGAACGAGCGACCGAGCAATTCCTGGCCCGTCCCTCGGTCGTCACCGTAAACACCACTGTGACAGACTTGCCGAAACGGGTGCTTCGCCCACCTTCAGGCACAGGAAAATCGCGCGCGATGTTAAGGTTGCCCGATTGGACCGAAGGACCGGTCGCAATGCCATTGCCTTGTCCGCTTCCGCCACGACCGCTTCCCGTCCCCGGCCCCTGCCCGGCAGCTCCCGTCCCGTCTCCTGCGTGCCGTGCACCCGAATTGTTTGCCGCACCGGTGGATGAAGCCTGCGGGCGAGGCGTCGGTGTGGCGATCGGTGTCGGCGGCTTTGGCGCAGTCACTTCGCTGGGTGTTGCGCGTCGCCCGGGATCACCTTGGGCCCCTTCATCGGGTTCGGGCGTCGCCTCAGGTGTTGGCTCGGCAGGTGCGGTGACCGTGACAGTAAAGGCCGAGACCACGCTGCGTTCCACCGAAGCAGTCATGTCCGGGGCAAAGACACGGCCAAGCGCGTACAAAAGCACGATATGAGCCAGCACGATCAACACAAGCACCTGCCAACGAGGTCGCTTGCGTCGCTTCAGGAATCCCTCTCCCGCCATCATCGCGTATTTCACCTCCCGCTCGCCGATTAAGTGGTCCGATTTTGGCTAAGGGTCCATCCCTATCCGTTGATCAACCCGGATACCGCTCCGCTGTCCTATGCCTACACGCTGACCTTTCCCAACCGCGCAGTGCAGGACGAAATTCATCATGCCTGGACAACCAATGCCCGCCGCAAGTGCATTTGGCATGCAATCCGTTATCCGGGCAAACATCGCCGTCGGGGCTGTTGACCGTTCCAGCCTGGTAGCTGCCGCTGTCGGCGGGATAGCATTCGGCCTGCTGGCATATCTCAGCGTATCCATGACCCGGTTTGAAGGCCCGCTGGCAACGATCTGGCTTCCGGATGCGGCGGCCGTTGCCTTCCTGCTGCGTGCCAGACTCAAGAATGAGGTGCCGTTTCTGTGTGCGATCTTTCTCGGCAGCATTGCCGGGGACGGAACCGTCGGTTTCCCGGCGCATCAGACGCTCGTCTTTTCAGCCGCCAATATACTTGATGTTGTCGTAGTGACCATTCTCATCCGCCATTTTTGCGGCTGGAGGCCGAACATGGCCAACATCAATCACCTCGCCTCGTTTGCCTTGATCGGCGGTTTGATCGGGCCGCTGATTTCCGCAACTGTCGCTTCCACCGTAATGGGGCAAGGGACGGACGATTTCTGGCGTGCCGTCAGCGGATGGTTCCTTACAGACGGGATGGGCATGATCCTGATTGTCCCGACTACACTGCTTGTGGTCGATGCCATTTTGGGTCGCTCGATACCCATAAGGACCGGCCCATTGGAACGCGCGATCGTGCTGGTTAGCGGTCTGATCTGCGCCTATCTGGTGTTCGACCAACCCGTATACCCGCTGCTGTTCCTGATCCCGCCAATCACGCTTCTGCACGCGTTTCGGCTTGGCCCGCTCGGCACAGCTCTGTTTATCGCCATGCTGGCTTTGCTGACCACATCTATGACTTGGGCCGGGCATGGTCCAATCGTTCAATCCTCAGGATCGGCGGTAACGCAGATGCAGTTGCTGCAGGCCTTTGTTGCGGCCAACTTTCTGACAGGTCTCCCTGTGGCCGCAATTCTGGAAGGTCGCGAGCGCGCTACCGAACGACTCAAAGCCAGCCGCAGGGAATTGATCGAGGCAAGGCGCAGCGCCGATAACGCAGCAAAGGCGAAGACGGAATTCCTTGCCAATATGAGCCACGAAATCCGCACCCCCATGAACGGCGTGTTGGGATTTGCGGAGCTGATGCTGCAGAGCGATTGCCTCGACCCGTCCCAAAGGCGCCAAACCGAATTGATTGTGCAATCCGGACGATCGATGATGATGCTGCTCAATGACATACTCGACCTGTCCAAAATCGAAGCCGGAGAGGTTGTGATTGACCCCACACCCGTCAATATCGACGCCATACTGGCGGAATGTGCCGCGCTTCACCGGATCGCGGCGGAAGAAAAAGGGCTTGAGCTGCGCTTCTCCGGCTCACGTGATCCGCAATGGCTTATCACAGATGCTCTCCGTCTTCGGCAGATAGCGCTGAACCTGATCGGCAACGCAGTGAAGTTCACTGAAAGCGGCCACATCACGGTCAGCTATTCGATCGAATGTGATGAGGTCATAATCAGAGTCGTCGACACAGGTATCGGTATCCATCCAGACACGATCGAACACATATTCCAACCCTTCGTGCAGGGAGAGAATGACACTGAGCGCAGATTCGAGGGCACCGGCCTTGGCCTTTCGATCAGTTCCCAACTCGCTGCACGGCTGGGCGGATCGATAAAAGTTGCCAGCGAACCAGGCACCGGATCTTGTTTCGCATTGCGGTTGCCATTTGAAGGTGCCGAGGCGCCAGCCGCACCGCCATCCATGCCACCGGCACAGGAATCCAAGGCGCTGCCCCCACCAGCAAACATCCTCCTGGCCGAAGACCATGACGTGAACCGGCTGCTGATGATCGACATGCTGGAAAGGTGCGGCCAATCGGTCTCAATCGCGCATGACGGGCACGAAGCGATAGCAATGGTGGTTGACGCCTGGTGCCGCGGCGAACCCTATGAGCTTGTGCTGATGGATGTGCAGATGCCGGCATGCGATGGCTATTCGGCAACGCGCGCGATCAGAGCCGAGGGCATTGGTCCGAATGAGCTGCCGATTGTAGCATTGACCGCCAACGCCTTTCCTGAAGATATCGCCGCTACGCGAAAGGCTGGCATGCAGGCCCATCTGGCCAAGCCATTGGCGTTTGGCGACCTCGTAAAAGCGCTGCAACGCTGGCTGCCAACGCGCATTGTCGATCAGGGCAATCACCTGCCAGCAGCTCAGAAAGCCGAACCGTCACCCGCGCCGAGCCAATTGCCCCTCTCACCCAAACTCATCGCCCAATGGGAGGAACGGCGCAGCGAGATGATCGATGCAATCGCCACCGCGCTGAATCGTGACGGCTTCGACTGCGGGAAAGATGTGGCGTTCGTTCGGCTGATTCACAAATTGGCCGGGACGGCAGCGGTTTTTGGCGAACCCGACCTGGGGACCAAGGCGGCTGACCTTGACCTGGCGTTACGCGAAAGTCGCGATATCGCCCTGCAGCGCAGTCTGGCGCAAGACCTCCTTGCGATCGCCGCCGGGCGTATTCTTGACGGCGAGCGAAGCAACCGCGCGCGCGGCTGAAGCGCACCATTGCCCAAAAGCAAACGGCGGAGCCCGAAGGCCCCGCCGCTCGTTTGTCCGTGGTGGTGACCCACGACTTAGAAGTCGTAGGTGATACCGAACTGAATCTGCCAGACTGATGGCGCAGTCGAAGTCCGCTGCGAACCATCGCCGAGGAAGTTCGTGTAAACGTACTGTCCCTGATCGTTGATCTGCGTTTGAACGACTGGCGAGTTGTACTCGAAGCCTCTCTGGTTGAGGGTATTCCAGCTGCTGTCGATCAGGTTCAGCGCGTTCTCGAGATCGACAATCAGACGGAAACGATCGCGTCCAAAGAAGCCTGGAAGTTCCTGGCTGAAACGAAGATCGAGATCCCAGTAATCATCCGAGGTCTGCGAGTTACGCTCAATGATCTCGCCGCGGGCCAGATCATTGTCGGCAATGAACTGGTTGAATGCAGCAAGGTCGAAGCCAGTCGCATAGACTACGTCCGGGTCGTTCTCAAGCGGGACATAAAGCAGCACGCGATCTTCGAAGGCACGGGAGTCGCCAAACGGGTTGAAGTCGTCGGTTGGATCACTGTCCGGCGTCGTTTCGAAGTTGTAGCTGAATGGCTGCCCGGTCCGATACTTGAGGAAGAATGTCAGCTGGGTTTCGTTGTCCCCGATGATATCCTTTTCAAGGTTCAGGCGGAAGATCGCGTTGTGAGCACGCGACGAGTTAGACGTTGCCGCCACAGGGTTGTTGACGTCGATCTTCGAGAAGTTGCCGAAGTTCGAAACAGCACGGCTCGAAGTGAGCGGCTGGATTTCCGTCGAGTCCTGATATGCGTAGGCAAGCAAGACATCGCCGCCAATGCCAAGCGGGCCAGCTTCCTGGCTCCAGCTGTTGCTGAGAGACACGCTAACGCTGTGGCTGCGGCCGCCTTCGCCGTTGGTCAGCAGATAATCGCTGGTTGTACGACTATCGCAAACAGCAGAGTCTCCCGGGGTCACCGCACAATCCGGGTCAAGGAAATCGACCTGGCGGTACAGAGGACGACCATCGGGTGCAGTGCCGATATTGGCCAGCGTAAGATCCTGAATGAACAGTGGGTCGTATGACTTCGAATAGATATAATCGAAGATCATCCGCCAGCCGCTGTTGAACTGGTGATCCAGCCCAATATTGGCGCGCAAGAAGGTCGGGATTTCGAAGTTCGGGTCGATCGCATTGACCTCCCCGTCACCAGCTACCAGCAGACCCTCTGCACCGGCAGGCACGTTGAAGCCATCGGTTACAAGCGCAATGCCTGCATCGGCCAGATCATCTTCATCCACATCGTCAAGCGTCACACCATTGTTGGTGTAGCTGTTCGAGAAGATCACGGATGGGTCACCGCCCGAGAAGATGCCAACACCGCCGCGGAGCGTGGTGTTACCAGCAAAGGTTTCGCCAGCATCATAACGGAAACCAAAGCGCGGCTGCAGAGCGTCAAGACGATCAAAGCCGGTCTGGTTGGTAAAACCATAGCGCTGAGCGAACGTGGGGTTCGCTGCTGGCACTACGCTGCCGTTATAGAAATCATAGCGAACGCCAGCTTGGAGAGTCAGGTCAGGCGTGGCGAACCACTCATCTTGCAAATAGACGCTGAAGATTTCGCGTTCGAAGATCGCAGCTGCATCATCAATGTCGCCCGATACCGCAGCGCGGAACCGGAGTGCGGATGGGGTGCCAGCTTCGAGATCGGCAAAATTGTCAAACTCTGCGACACCGTTGGCCGATTGCACGAACAGGTTGAAGACATCGAAGCGATCATATTCTGCACCGATGGTGAAGTTGTGATCGCCAGCGGTCAGGAACCCAGCAATCTTTACCTGATCGGTCTGGGTGCGCAGTTCGTTACCCTGACGGAATTCATCCGGGCCAACGAAGACTGTTCCTTCGCCCGGCGTGGTGATCTCAAACTCCTGGAAATCGGTGCCGTTGAGGCTGTCCTGCACGTCAGCATTGTCGATCCGTGACACACGGATCTCAGTCGAGAAGTTGTCTGACCAGTCCGAGAAGAGACGCAGCGAGTAGCTGTCGATTTCGTTGCCCGACTGGTACCAGTTTGAGCTGAGCCCAAGCTCATCATCGCGTGCATCAACGTTTTGCGTGGTCACGAAGTCTTCGCGGGTCCGCTGGTAGTTGAAGGCAACGCGGTGATCGTCGGAAATGTTTGCGTCGAGACGGACGAGCCAGCGTTCGGTGTTGCGAGGGATCGAGTTCAGGAACGAACCAGCATCAAACCCATAGGTGTTCTGCAGGATATTCTGGATCTCGGTTATGTCAGCTTGCGTGATGCCTGCGGCTTCGTTGGCTGCGCCTGAACCGGCTGGGCCATCGTCAAGGCCTTCACTGCCTTCTTCGCGGTCGTAAGTGACGTGGAAAAAGATTTTGTCTTTGACAATCGGTCCGCCGAGGTAAGCGCCGTATTTCTTGG
>JBCAXQ010000030.1:0-17336 GCA_038534015.1 Pseudomonadota bacterium | reverse complement strand
ATTGGAGCTGCCGAGGCGAACCTGACCGACGATTCCGGCCCTGATTCGATCGCCGGTTCAGGGAGCGATGTAGAGGCAGGTGCCTCCTGAAGAGAGGGCTGCGTCAATACCATCGCAGGCGCACTTCCCGCAGCGTCGGTGGTTGCCGCGGGTTGGCTGGCCACGAGAGCGGGGTCTGGTTCGGGCCCTTCTGGACCAAGCGTAGTAGCAGGCGTGGGGGCCAATTCCCCGGTATTCCCAGCCTCGACAATTACCGCCGCATCCGTTTCTTCCCCGGCCTTTTTCCCATCCGTCTCACTGCGCAGGATTGCGCTGCCAGCAATGATCGGGACAGCCGCAACGCAGCCCTGAAGCAACCAAGCTGTCGCAAGAATTGCCAGAGTGCGGGGGAGGGCTTCCATGGTCAGGCGACCTCACGATCACGCGTGGTGCGGAATTCGATTTTCTTGTCATAGGGCGCGCCCAGAATCATGCGTTGCACGAACACTCCCGGCAGGTGGATTGAATCGGCGTCAAGCGCGCCCGCTGGGACAATCTCTTCGACCTCGGCAATGCAGATCTTGCCGCAGGTCGCCGCTGGCTGGTTGAAATTGCGCGCAGTCTTGCGAAACACTAGGTTCCCGGTTTCGTCTGCCTGCCAGGCTTTCACGATCGACAGATCGGCAAATATCCCGTGTTCGAGGATATATGTCTCTCCGCCAAAATCCTTATGCTCCTTGCCTTCGGCGACTTGCGTGCCAACGCCAGTTTTGGTATAGAACCCAGGAATGCCAGCGCCGCCAGCCCGCATCCTTTCGGCCAGCGTGCCTTGCGGGCAGAATTCGACCTCGAGCTCGCCAGCCAGAAATTGTCGTTCGAACTCCTTATTCTCGCCGACATAGGAACTGATCATCTTTTTGACCTGCTTCGTGCGAAGCAGCTTTCCGATCCCTTCGTTGTCGATGCCTGCATTATTGCTGGCAAAGGTGAGGTTTTTGACGCCGCTGTCGCGGATCGCATCAAGCAGCCTCTCCGGTATGCCGCAAAGCCCGAATCCGCCGGCAGCGATCAGCATATCGTCGGCAAGGATTCCTTCCAGAGCTGAGGAGGCATCGGGATATAGTTTCTTCATAGAGAGAATTCCGGTCGGATGGAGGCAATCAATGGTCTGTCATCGCCTGATTAGTGCGTGAGTTTCACCTTGTCACCCGCGTGGTGTGCGCCAGGATGATTTTCAGCCAGGGCAGGCACAGGCTTTCGGCACTGCACAATTGTGCTGCGCACAAAAGCTGGATCGGTCGAGTTGTAGAAATGCGCCAAACGCATCGAATTTTCAGAAATAGTTGCAATATCAGCGACATAAAACTGAAACAATTTGCAACTTGCGAAAAATGCAAGTTAAAATGCGTCATTCGCACTTGCACAAAAATGGTCTCACTTGCATATCACTGGGCATGCCTTTCAGGCATCCTCTCCCAAACTTTTCAAGCCCGGTCTTCGGACCGGGCTTTTTTCTTGGCTGCAGCAGATCGCAGCACGAATACGGGCAGCCATCTTTGGTCCTCTTACGCCCGACATTTGCAATCCTATCTGAGCCTACCTAGGCAGTCGCGGACCCGCACAACAAGAATCACACGAGAGTATGCCCATGGCCGATGCCGACGCAGCGACATCCCCAGCCACCGTTCGATTGCAGGTCGCCCCGGCGCGGCAAGAGGAATCGGGTCAGGGCATCGCGCGAATGCCCCGTTCGGCATTTCAGTCGCTTGGCATAACCGAGGGTGACGTTGTCCAGATCATTGGCAAACGGACCACGGCAGCGATCGCGATGGCTGCGTACGAGGAAGATGATACACTCGATGTGGTTCGGCTTGATGGCCTGCAGCGGGGCAATGCGGAGGCTGGTTCAGGCGAGCATGTTGAGATTACGGTTGCAGAGTCTCGTCCGGCCACGCGCGTCGTGTTTGCCCCGGCACAACGGGAGATGCGACTGCAAGGACCGACGCAGGCTCTTAAACGCAATTTCTTTCGCCGCCCGCTGACTGCGGGAGATCTGGTGGCGACGACAGGACAGCAGCCAGTGCAGAATATGCCGCCCGACGTGCGGCAATTGCTGCGTGCGCCAGCATACGCACTGACCCAGATTCGGCTGTCGGTCCATTCGACTTCGCCGAAGGGCATCGTCCATATTGACGAGAACACCGAAGTTGAACTGCGAACAGACTTCGAAGAGCCCCGCGATGCACGTGCTTCTGTGAACTATGATGATGTCGGCGGCATGGCCGACACCATTCAGGCGCTGCGTGAGATGGTCGAACTGCCGCTGCGTTATCCCGAATTGTTCACCCGATTGGGCGTTGATCCGCCCAAGGGCGTTTTGCTTCATGGTCCTCCGGGAACTGGCAAGACACGGCTTGCTCAGGCAGTCGCCAGCGAATCTGACGCTGAATTTTTCACCATCAACGGGCCTGAGATCATGGGTTCGGGCTATGGCGAAAGCGAAAAGCGACTGCGTGAAGTGTTCGAGGAGGCCACCCGCGCTGCACCGGCTATCGTCTTTATCGACGAAATCGACTCCATCGCGCCAAAGCGCACGCAAGTACCGGGTGAGGCGGAGAAGCGGCTCGTTGCTCAGCTGCTCACGCTTATGGATGGGCTGGAAGCGCGGGCCAACCTTGTGGTCATCGCGGCGACAAATCGACCCGATGCGATAGATGAAGCCTTGCGCCGTCCGGGCCGATTTGATCGCGAAATTGTGATCGGTGTGCCGGACCAGAGCGGCCGTCGCGAAATCCTGACAATCCACACCCGCGGGATGCCGCTCGAATCAGCCGTCAATCTGGATGAACTGGCACGCGTCACCCATGGTTTTGTGGGAGCCGATATCGCGGCCCTCGCGCGCGAAGCAGCCATCGATGCCGTCCGCCGTATCATGCCCAAGCTGGATCTGGATGAACGGACCATTCCTCCTGAAGTGCTCGAGGAACTCTGCGTATCGCGCGAAGACTTCTTGTCGGCGCTCAAGCGCATACAGCCTTCGGCTATGCGCGAAGTCATGGTGCAGATGCCCAATGTCAAATGGAGCGACATAGGCGGAGTCGGCGATGCAATCGACAAGCTCAAGGAAGGGATTGAGCTGCCGCTCAAGAACCCCGAGGCATTCCGCCGCCTGGGTATCCGGCCAGCCAAGGGTTTTCTGCTCTATGGGCCACCTGGTACCGGCAAGACCTTGCTCGCCAAAGCTGTGGCGAAAGAGGCCGAAGCAAACTTCATTTCGATGAAGAGCTCCGATCTGCTGTCCAAGTGGTATGGCGAAAGCGAACAGCAGATCGCGCGAATGTTCACTCGTGCCCGATCAGTGGCACCATGTGTGGTCTTTATCGACGAAATTGACAGTCTGGTTCCTGCGCGGGGATCAGGCCAGGGCGAGCCCCAGGTAACCGGGCGCGTCGTCAACACGATCCTGGCTGAAATGGACGGCCTTGAAGAGCTGCAATCAGTGGTCGTGATTGGCGCAACCAACCGCCCGACACTGGTCGATCCGGCATTGCTGCGCCCAGGGCGTTTTGATGAGCTGGTTTATGTCGGCACGCCGGACGCTCCGGGTCGCAAGCATATCCTGGAGATTCACACCAAGGAAATGCCGCTCGCGAAGGATGTCGATCTTGAGAAGGTCGCCAAGGAGACAGAGCGTTTCACTGGGGCTGACCTTGAAGATGTCGTGCGCCGCGCCGGTCTGACCGCTTTGCGCCGCGTTGGCAGCGATGTCTCGGAAGTCGCTGCGAAAGACTTCGAAGAAGCGCTGAAGGACAGCCGCGCGACCGTCACCGCCAAGATGGAGTCGGAGTACCGCAAGATGCGCGGCGAGTTGAAGAAGCGCGCGGCCGAAGCGAACCCGATCGGTTTCCTAGTGCCCGAAACGCTCGAACCAACCCGAGCAAAGAAGCATGGCGAGGCTGAAGACAAGGCCTAGAGCGCTCTAGTGCGCAGCGTCCCAGCTCGCTCCGGTGCCGATGTCGACCTTTAGAGGTACATCGATTTCAACTGCTGGCAGCGCAGCCTCTGACATCACACGTTCGATAACCGGCTTGGCCGCGGCGACATCGCCATCGGGCAATTCGAACACCAATTCATCGTGTACCTGAAGAAGCATACGCACATCTGGCAGTCCGGCGTCACGCAATGCCGGAAGCATTCGGACCATCGCACGCTTGATGATGTCGGCGCTGGTGCCCTGGATAGGGGCATTGATTGCCGCGCGCTCTGAACCCTGCCGCTCGGTTTGGTTCTTTGATCTGATCCGCGGGAACCATGTCTTTCTTCCAAACAACGTTTCGGAATAGCCTTGCTCGCCCACGGTCGTAAGCGTGTCCGAGATGTAGCGCTGGATGCCCGGGAAGCGTTTGAAATAGGTGTCGATCATGTCCTGGGCTTCGTCTGGTTCAACTTCGAGACGACCCGCGAGCCCCCAGCGCGAAATGCCATATAGGATAGCGAAGTTGATCGTCTTGGCTCGTGCACGCGTATCGCGTGTCACCTCGCCGAACATCTCTGTCGCGGTGCGTGCATGGATATCCTCACCGTTCGCGAATGCTTGTTTGAGTGTGTCGACTTCGGCCATGTGGGCGGCCAGTCGCAGCTCAATCTGCGAATAGTCCGCAGCAAGCAGCAGATTCCCCGGCTCCGGCACAAAGGCCTCTCGAATCTGCCGTCCGATCGGTGTGCGTATCGGAATATTCTGCAGATTTGGATCGGTCGACGATAACCGTCCAGTCTGCGCACCCACCAGCGAATAGCTGGTATGGACGCGGCCCGTATTCGGGTTGATCGCTTGCTGTAGCGCGTCAGTATAGGTTGATTTCAGCTTCGATAGCTGGCGCCATTCGAGCACCCTTTTTGCAATGGGCGCTCCATCGCCAGCCAAGCGCTCAAGCACGCTCTGATCAGTCGAATACTGGCCGCTCTTGCCCTTCTTCCCACCTTTATAACCAAGCTTGTCGAACAGTATCTCGCCCAATTGTTTTGGACTGCCGACGGTAAATTCCTGATCGGCGATCTCGTGAATTTCCCCTTCAAGGCGACCGGTCTCGCCAGCGAATTCCTCCGACAGTTTGGCCAGGCGCGCGCGATCTACCTTGATCCCTTCGCGCTCCATCTGTGCGACAACCGGTATGAGCGGGCGGTCGACCCGTTCATAGATCCTCGTCCCACCTTCAGCGGCCAGGCGCGGCTTCAAATGCTGGTAAAGCCGCCATGTCACGTCGGCATCCTCAGCCGCATATTGGGTCGCGCGATCCAAGGGCACTTCGCCAAACGGGATCTGTTTTTTGCCGGTTCCGCACACATCCTTGAACGACAGCGGCGTGTGGCCGAGATGCCGTTCCGAGAGTTCATCCATGCCGTGTCCGCCACCAATGCCCTCGAGGCTGCGTCCAGCGTCAAGCGCGAAGCTGACGATCATGGTGTCCTCCACCGGACTCACAGCAATGCCGTAGCGAGCAAGCACGTTGAGATCATATTTGCCGTTCTGAAAGATCTTGATCACGCTTTCGTCTTCCAGAAGGGGTTTGAGAGCGGCAATGGCGGCGTCGCGATCAATCTGCTCGGGCTTTTCAGAAAGCAAATCGGTTCCGCCATGAGCCAGCGGAATGTAACAGGCATCGTTGGGACCAAGCGCCAGGCTTACGCCCACCAGCTCCGCCTGCATGGCATCCAGTGAAGAGGTCTCGGTATCGACGGCAACTTCTCGTGCAGCGATGGCGCGTTCAATCCACGCTTCAAGCTGCCCCATCGTCTGGACTGTTTCATAAGCGCCGCGATCAAGTTTGGGCATTTCTGGCAAAGGCTGGCGATTGCCCTCCGCATTTCCGGCATCACCAGTCTTTTCGGCCTTGGCCGGATCGAGATTGTTCGGGCGTTCCGGGCTTCCTGAGCCAGCATCCAGCCTGCGGAGCAAGGAAGAGAAACCGTGCTTTTCCAGAAACGCGGCTAGCGGTTCGGGCGGGATGCTGTCCAATTTGAAGTCATCAAGCGGCTGGGGAAGGTCTGCATCCTCCTTGAGCGCTACCAGGACTCTGCTTAGTTCGGCGTCCTTGCGCCCCTCGATCAGCCGCTCCTTGAGTTTCGACTTTTTCATATCCGGCGCCTGATCCAGCGCCGCCGCAAGCGATCCGTGTTCGGCAATCAGCTTGCTGGCAGTCTTGGGCCCTACTCCGTAAATGCCGGGCACATTGTCGACGCTGTCCCCCATCAGAGCGAGCACATCACCCACGAGCTCCGGCTGGACACCAAATTTCTCTTCGACCTCCGGGATGTAGATCCGCTGGCTCTTCATGGTGTCGAGCATGTCGATCCGTCCGGGCCCATTGGCTCCGCTCTCTTGGCCGATTAGCTGCATGAGGTCCTTGTCCGAGGAAACGATCGTAACGTTCCAGCCTTCGCGCTGAGCCGCGCGTGCGTAGGAGGCAATCAGATCGTCGGCTTCGAGTCCTTCTTCCTCGATGCACGGAAGGCTGAAAGCCCGAGTTGCGTCCCGTATCAGCGGGAATTGAGGCACCAGGTCTTCGGGTGGGTCGGGCCGATTGGCCTTATACTCGGGATAGATTTCATTCCGGAAAGAGTGCGAGCTTTTGTCGAGAATCACCGCCAGATGGGTGGGCCCATCAGCCTGATCGAGATCATCGGCGAGCTTCCACAGCATGGTCGTGTAGCCATACACCGCACCCACAGGGGTGCCCTCCGGATCGGTCAGCGGCGGAAGCCGGTGATAGGCACGAAAAATGTAGGACGAGCCATCGACGAGATAGAGGTGGTTTTGCTCTGACATGCGTGTTTGCTAGCAGCGATAGCCGGGTCGTGTAAGCCGCAACGAAAGGCTTATGGACGATCAAACCACCACACGCATTGGACGCCCAAATGAGGCAAAAAAATGGCGAAATGAGTCAATTGTGCTTGCATCGCCACATTGTCGCCACTATTTGAGGTGTCGAAGCCGGACGACAGAGTGTGGCTTTGACGGGGACCAAGAGGACGGACCTCGTTTATATAACTCGCTGATCAAAGGATATTTTTTATGCGTAAGATCGTTCTTGCCGCTGCAGTTGCTGGTTCGGCTCTCGGCCTCGCTGCTTGCTCGGAAACCGCTGAACAGGCTGGTGACACCGTTGACGCAATGGCTGCAGACGCAACTTCGGTTGCCGAAGAAGGCGCTGAAGCTGTTGGCGATGCTGCCGAAGCAACTGGTGAAGCTGCTGAAGGTGCTGTCGATGCAACTGCTGAAGCCGCTGAAGGCGCTGCTGACGCAACCGCTGAAGCTGCTGGCGATGCTGTTGATGCCGTCGAAGGCGCTGCTGCCGACGCTGCTGACGCCGTAACCGGCGAGTAATTCGCACGAAGCGAATTGCTAATCGCAAAGAGGGGCGGTGCCGAAAGGCGCCGCCCTTTCTTTTGCCTAATCTGCCTTTGACTTAACCGCCAGTGCGCGGTGCGTTGGTCCAGTTGCGTTCCGGAGCCTGTTTGCTGGCGAATCCGTTGTACAGCGCACGGGTGATATCGGCTATCCGTGCATCGCGCATCTTGCGGGCAGTCCGCTTATTGCGGGCTTCATCAATCAGGTTGGCGCTCTGGCCTGTGACATAGATTGCCGCCGCCACTGTTCTACCGTCAGGCAACTGGAATATTCCGATATCACTAGCCGTCCGACTGAGAGTCCCAGTCTTGTGGGCGAGATAAGCGCTACCTGGTAGGGCGGCGGGCATTCGCCGTTTGCCGGTCGTTGTTTCTTCCATCGCACCCAACAGCACGCCCCGGCTACGGGCGCTCAGCCAGCGCCCTTCGTATATGCCTGCCAGCAACTGGCCCATGGCCCTCGGAGTGGCTGAATCGCGCGGATCGATCCAGGCGGCGGGATCATATTCGCCATCATCCCGGACGAGCGTCGCAATGTCGCGCGAGAGTTCGAAATCCGCGATACCGGCGTTTCGCATCCACGCATTCACAGCCTCCGGGCCGCCAACCACCCTAAGCAATGCATCGGTGCAACTGTTGCAGCTCTTGCTGATCATCAGCCCGATCAGTTCATAGGCAGGGACGTAATTGCCGGTGCGAACCGGGGCACTCGCACTCGAAAACTTTTTGGATTTGACCGGTATCAGAAGGGGGAACTCGCTCGTCAGGCTCCATCTGCCTTGATCGACGCCTGCAAGAAAGGTCGCTGCCACGGCCACTTTGCTCGTGCTGGCCATCGGAAAACGTTGATCGGCGAGGACGGAGATCTCTTCGCCTGTCGACAGATCCACGGCATAAACGCCAATTCTTCCGAGATCACCATCGGCCAGCGTGGCTATCTGTCTTTCAAAACTGGTCTCGTAACTTGCGTTGAAAGACTCAGGATTGCGAGGCTCTGTCCCAAAGGTGCTGTCGAAGCTGGCCTGGAGGTCATTGGTTTGTGCTGTCGCTGGCGAACTCGCCAGAAAAAATGCTGCAAGACCGGTGAAAATGGCAGAAAGGCGCGTCAAAGACATAAATCAAGCCTACGGATGTTGAGTTAGCGTGGACTTAACGGGCGGAGATTCTTGCTCGCAACCCAATTCGCTTTAGCCTGCGATGAATTGTGCGCTGCGAACGACCAGATTCGCAGCCCGCCACCCCTTCGCATGGCCCTCAATCCAATAGCGCGCAGAGCATTTGGTTCCGGCACGACCCCAAAAACAGGAACAAAACGGTGTTTTTGGCCTTGACTGTCTTGAAGGGCGCGGCAGGAATGCGGCAACCAATAGGGATACTTCATATCATGATCACCACAAATGCGATGTCGCGCGCAGCCATCGCCAGCCTGCTCCTTGGAAGCTCGAGTGTGGCGCTTGCCCAAACAGCACCAATTGTCCAGCCTGGCGCCCCCGGTCAGGAAGGCCGGATGCTTACTGCTGAGGAAGCGATCGAACTCGCCGACAATCGCTATGCTCCGGCTGATGTGTCGTTCATGCAAGGCATGATTGTGCATCATCAGCAGGCTGTCGAGATGGCAGTCCTGGTGAAAGACCGGACCAACCGCGAAGAGATTGTCGCGATCGCAGGCCGCATAGAGGCGAGCCAAGCTGACGAAATCCAGTTCATGGAAGAATGGCTGACCACGCGCGGGGAGCCGGTCGAGATTCCTGGGCATGCCGGTCATGCGGGCCATATGCATCACACGATGGCTGGCATGGCGAGCCCCGAGCAAATGGAAGCTTTGGCAGCGGCCGAAGGCGTCGAATTTGACCGGCAGTTTTTGACTCTGATGATTGCGCATCACGAAGGCGCGGTTGAGATGGTCGAAGAGCTTCTTGGCCAGCCAGGCAGCGCCGCCGATCCTGTGCTGTTCCGATTTGTTGGCGACGTCGAAAATGATCAAACCACAGAGATTGATCGCATGGATGCCATTCTTGCCAGCCTGTCAGCAGATCCGCGCGCAACCTTGGCCGCGGGCTTTGACGATGCTGGCGAGGCAATCTTCAACCTGCGCAAGGTTGCCAGCCTGTCCAAACCAGCCGGGTTTTTCGATCCCGCCAATCCGGCCGACCTTCGCCCCGAAGTTCCCAAGGACGAAGAAGAGGCTGAAGGAGACGAAACCGGCGAATCAGCCGAGGAGGCTGAGGCAGACGCTGAAGCTGAAACCGACGATGAATCGCCGCTGCGTGAGGAGGAAGAAAGTCTCACCCAGTTTGCAGAACGTTCGCCACTCCTGGATTTTGCCAACACCGATATCGCGTTCTTCGATGATGTGATGGTTGCGGGCAATTATCACGGATTCAACATCTACAAGCTTGGTGATGACGGAGCACCAGCCCTGTTTAGCTCTATTGTCTGCCCCGGCGGCCAGGGCGATGTCTCCGTTGTGGGCGACATTCTGGTGATGAGCGTCGAGCAGACTCGTGGCCGCGTGGATTGCGGGCTTCAGGGAGTGGCCGAGGATGTAAGTGAAGAGCGATTCCGCGGACTTCGCATTTTCGACATCTCTGATCTGGCGGCTCCGCGCCAAGTCGGTCAGGTGCAGACTTGCCGCGGCAGCCACACGCACTCGATCGTAAGTGCCGACGTTGAAAAGATCATTGTCTATAATTCTGGAACATCGCGCATTCGCGACGAGGAAGAACTCGCTGGTTGCATCGGCGCCGAGCCGGGCGACACCCGAACGGCTCTGTTCAGCATTGATGTCGTCGAAATTCCTTTGGCGGACCCTTCGAAATCGCGCATCGTGAAGAGCCCGCGCGTCTTCGCCGATCCCGAAACAGGTCAGATCGCTGGCCTGTGGCAAGGTGGCGAGAGCGAGGATGGTGCGCAGGACACGCGCCCGACGGATGAATGCCACGACATCACGGTGTTCCCAGCTAAGAACATCGCCGCCGGCGCTTGTTCAGGCAATGGTATCCTGTTCGACATTTCGGATCCGATGAACCCGGTTCGCATCGATGCCGTGTTCGACAAGGGATTTGCCTATTGGCATTCGGCTACGTTCAACAACGATGGTACCAAAGTCATCTTCACTGATGAGTGGGGCGGCGGTGGCCGTGCGCGGTGCCGCGCTTCTGACCCGATGACATGGGGGGCGAACGCCGTTTATGACATCGTTGATGGCAAGCTGGAATTCCGTTCACACTACAAATTGCCTGGCCCGCAGGGTGAATTTGAAAACTGCGTTGCGCATAACGGTTCAATCGTGCCTGTCCCGGGCCGCGACATTTTTGTCCAATCCTGGTATCAGGGCGGCATCAGCCTGATGGACTTCACTGATAGCGCGAACCCGAAAGAGATCGCCTATTTCGATCGCGGCGCCATTGATGACGAGCAGTTGGTCGTTGGCGGATACTGGTCCAGCTATTGGTACAATGGTCGGATCTACGGCACCGAGATCACGCGCGGGATTGATGTTTTCGCATTGGAGCCGAGCGAGTTTCTGACAGCGGAAGAGATCGCTGCAGCCGAAGCCGCGAGTTATGAGGATACACGCTTTAACCCGCAAACCCAGACTGAAGTCACCTGGGATGCGGCAGTGGTCGAAGCCGCTGAGGAAAGCCGGAAAGGCGGCTGAGCTCTGGAATGAGTCAGGCGGGTGTAAGCCCGCCTACTCATCATGCCCAGACGCTTTGGCCATTTCGTAGACTGTCGAGGCGGCTGGCCGGCCAAGATCGAAAAGTTTGCGGACGCGTTCATTCGTCTTGAGGTTTCCCTGCGGATAGTGGCGCTGGTGCAGTTCGCGCAGTGCATTGATATGGTTTTCGCCCAAGCTTGCAGCAAAGTCTGGCACGATCGCACTCTTCCCCCAATGCGGCCGGACATCGTCGAAATAGGCGATCACTTCGCGCTGCAGTCGCTCAAGCCAGGCGTAATCGCGGACATCTGCGAACAAATCGATCGCTGCCACCGGGCCATTGAAGTTTCCGGCAAAGGGAAGGTCCGATTTATCGTTCAGTTCCCGCACACCAATCAGGCTCTTGAGGTGGAAGCCCAGGTGACGAAGGCTCTCAGCCTCAAGCATTACAAACCGTACCAAGTCATCTGCGCGGCTAAGCGGCACGAAGAAGGCCAAATTGTAGGCTGTGTGAGTGGTAGAGAAGAATCCTTGCAAGACATCGGGTGATCGTTGGCTTTTAAGCAGGGGCTCAGGATCATAGAGAAAGTCGATGTCTTCCGGTTTGGTAATGACTCTCCGATGGGTGCGAATATTCAACCGATCTGCAAATCGCTGCAGCGTCCGGCGCATGGTGGGGAAGGTCCGGTCGAACACCCAGAATTGTTCAATCACCAACTGCGCGAGCCAACCAAGCGAGAACAGCGGCGGCTTTTTCTCCTGCGCGGCCTTTCCTTCTGTTGCTGGGCGAAGTGTATGAAGCATGATCAAGGGGTCGTTGGGCTTGCTGTAAGGAACCACGGCCCATGACACCGCGACAGCGCCCTTCTTGAGATTGGCCTTTTTCGATAGGCGCGTGATCCAAGCGTCGGACTGATAGCTCATGAGCTCAGTGCTCTCGATCGTGACGCTGATGATTGGCGCGACCGTACCGAAGGAAACGAGCGCGTACTGGAAATCCGGATCACCGCGCCCAATGGTGTGCGGTTGCCCGTCTCCATCAAGGAACGTCAATTCCACCACGCCATCAGCTATCGGTGCCCGTGATCCATAACCATGCGTGCCTGTCACGAGCGCGCCGATGACAGTCTGTGCCATGTAGTTCCCACTGTTGAGCATGCCGCGATTGTGCTTGAGCAACTCATCCTTTAGCTCTTTGATGGTCGTCGAGGGGCCGCAGGTGGCGGTGAGCGTCGCTGTGTCGACCGTGCAGGTATTCAGGCCAGACGCACCGAACACAATTGCTTCTGTCTCGGGTACAACTTGCACACCGTTATAGCTGTGGGACTGACCTATGCAGCTGTATTCATTCCCTTTCACGAAGTGTGTGAGTTCCGATTCGTTCTCGAACCGATTGGCAAAGATGTCGCCAAAAAACACCTTCATCCATGACTCAATGCGTACTTTGGTTTCGGTGACTGTATCATTTGCGGGCTTGGTGACTTTCCAGCCCTCTGGAATAAAGCGCATTGAACCACCCCTGATTACTGAGGGCGCAATAATCAAACCGCTCGACTGATAAATCAAACGAAAAAGGCCCCGCTGAATTGCTCCAGCGGGGCCATTTATCGTCGGCTAGAATGATGCGGGGCTTTTAGAAGCCGCCCATTCCACCCATGCCGCCCATGTCGGGCATTGCAGGCGCGCCACCGGCACCCTTGTCTTCCGGAGCGTCCACGATGGCCGCTTCGGTGGTGATCAGCAGGCCAGCAACCGATGCTGCGTCCTGCAGCGCGGTGCGCACAACCTTGGTCGGGTCGATCACACCAGCCTTGGCGAGGTCTTCGTAAACGTCGGTCGCCGCGTTGAAGCCCATCGCTTCGTCATTGCCGTCGATCAGCTTGCCAGCGACGACTGCGCCGTCATGGCCTGCGTTCTCGGCGATCTGACGAACCGGTGCCTGGAGCGCACGACGAACGATGTCGAGGCCGCGGGTCTGGTCGTCATTTTCGCCTTCGAGGCCATCGAGCGACTTCGTGGCGTAGAGCAGGGCCGTACCGCCGCCTGGGACGATGCCTTCTTCCACGGCTGCGCGGGTTGCGTGCAGCGCATCGTCAACGCGGTCCTTGCGTTCTTTCACTTCGACTTCGGTCGCACCGCCAACCTTGATGACGGCAACGCCGCCGGCGAGCTTGGCAAGGCGCTCTTGAAGCTTTTCCTTGTCGTAGTCGCTGGTGGTGTTTTCCATCTGGGTGCGGATCTCAGCAACGCGAGCCTTGATATCGTCAGCCGAACCGGCGCCATCAACGATGGTCGTATTGTCCTTGTCGATGGTGACGCGCTTGGCTTCGCCGAGCATGCCAAGCGTGACATTCTCAAGCTTGATGCCGAGGTCTTCGCTGATCATCTCACCGGTGGTGAGGATTGCGATGTCCTGCAGCATGGCTTTGCGACGATCGCCAAAACCGGGAGCCTTGACCGCAGCAACTTTCAGGCCGCCGCGCAGCTTGTTGACCACGAGGGTGGCCAGCGCTTCGCCTTCGATGTCTTCGGCGATGATCAGCAGCGGGCGACCGCTCTGCATGGCCGCTTCGAGTACCGGCAGCATCGACTGCAGGTTCGACAGCTTCTTCTCGTGGATCAGGATGTACGGATTTTCGAGTTCAACCGTCATCTTGTCCGGATTGGTGATGAAGTACGGTGAGAGATAGCCGCGATCGAACTGCATGCCTTCGACAACGTCGAGCTCGAATTCGAGGCCTTTGGCTTCCTCGACCGTGATGACACCTTCTTTGCCGACCTTTTCCATGGCTTCGGCGATCTTTTCGCCGACTTCCTTGTCGCCATTGGCCGAGATAATGCCGACCTGGGCAACTTCTTCCGAGCCAGCAACTTCTTTGGAGCGCGAGGCGAGGTTCTCGACAATCTTGTCAACGGCAAGGTCAATACCGCGCTTGAGGTCCATCGGGTTCATGCCAGCGGCAACCGACTTCATGCCTTCGGTCACGATGGACTGAGCCAGAACAGTTGCGGTTGTGGTGCCGTCTCCGGCAGCGTCATTGGCCTTCGAAGCCACTTCGCGCAGCATCTGTGCGCCCATGTTTTCGAACTTGTCCTTGAGCTCGATCTCCTTGGCGACGGTTACGCCGTCCTTGGTGATGCGCGGTGCGCCGAAGCTCTTGTCGATAACGACGTTGCGACCTTTCGGGCCGAGCGTCACTTTCACGGCATTGGCGAGCGTGTCTACGCCCTTGAGGATGCCTTCGCGGGCATCACGGCCGAACATTACGTCCTTGGCAGCCATTGGTGTTTCTCCTGGAATTCTTGGTTGATTGGGAAAGCGTGGATCAGTCGGCCGGTCAGCCGATCACGCCCATGATGTCGCTTTCCTTCATGATCAGCAGGTCTTCGCCGTCGATCTTGACTTCGGTGCCGGACCACTTGCCGAACAGCACGCGGTCGCCAGCCTTCACATCGAGAGCGATGCGATCGCCGTCGTCGTCTCGTGCGCCTTCGCCAACAGAGACGACTTCACCTTCGCTCGGCTTTTCCTGGGCGGAATCGGGAATGATAATGCCGCCAGCGGTTTTCTGGTCGGCTTCGATGCGACGGACCACAACGCGGTCGTGCAGCGGACGAAATGCCATAGTAATGACCTTTCTTCTTGGGTTGATAATCACAGATTGGCACTCTCCTCTCGAGAGTGCCAGCGACGCGCAAATGGGGACGCCGCACCACCGAGTCAACACCGCGACATGCAAAAAAATGAATGATCAGCTCAGGCGTTGGGAAAGGCCCAGCCTGTCCCGCAGGGTCCAGCGCCAGGTCAGCAGGATTGCAGCCACAAACAACCCGGTTGCCAGCCCGATCCAGACCCCGGTTCCTTCAAGCGGGGTGAAGAAGCCAAGCCCTATCGCGAGGCCGATGCCCGGCACCCAATAGCTGAAGATCGCGATCCACATCGGTACGCGGGTGTCTTGCAGACCGCGAAGGGCTCCTGCAGCCACCGCTTGAACGCCATCGGCGAGCTGGAATATCGCGGCGAGTATCAGGTACTGCAAAGCGAACGCCACCAGCGCAGCATTCTTGGCGGCTTCGGCATCGACATAAATCGACAATAACAGCTTTGGCGCAAACACCATCGCGAGCGCGGTCAGCCCCATAAATCCGGTGCCTATAGCAATCGCGACCCAGCCTGCTTGAGTGATCCCTTGCCGATCATGCGCACCATAGAAATAGCCGACCCGGATCGTAACCGCCTGGCCGACGCCATAGGGGACCTGGAAGGCGAGCGCAGCCAATTGCAGCGCGACTGTATGCCCCGCCAATTCCGCCGCGCCAAAGCGGCCCATCATGAAGGCGGCCGCGCCAAAGATGCCTGCTTCGGCAGTGACTGTGAGTGCGATTGGCGTGCCGATTGTAATGATTTGCCAGAAGCGCTGCCAATCGGGCTTCCACAACCGATAGAAAACCCGGTATTTGTGCAAGCCCGCATCGCGGAAAATTGCGATGACATAAGCAGTCAGCACCACGAGCGATGTGATGATCGTGGCGACAGCCGCGCCTCTCAGGCCCAGTTCTGGCGCGCCGAAATTGCCGAAGATGAAGGTGTAGTTGGCGAGCGCATTCACGCCGATGCCGATGCCAGTGATCATCGTTGCAAAGATTGGCCTGCCCAGTGCCGAGACATAATTGCGCAGCACAGCGGCAAGCAGCATGGGCACCATCGAGAAGACGATGACGAAATTATACTCGTTCGCCAGCCCGATAATGTCTTCCTGTTGGCCGGACGCGCGCATAATCGGATCAAGCAAGAGGCAGACACCCATACCGACCGCACCAGAAATCACCGCCAGCCAAAGCGCCATTCGCACTGAGCGGCGGACGGGACGGGTCGAGGGTGTTCGAGCTCCAAGCGATTCTGCTATAAGCGGTGCGACCGCACCGGTCAGGCCTGTCAGAGCCCACAGGACGAGACCGAACAGCGAAACGGCGAGGGCGGATGCGGCAAGCTGTGCTTCCCCCAACCGTGCAATGAACATCACGTCGATGGCATAGGTGAGCATTTGCAGAAGATTGGCGAGCGCCAGCGGCCAGGCGAGCTTGAAAGTCGCCCGGATCTCTTCGCCCCAACTCGGCGTCTGAAGAGGTTCCGCATTACGCATCGTTTCGTCCGCCGGCCATCAGGCAAGCCGGCCCGAATACGCGCGTTGGCGAGTCGATCAAAATGGTTCGGCCTATGGCCGTCCGTTCATTGTCTCACTGCGACATTGCCGCCACAGAAAAAGGGCGGCACCATCGCTGGCACCGCCCTCCCATCTGCGGGCGCTTCAAGACACCCACAAAACCTGAAGTCAGGATTACTTAAGCTCGACGGTACCGCCGGCTGCTTCGATCTTGCCCTTGATCTCTTCGGCTTCTGCCTTGTTGACAGCTTCCTTGAGCGGCTTCGGCGCGCCTTCGACGAGACCCTTGGCTTCGGTGAGGCCCAGGCCGGTGATGGCACGGACTTCCTTGATCACCTGGATCTTCTTGCCACCGTCGCCGGTGAGAATGACGTCGAATTCGTCCTTCTCTTCGGCCGGTGCAGCAGCGTCGCCACCACCGGCAGGGCCAGCAACAGCAACTGCAGCAGCGGCGCTAACGCCCCACTCTTCTTCCAGTGCCTTGGCAAGTTCAGCCGCCTCAAGGACGGTCAGTTTCGACAGTTCTTCTACAAGCTTGGCAATATCGGCCATGATTGATTACTCCAAAAATTCGGCTGGGAGCCCCACGCGGGGTGCTTCCCGGAAAAAATCGCATTCCTTTGCGAAATCGTCTCACTCAAGCAGCTTCGGTTACGCAGCATCCTTGGCGCCATAGGCACCAAACACACGGGCCAGCTTGTTCGCAGGCGCATTGACGACCTGAGCGACCTTGGTCGCCGGTGCGTTAATGAGGCCAACAAGCGTACCGCGCAGCTCATCGAGGCTCGGCATCGAGGCAAGCGCCTTGATCCCAGCTTCATCGAGCACCTGCGTGCCCATCGATCCACCAACGATTTCCAGCTTGTCGTTCGACTTGGCGAAATCGACAGCGGCTTTGGCAGCCGCGACCGGGTCTTCAGACCAGGCCAGCGCGGTCGGACCGGAGAGATACTCTTCGATGCCGACATAATCGGTGTCTTTCAGGGCGAGCTTGGCGAGACGGTTCTTCGCAACCTTGTAGGATGCACCGGCTTCACGCATCTTCCCACGCAATTCAGTGGACTGGTCCACCGTCAAACCGAGATTGCGGGTCACGACGACCACTCCAACCCCTTGGAAAGCTG
>JBCAXQ010000029.1:0-17751 GCA_038534015.1 Pseudomonadota bacterium | reverse complement strand
TTCGCATCGGCGAGTTCATGCGCCAGATCCTCGATGGCGGCATCCAACGTGACTTGAGTCACCGCGTCGACGCGCTGGACTTCGCCGCGCATCTGGACGACGCCGCCGGCCTCGGTCCCATAGGCGCGTGCAACCGCTGCCAGGTTCGGTGTGGAAACACCAAACAGCAGTTCAGCGTCTTGGGTTTCGATATCGACCTCGCCCGAGGCCGAGACACTGAGGACGCCGCTGTCGAGCCAGAGCGTTTCCAACAGGACCTGATTGCCAGTGATGGACGCGGCCAGTTCAGTCTCGGCGGTGCCGATGACATCGGCTGCGATCTTGTCCAGACGAAGCCCCGTGGTCTGCCCGGCGATCGTCACTTCGTGCACGGCTTGACCGTCGGCCTCGGTCTGGCGATAGGTTGTTGTCAGGTTCGCGTTGGCGACATCCACGGGCGCCGTCGTGAGACCGTCCAGTGTCAACATTCCGTCCGCGCTCAGATCGCCCGGCATTCCGACCACGGTGCCATCGAAGCCTGCTCCCGCGAAGTCCACGCCGTCGAAGGGTTGCGCCAGGCCGGGACCCGCCTGGAGTTTTACCGCCAGATCAGCGGCGCCGGTGGTCCGACCGTAGGTTCCGGATGCGGACATCTCGACATGCGGCGAGGTCAGGCTGCCTTGCTCGATCACGACGGTCCCGTCCTCGCCCTCGGCGGCAACGGCGCGCAGGTCCGCGCGGTCTCCGATCAGGGCCGCAAGATCGGGATCAAGCTGCGCGCCCGGATAAAGTGCCAGGGCCGTATCGACGGAAAGCGGTCCGTCATAGGCGATCCGCGCCGTCCCGTCAGAGCGCAAAAGGCCCGCCACTGAGAGATCCAGAGTCGCGCGCCAGTCCTGCGGAGGGCCATCGGCCTGCAATGTCAAAGCGGAGGGTGCATCCATCGGCAATCCGCCGAGATCGGCGATCAGGCCGCCCGCTTCCTCGGCCGCATCGATGTTCAGGCGCAGCGTGTTGTCCGAGAAGTTCCGGGCATAGTCGAAGCGGATCGTCCCGCTGATCGCATCGGTTCTGTCCAGATCAAGCCGGGCGGATTGGACATCGCCTTCATCCTGTGCCGCGCCGACGGCGTTGAAGGAAATCGCGTGACCCAGAACGGTTTCGGCGATCGCGACATCGGTCAGTGCCATCCGTTCGATGCGCAGTGTCAGCGGCGACCGGGGCCAGGCGATCTTTGGGATCAGCGATGCGGGTTCGTCCGTCTCGACCGGTTCGGGCTCGCTTTCGGGCACAACCGGCTGTCGCAATACGCGGATGCCGACGGCCTCGAGGTTCGAGAATTCCACCTCCCCCCGCAGCAACCGCGACGAGTTCCACGCGAAATTCAGGCTATCGACGGTGAGCCAGACGCCCTGGCCATCTTCGACCTTCAGACCGCGAATGGCCGTGACACCGTCTTCGGGATCGATGACCTCTTCCGCCGTGATGACCAGTTCGCCCTCGACCGAGATCTGGTCCAGCAGGAATTCAACCATCGAGTTCTTGATGCCGAGCAACGAGAGCAAGGCCTGGGCGGGCATTGCCGCCAAGGCGAGCACGACAAAGGAAATGAGGACGAGTTTGCGCATCAGAAAGCCTGCCCGATCGAGAAATAGAACTGAAAGGCGTCGTCCGCGTCGCGTCCGTTCAGCGGAAACGCGACGTCCAGCCGGATCGGGCCCGCCGGAGAGTAATAGCGGAATCCGAAGCCTGCCGCGACCTGAACACCGTTGTCGAACGCGGGAAAGCTTTCTTCGCTGACGCTGCCAGCATCGACAAAGAGAACGCCGCCAAGGTCGCCATAGACCCGGCTGCGCAGTTCGGTGCCCAGCTCAACCGCCGACAGCCCGCCGATCGGATCGTTGTTTTCGTCAAGTTCTCCGACGAACCGTTGGGCGTACCCTCGGACCGAGCCTCCGCCGCCGGAATAGAGCCGTCGTGTTTGCGGCACGGTGTCCAGTTCGTCCGTCAAGATCGTCCCGAAGCGCCCGCGTCCCGCCAGGACGTGGTCCTTGTCACCGAACAGATCGAGATAGGCCGAGGCCGTCGTATCGATCTTCAGGAACCCGGCAAACGCGTCGTCGAAGATCCCCGCGAAAGGCGTCGCCTCGGCGCGGAACCGAACGCCCTCGGTCGGGTTCAACAGATCGTCGCTATCATCGTACTCGGCGAAGACCGGTACACCGGCGAGAAAGGCTGTCGTCTCCTCTCCCTGATCGGTGATCAGGCTGGCTTCACCCAACAGACCTGCGCCGACAACCCAGTTTTCGTCTAGCCGTCGTTGCAACCCGACCGTGCCGGTGGCGGAGAGCTCGTCGAATGCATCGTCTTCTTCGCGTTTCAGAACCAGCCCGGCCAGAAGATCCTGCCCAGAACGCAGGTATTGCGGTTCGCGGTAGCCGAACGCTAGCTCCTGCAGCTCCAATCCTATATCCGCGTCGATGCGGATCGTCTCGTTCTCACCGTATAGATTGCGATGCTCGAAACCGGCGGAGATCGATGGACCATTGTCCGTGGAAAATCGCCCGCCCAGCGACACCGTCCGAAAAGGGCGTTCCTCGGCCGTCACAGTGACGGGCAGGGCAACGGGGCCGTCTTCAAGACCCGGCTCCTCGGGGATTGTCACGGTGATGGCTTCGAACAGATCCGTCGCAAGGATTTCGCGTTGAAACGTCCTGAGCTTGCGCGTGTCCAGTACGTCCCCAGGCTCCCACGGCAGGTAGGTCAGCAGGTACCGCGCGCGCACGTCTTGCAGCCCGTCAAAGCCGATCTCGCCGAACACGGCGGACGGGCCGCTGCTGAGCGGTGTGTCGACCTCCAGCGTCGCTTCTTCCAGATCCGCCACGGCGCGCCGTTTACCGCGTTCGGCATAGGGGTAGCCCGTCTGCTTGAGCGATTCGACTGCCGCGCGTTCTGCTCCGACAATTGCCGTGGCGGCCGCGGGCGCTCCGACGGGAGAGCCAAGCGTCGCTGCATCCGGAACCTCTGC
Source organism: Pseudomonadota bacterium (assembly GCA_038534015.1). GTDB lineage: Bacteria > Pseudomonadota > Alphaproteobacteria > Sphingomonadales > Sphingomonadaceae > Erythrobacter. Next base: position 14,744 of record JBCAXQ010000029.1, on the reverse strand, counting down.
TGTTCCTGCGGACAGAACAAAGTCATGCCTGCTCAACGTGAACGCATTGCCCGGCGCGACGACCAAGGTGACGCGGGCAGGCAACGCCTCGCCCTCTTCGTCCGCGGTGGCGTCCGCGACGTCGATCTCGACCTCGCCGGCATAATAGCCCTCGGATCTGAGCAAACGTTTCAGCAAAGCGGCGTCACCGGCAGCCCTGCGTTTGAGGAACGCCAGACTGTCCGCACCATCCTCCTGCCTGCGGAACAGAGCCAATGTTTCCTCGGCCTTGGCCGTCATCGCCTCGTTCGGCAATCCGGAAAGCTCAATTTCATAGTCCAATGCCGTGCTGGACCGTTCAAATGTCAGAATGTCGGTATCGGACGCCGAGGAACAGGCACCCATCGCCGTCCCAACCAAAACCGCAAGCCAAGCATTTCTGAGTGATGCCACTGTCCGTCCTCTTCGGCCCGCACACTAGCGGCTCGTCCCGATCAATCAACGCCGGAAAGTGTTGCTTCGGTCGCGCTCATTAAACCGTCCTTTACGAGATCGGGACTATGCACCATCCACCCCCCGGTGCTGCTCATGCTTGATGCCCGGGAAAGTACGAGCGAGGCGTAGCGCATGATGAATCCTGCAGACACTTTTCGTCAGGAAGCCACTGACCTGCTGGAAAATCTCGAAGAGAATCTTCTTGAGCTGGAGGCCGCTCCGACGGACCGTCCCAAAATTGACGTGGTCTTCCGTGCGTTGCACACGATCAAGGGTTCGGGCGAGATGTTCGGCTTCTCCGAACTCGCGAAGTTCGTCCATCATCTCGAGAATGCGTATGAACTCGTCCGGTCCGGCGATGCGCAGGTCACGCAGGAACTTATTGATATCTCCCTGGGGTCGCGGGACCACATAGCGGCACTGCTTGAGGCCGGTCAGGATGAGGACATCATTTCTCAACTCGTCCAGTCCGAGTTGCACAGCACGCTTTTGCAGCGCATTGCCGTACTGTCCGGCACGGGCGACGCACCTGCGGTGCCAGCCGCGGAAGCCGATAGCGGCGACACCAAAAGCGCGGCGGCGTTGGTCGAGTACACAATCTACTTCAAACCGGAAGAGTCCGCTCTGCGGAACGGAATGCGGCCCGACTTAATCGCATCGGAACTCGCCATGCTGGGCGAGTGCACGTCGCGGGTCGTCGCCGACATGGTCCCTCCGCTGGAGGAGATGGACCCCAGTGCGTGTTACCTGGCCTGGGAACTCACGTTGAAGTCAGATGCAGGTCGCGAAAAGATCGACGACATCTTTCTGTTCTTTGATGACGGAGACATCCGCGTTGAGGAGAAGGAACTCGCAGCGCCGCCTCAGGACACTGTTCAAAGCGCACCTGCGCCAAAGGCGGCCGATACGGCAGAGCCAGCGGATACACCGGCCACCGTAGAAGCTGCGGCACCGTCCGCACCTAAAGATGCCAAGCCCGGAGGCGAGCGCCGACCGGAAGCAGTTTCCAAGGTTGAGTCGGTTCGTGTGCAAGCGCATCGGCTTGATGAGTTGATGGATCAACTCGGCGAGTTGGTGATTGCCCAGGCCCGTTTGAACGGTATCGCTGAACGGCTTGGGGACGGCGCACTTGGAAGTGCGACAGAGGAAATCGAACGCCTCGTGACCGGGATGCGTGACGCTACTTTGTCTATTCGGATGCTTCCGATTGCTGGAGTGTTCGGAAAGTTCCGCCGCGTCGTACGTGACCTCGCCACTGAGCTCGGGAAGGATGTCAGCCTCACGACCGAGGGTGGTGAAACCGAACTCGACAAGAACATCATCGATCGGCTTTCTGATCCGCTTGTTCACATCATTCGGAACGCTGTAGATCACGGAATTGAAGACAGCGAGACGCGCATCGCCGCTGGGAAGTCAGCGCAGGCGACGGTCAGCATGATTGCGCGTCAAAGCGGTGGCGAAGTGCACATCGAAGTGCGGGACGACGGTGGCGGTCTCAAGACAGACATGATCCGCAAGCGTGCGCTTGAGCGCGGCTTGATCGACCCGGATGCTGAGTACTCCGACGAAGCGATTCACCAGTTGATATTCGCACCCGGGTTCTCAACTGCCGCAACGATTTCGAGCGTCTCCGGCCGCGGTGTCGGCATGGATGCCGTACGTAATTTCATCGAGGACCTCCGGGGAGCCGTTGAAGTCAAATCCGAGACCGGACATGGAACCTCGGTAACTCTGCGCTTGCCGCTCACTCTTGCGATCATTGACGGATTGTTGGTGCGCATTGGGCCAGGCGATTTCGTTCTGCCGCTCGCGAGCGTCGAGGAATGCGTGGAGTTGAATGATGAGGAAACACAGAACGACCGGCACCGCTCGATCATAAACATTCGCAATGAACTCGTGCCCTATTTGAACCTGAGCGAGATTTTCGGGTTTGAACGGCGAGCCGATGCTCTCAACCGCGTCGTTATCGTGAATGCCGAAGGAAAACGGATCGGCCTCATGGTCGACGACGTAATCGGACAGCACCAGACGGTCATCAAGTCCTTGAGCGACTATCACCGAAACGTCGAAGGTCTGGCCGGCTGTACGATCCTCGGCGATGGCTCCGTTGCTCTCATTGTCGATCCATCAGCGTTGATCAAGAGCTTCTCGAACCAGTTTAGGGAGGCAGCGTGATGGACCAGGTCGTCGAAATGCAGCCGCGGAACGTAGTTGACGGCGCATCGTCCGCTGGCGTCGCCGCGGACAACTTTATGGCGCTGACATTTGATCTGAACGGTGAACGGTTCGCTATCTCGGTCAAGCACGTCCAAGAAGTCATTGATCCCTTGGAGATGACGCACGTTCCAAACGCCGATCCCTTCGCACCCGGATTGATCAATGTTCGCGGTGCCGTCGTTCCGGTACTGAATGTTCAGCATCGGCTCGGGATGGCAGCGTCTGCACAGACACCGGACACCCGGTTTGTCGTGATCGAAGCCGGTTCGTATGATGAACGGACCACCTTCGCAATCGTCGCTGACAGTGTGCACGAGGTTCTCGAAGTGGAACCAGCTCAAATTCATCCCGCTCCTGCACTCGGAATGAAGTGGCCTTCCGCCTTCATACACGGGATCATCCAGGCTGCCGACGGAATGATTATCTTTCTCGACACAGAAACAATTTTTCAGGCGCCGACCGCTCTCTAAACGTCTCAGAAGCTCCCATGAACTGAAATGCACGATGAGGCGCCTGGCCCATCTCGTCGATCGCGGAGAAATGCAGTGTTGAACACGGAAAACGCAAACGCACCGGACAACCGCCGCGAAGACGATGGTGGTAGAGCGCAGCAGAGACTTGTCGCTGACGCGAGGACGTTCGTGACTTTTGATCTATCGGGCCAAACGCTTGGTGTAGAGGTATCAAACGTTCGCGAGATTCTGGACAAAGTCGAAATAAAGCGAATTCCTAACGCTTCGAGTAGGATTGAGGGGATAGTCGACATAAGGGGAGAAAGCATTCCAATCATCGACATCCGATCTCAACTTGGCATGCATGATTCTTCTGACGAAAAAGACAACAGAATAATCGTTTTCGAAGTGTCAAATCGAAACGACCCGCAACCTGTTGGTATTATTGCTGACAGAGTGCGTGATGTGACTCAAATATTTTCCGATCAGATCGAAAAGCCCTCTGATTTGATTGCGAATAATGATTACGAGGGTGATATGCTAGGTCTCGCTCGACATGATGACTTTTTGATATTTCTGCTCGACATCAAATCCTTATTACAAATTGATTTTGACTGTGGCGAAATGAGACTGTAGTTCATGAAAGAAATTGCAAAGATCGATAAGAAATCTGCTACACGGCTATGCGATATTGCGTACCGTGAGTCAGGTTTAATAATAAACGACGATAGCGGGGAATTCCTTGAGAATCGGCTCGTTCCAGAACTGAAAAAAAACGGCCTCTCTAGCTTTGATGAATATTGTCGTTTCCTGAATTCCATTGGGAACGACAGTGCTGAAATGAAGGATTTCATAAATAAGCTCACTACCAACACAACCAGTTTTTTCCGAGAACGCCATCACTTTGATTGGATCGAAAATACTGGTGTTCTTGAATTTTTGGAGCAAAAGCGGAAAACGACGCTGAAAGTCTGGAGCGTCGCCTGCTCTAGTGGTCAGGAGTTATACTCCGCTCTAATTTCAATAGAAAAATATCGCCGAGAAAATCAGATAAATTTCGATTATCAGGGACTTGGCACAGATATCTCAACCAAGGTTCTCAGCGCCGCCGCAAATGGCATTTACGATGCCAACTCGGTATCGCCAATCTCCGATGATATAAAGTCGTGGTGCCTTCTAAAATCGAAAAAATCAGAGCTTCGATATAGAATAAACGATAATATCAGGCACAGAGCGTCATGGAAGCGAGTGAATTTAAGCAATCAGTCTATGGACGTTCCAAATGATTTTAACATTATATTTCTACGAAACGTACTTATATATTTTGATGAGAAGCTCAAGCGTCAGATCTTGCGATCTGTTCTGAGTAAACTAAACAGTAATGGTGTTCTTATGCTAGGCCATAGTGAAACTGCATCTCTAGATGATCTAGGCTTGGAATTAGTGGCTCCAACAATGTACCGCAAGAAAGGTTTAGGAGATATTTGGTGAAGCGCGTACTCATTGTCGATGATTCTCTTGTCGTGCGAGAAACACTATCTGCAATCGTTTCCGAACATCCTAATCTCGGCGTTTCTGGGCTTGCTGAAAACCCATTTGAAGCGGCAAAATTTATCAAGAATGAAGTGCCGGACGTCATACTTCTTGATATTGAGATGCCAAGAATGGATGGTATAACCTTTCTGAAAAAATTAATGTCACAGAAACCAATACCTGTTGTCATTTGCTCATCATTGGTTGGGCAGGGCTCGAGAGCTTCCTTAGAGGCATTAGAAGCTGGAGCAGTCGAAGTTATTAAAAAGCCTGTTATCTCAACAAAGAATTATTTGGAAGAATCTAAAATCAAAATCCAAGACGTGGTTTTGGCCGCCTCAAATGTGCATCTCGATAAATCTAGATCATTTCCGAACAAACAAGCTATAAGGAAATTTCCTGACCTGAGAAGAAAGCCATCATCAAATCTGTCTTCTCGGCAATCCAAGGTAACTGTGATTGCCATAGGTGCATCGACGGGCGGCACCGATGCACTTAGAGTAATCCTTAAGTCTCTTCCAAACAATCTTCCGCCCGTCGTTATTGTCCAGCATATGCCGGAGCACTTTACAGCAGCGTTTGCGAAGCGGTTGGATTCAGAGTGTGCAATTCACGTCGCGGAAGGCGAAAACGAGATGGAGTTGCGATCGGGGGTGGCGGTCATTGCTCCCGGGAACAAACATATGTGCCTCGTAGGAGGACCCCACACCTATCGGATCGAGATTCGCGACGGCCCCCTTGTAAGTCGGCATCGTCCATCGGTTGATGTTTTGTTCCGGTCAGTCGCCGCTCGGTCGAAGGGAACAGCTATCGGCGTAGTTTTGACGGGCATGGGGAATGATGGAGCCGCAGGCCTCCTTGAGCTTAAGAAAAGTGGGGCATTCACAATTGGGCAAGACGAAGCCTCCTCCACGGTCTATGGGATGTCACGGGCAGCTCTCGAAAAAGGTGCCGTTGAAGTCGAGTTGGGACTCCACGACATATCGGACAGTCTAGTTGAGTCATGTGCGAATTCTGCTACGGGATGAGCGAAGAAGCCTTCGACCGCGTTCAGCCAGGATGCCGATGTCGGTGTGACGTGGAAGGTCCACCGTGGATGGCGCGCGAGCCAGCGCGTCACTTCGGGTGTCTTGTGCGTGGCGACGTTGTCGAGCACCACATGCACTACCTTGCCGGCGGGAAGCTCGCGCTCGAGCGCGTTCAGGAAGCGGATGAACTCCTGATACCGGGGCCGGGCCATGTTGTGACCGGTGACGGTGCCCTCAAGCACATTGAGCGCGGCGAAGAGCGTGGTGGTGCCGTTGCGCTTGTCGTCATGCGTCATGGTGCCGAGGCGGCCCTTCTTGAGCGGCAGGCCGGGCTGGGTGCGGTCGAGTGCCTGAATTTGTGACTTTTCGTCGGTCTACCGAGTCGAGCTTTCGTTGTCCCGAGGCGAATTGAACGGGGCCTGTTCATGCGCAGCCGCTGAAGACTTTGGACCGTGCAAGCACATGGCCGCGGTGGGGTTTGCCGTTATGGCTGGTGCAGGAAATTACAAACCCAGCCGATCTGCGATTGACCGCGTCGAGGAGATCAGGGCAATCAGGCAACGCCTTCTCGACATGGATAAAGAAGAGCTGGTCGATCTTGTCTTCAGCCTGACATCGGAGGAGGAGTTGCTTTGGCTAATCTACTGAGCATGTCCGGAGATCCCCCGAGTTACGCGGTTCGTATGAGTCTGGGGTAATTCGACGCTTTGTGCCCGGGCTTGCGCGAAAGACGAAGTTCCTGATTGCTGAGTAGAATGCCTGAAATCAGATTGAAACCGACGGTCAAAGGTCTTGAAGGCCTTCTTGGCTTACCAATTTGGTGATCGCGTTGTTTTCCATTTGGCGAGACAAATCAAACGCGGCGCAGATCAAAAATTTGCCACCCGCTTGCAGGCGGGTTTTGCATTCAGCAATTCGGCGGAGCAGACGAGTTTCGAAGGATCAATTGCACTTCGACAGACGTGTGCGGTGTCACGTCGAAACCACTGAGTTTTCCTAGAATGTAATCGGCCGCGCTCGCCCCCATTTCTTCCGCCGGGACATCGATGGTCGTCAGCGGCGGGTTTGAGTGAACCGAAAGCTCCAGATTATCAAACCCGACGACGGAGACATCGTTTGGAACATCCAAACCCTGCGCATTGCACTCTATCAATGCGCCCATAGCCAAAACGTCATTGCCACATATGATTGCGGTTGGCCGCGGATCGTTGCGAGATAGAAGCAGTGCGCACGCCTTCCGGCCAGCCGAAATTGAATATGTCCGCTCTTCAATCATCTTGTCTGACAACACGACGCCATGTTGTGACAGTTCAGACTGTATCCCTTCTAGCCGTTTGGTCGTACGGTCGTTGTCCTTTGTGACTCCAGAGATCACACAAACATCCCGGTGTCCCAGATGCACAAGGTGCCGAGCGATCTTTGCGGCAGCTTCGGCATTGTTGAAGCCCACCATCGGATGGGAGCTTTCTGAATCGAAGACATACGTATTTACGAACGGAACGTCAGATTGGTCCAAAAGATCAAACAATTCTGGCCGATGATGATCGCCGACAAAGACCAGCGCCTCGGCACCTCGTTCCAGCAGCAAGCGCGCCTCTCGCACCTCGGCGTCCAGATCGTAATCGAACGTTGCGATCAGGGTCGACAGCCCGGCGGAAGAGAACCGTGCATTCGCCGCGCCAACCAGCCTGGCATACAGCGCATAGTCCAAGGTCGGGATCAAAACACCAACCATATGTGAACGTTGCGAGCGTAGCGCCCGGGCCGCATGATTGCGGACATACCCCAGTTCAAGCATCGCCGTTTCGATCCTGGATCGCTTGTCAGGCGAGACTTTTTCGGGGTTGTTCAGCGCACGGGATACTGTTGCTGGTGCCACGCCAGCGCGCCTAGCAACATCTGTCACGCGGACGCGCGAAGCGCCATCCTGTAATCGATTTCCTATGCCAGACGCTGTCCTGATCCGTTCGGTCCTCATGGAAACATCTATTAATCAATCGGTTACGCCATTGAAAGGATTTAGAGTTGACTCCTTGCAGATTCTTATATGAAATCGATTTCATAACAAGAACATCATAGCCGGGGAGGCGTCCGTGTTGCAGCCAGAGAGCGATCGGCACTCGATTGTTCTGACGATCCTTCTGAGGGTCGCGAAGATCTCGGTCATTGCGATTTCGATCTTGATGGTCGTCGTCACGCTGGCACAGGTGATCTTTCGATACGTCATTGCAGAGCCACTGCCCTGGTCAGAGGAGTTGGCGCGTTACTGTTTCGTTTGGATCGTCTTCCTGGGCGGCGCAATAGGTCTGTCGCGTGGCATCCACCTGGGTGTAGACATTTTCGTGAACCTTTTGCCGGGCCGGATTAAAACGGGGTTGGAGGTTCTGACCAACGTCCTGATCGCAGGCTTTGCCGCTACAGTCGCTTACAACAGCCAGCCCGTCATCGCGATGAACATGTTCCAGCGCTCGCCCGCTTTGGGCTTGCAGATGTCGTGGATCTACATCGCAATTCCAATCTCGATGTGCCTGATTGTGCTGATCTGCGGGGAACGTATCTCTGCCATCCTGCGCACGCGCGGGCAGGAAGGTCAAAGCTGATGCTGACCGTTCTCTTCATCACGTTCTTCATCTTATTGTTGATCAACGTGCCGATCGCCTTCGCTTTGGGTATTGCGGCTGCAGTAACATTGGCCGTCGATCCCACCCTGCCGCTGAACAGCATTGTGACCCGCGCTTTCGTTGGGGTGGATTCCTTCACACTGCTGGCTATCCCGTTTTTCATCATAGCGGGCGAGTTGATGAATGCCTGCGGGATCACAGAGCGCATTGTCACGTTCGCTAGATCTCTGGTTGGATTTATTCGCGGCGGCCTAGCTCATGTGTCGATCGTCTCCAGTATGTTTTTTGCAGGCATCTCAGGATCGGCGACTGCGGATGCATCTGCGCTGGGATCGATGATCATCCCGGCGATGAAAAAGAACGGATTCGACGCGGACTATGCCGTCGCGGTCAATGCTTCCTCTAGTGCGATAGGTCCGATCATTCCGCCGAGTATTATGATGGTGATCTACGGATCGATCGCAAATGTTTCGATCGCGCAGCTTTTTTTGGGCGGTTTCGTACCTGGGCTCGTGATGGGCTTGGGACTGATGGGTGTTGCGTACTACATTGCAAAGAAGCGTAACTACCCCGCACCGCTTCGCAAAGAACTGCCGCCGATTCTGTCTTCGTTTAGAGACGCCGCTTTGGCGCTTTTGATGCCTGTCATCATCCTCGGCGGTATCTTCTCTGGTGTCTTTACCGCGACCGAGGCTGGGGTCGTGGCGGTTGCTTACGCTGCCATTGTCGGCACCTTCGTCTACAAGACACTCAACTTCAAACTGGTTGCAGAGCTTCTGGTCAACGCCGCCGTCACGACCGCGGCTGCGATGTTCCTGATCGCGATGGCGACGTCCTTTGCTTGGCTGTTGGCTTGGGCTGGGTTCGGTGCGGCCGTCCTTGAGGTTCTTGGTGGCATATCCAGCAATCCAACAATCGCGCTTCTTTTGATCGTTCTCTTTATCCTGATCCTTGGGCTGTTCATTGAGGGCATTCCGATCCTTATCATCTTCACGCCCGTGCTGCTGCCCGTCATTCAGGGCCTGGGCATAGATCTCGTGTTCTTCGGTGTGATCATGGTCATGTCCGTGGTGATCGGATCAGTCACGCCGCCGGTCGGGATCCTAACCTACATCTCCTGCTCCATTGGCGGCATCACAATATCTCAGGCGATGCGCGGGCTGGTGCCGTTCTGCGCGGTGCTTATCGCAGTTCTTCTGATCTGTGCCGTGTTTCCGCCCGTCATCATGACCGTCCCATCCCTGTTCGGTCGTTAACTGAGAAGGAAGTTTGCTTTGAGAATCACGCACGAAGAACTGAAGCAACGGACCGAGAACCTGCGCGCACGGATGAAGTCCGAAAGGTATGACGCGCTGGTCATCTATTCTGACGAATACCGGTCGGGCCATTCATCCTACATCACGGATTACAAGCCACTGAACGTGATCGAGGAATCCCCTCAACTGGTCATCTTGATCGGAGATCAGCAGCCGGTGGTCCTGTTGGGCCGTCTGAATGCCTATGCTGCAAGAGATCTCTGCTGGATGGATGATGTCAGGGGCATCCATCGACCCTACACGGACCTGCCGGAAATCTTTGCGCCAATCGCCGACCGCGACAGCCGGATCGGCTTGATCGGCAAGAACATCCTGCCCGTCGAGATCTATGAGCAGATCGGCGACGCGGTCCCGCAGGCCACATTTGATGCCCGCGACGACATCATGCTTGACCTGCGCAAGATCAAGTCAGCGGCTGAGATCGACCTGATGGAGCGCGCCGCCGAAATCAATGACGAGGTGCTGCGGCAGGCCTCCAAACTGGTTACCGTCGGCATGACCGAAATTCAGGTCGCAGGGGTCGCCGAAAGCATTGCCCGGAAGCTGAACGCTGATATCGGGTCGGCCACTGTCGTCATGTCTGGGCCGAACACAAAGTACCCGGCCTGGCGCGCTATGGATCGTAAGATCGAGCGGGGCGATTTCGTTATGCTGGATTTCAACCCATCCTACGGCAACTACTGCAATGATGGGGGCATCACGATCCTGATGCCAGGTGCCGATCCAGAACAGGAACGCGCCCTGGTCGTCGGTCACCGGGCTCTGAAGAAGGTGATCCCAACCATCAAGCCGGGCATCACCGCTCGCTCGATCTTCGACACGCTTCTGTCCGAGTTGGAACCGGAAGGTCTGGCTGATCACTTCACGCCCTATGCCAAGGGTCTGCGCGGCGTCGGCCACGCGGTAGGCCTGGACGTCGTGGAACCGCCGAACCTCAGTTCAGACAGTGACTTCGAATTGGAGGCGGGGATGACCCTGGCGGTCAAACTGGACCTGCACGACCTGATCGGTGGTGGCTACCGGGTCGAGGTCGTCGTGGCAGTGACCGAAGACGGGGTTCGCCCATTGAACAAGCTGGTTCTGCAAGAGCCCGACGACTTCGCCGTGCAGCGCTGAGGTGCACGGTATCAAGCATCCAAACCGAAAGGGGCGGAACGCCCTGGCGCCTGGGCCAGGAAATCGAGGAAACAATGAATTTTCCGATAGGGAGGAACACCATGACGCATCGTAGAAAACTGCTTAAGGGGCTTGGCTGCGCGGCGGCTCTAATCACGGGCGGAATGGCCCAGCCCGCATTGGCAGATGACATGACTATCCGGGTGGCTTCGGTTACTGGCCCGTCGCATCATCATAATGTCTCGTTGCGCTGGTTTGCCGACCGGGTCGCTGCACGTGACGCTGGGCTGAAGATCGAAGTTCTGGACGGTGCTCAACTGGGCGGCGAGCGCGACTACATCGAAGGCATGATGCTTGGCAGCATTCAGATGGCCCAGGTTTCCACCGCGCCTGTTAGCGGGTTCATTCCAGAATTCGACCTCTTCAGCTTACCCTACCTGATCCGGGACACAGATCACTTCAAGAGTGTTGTTGCGGGCCCCGTTGACGCCAAATATGGCGAACTGGCGGAAGGGCGTGGCCTGAAGATCTTGGCCTGGTTCGACAACGGCTATCGCAATGTTTTCAACAAGGTACGTCCGGTTGTGAAGCCCGAAGACATGGATGGCTTGAAAATTCGCGTCATGGAAAGCCCGTTGATGGTGAATACGTTGAACGCGATGGGCGGCTCGGCAACTCCAATGTCGTACTCCGAGCTCTACACCGCGTTGGAACAAGGCGTTCTCGACGGTGGCGAAAATGCAGCCGGCAACGTGCTGAACGACAAATTCTATGAAGTCAGCGGTTACTTCTCGATGACCCAGCACTTCCGCCCCCCCGGAATTGTGGCGATCAGCAAGGCGATGTGGGATGGTCTGTCCGCGGAACAGCAGACCGTGTTGACCGAAGAGGCCGCGGCCCTGCAGGACTATGAGATCAAACTGACCGCTGAAGTCGGTGCGGCCGCGATTGAGGAACTGAAGGCCAAGGGCATGAAGATCAACGACGCAGATGTCGGCGCGTTCCGTGATCGCATGGGACCGGTCTATGAGGACTTCATCGCGAAGCACGGCGCTGAACTGCTGGAGATGGTTCAGAACACTAAGTAAGGTGCGCATGAGACGGCGGGGCGGGAGCTGTTCCCGCCCGGGCCAACCATAACACAACCTCCGCGGTTGCGGTTCCTGTCCCGAAGGATGGTTCGATGCTGGAAAAGCTGTTGATCACCGGCGCCACCGGAAACCTCGGGTCGATCTGTCGTCAGCGTCTGGGGCATCTGGCCAAAACAATCCGCGTCAGCGCACGGCGTGACTTGGGCGAGGCCGGACCAAACGAAGAAATTGTCTACTGCGAGATGGGCGATAAAGCTGCGGTCGAGGCATTGGTGGAAGGTTGTGACGGAATCGTCCACATGGGCGGCCAACCGGTAGAAGCGTCCTGGGAAGTCATCAGGAATGCGAACCTGGATGGTATGTTCAACCTCTATGAAGGCGCCCGAAAATCCTCAGTCACGCCGCGGATCATCTTTGCCAGTTCGAACCACGCGATCGGATTTCACGAACAGACCACGCGGCTGGATGCGAATTCACCCACACGTCCGGATGGGCTTTATGGGGTTTCCAAAGTCTTCGGAGAGGCCCTGGCACGGATGTACTTCGACAAGTTTGGGATCGAAACCGCATCGATCCGCATCGGATCGTGCTTCCCCGAACCGAAAGATCACCGGATGCTGTCGACCTGGCTAAGCGACGACGACTTCATCTCGTTGATCGAACGCATTTTCATCATACCGCGCCTCGGCTGTCCGATCATCTACGGCGCCTCGGACAACGCCGCAAGCTGGTGGGACAATCGCGAGATCGCCTATCTGGGGTGGGAGCCAAAGGACAGTTCTGAGAACTTTCGGGCGAAACTGGATGCAGCAATGGCGCCCCCCGTCTCGGATGATCCTCGCGCCTTCTATCAGGGCGGCCTGTTCTGCAGCGACGACATCCACGAAGACTAAGCAATGCGAGCCTGACAGTCCGCCTTATGCCTATGCCGCCGAGCCTCATAAAAATGGACCCTTCGGACAACGTCGCCGTAGTTGCGAACGATGGCGGTCTGGCCGAAGGAACCGCTGTTGAGGGCGTGACGCTGACTCAGCATGTACCACAAGCACATAAGGTGGCGTTGATGGCGCTGTCCGCAGGCGATCCGGTGCACCGTTATGGCGTGATCATCGGATACGCGAAGTCGGCGATCCCTGCGGGCGCTTGGATTCGTGAGGCCGATCTCGACATGCCAGAAGCACCTGGGCTGTCGGGCTTGCCGATTGCAACCGACCCACAGGACCACATCGAACCCCTGACTGGGTACACGTTTCAGGGCTTTCGCAATGCTGACGGCAGCGTCGGCACCCGCAACATCCTGGCGATCACCAACACAGTTCAATGCGTCTCGGGCGTGGTCGATCATGCTGTCGACCGCATCCGGCGAGAGTTGCTTCCCCGTTTCCCAAACGTTGACGATGTCATAGCGCTGGACCACACCTATGGCTGCGGCGTTGCCATCGACGCTCCTGGTGCGGCGATCCCGATCCGGACCCTGCACAACATTGCCCGTAACCCGAATTTCGCCGGATCGACCATGGTGGTCAGCCTGGGCTGCGAAAAACTGCAACCCTCGCGCCTGTTCCCCGACGCATTCGGCCTGCCAGATAGCGATGCGCCTGGTGCCAGCCTGGTCATCCTCCAGGACGAAGCCCATACCGGGTTCCAAGCCATGATCACCTCGATCCTGCAAATGGCCGAGCGGCACCTGACCCAGCTAGACCAGCGACGTCGGGAAATCTGCTCGGCCTCGGACCTGGTTGTCGGCCTGCAATGCGGCGGCAGCGATGCGCTGTCCGGAATCACCGCCAACCCGGCTTTGGGTCATGCAGCGGACCTCATCGTCCGCGCCGGGGGCACCGTGATGTTTTCGGAAGTGACAGAGGTCCGCGATGGGATAGATCAACTAACCCGCCGGGCCGCGTCGTCAGAAATCGCCCAGGATCTGATCCACGAGATGGACTGGTATGACAGGTATCTCTCGGGTGGAGAGGTCGACCGCAGCGCCAACACCACTCCCGGCAACAAGCAGGGGGGGCTGTCGAACATCGTCGAAAAGGCAATGGGTTCGATCGTGAAATCCGGGTCCATGCCCATCAGCGGTGTCGTCTCGCCAGGCGAACGGGCACGGGGACCTGGCATGCTGTTTTGCGCAACCCCCGCATCGGACTTCATCTGCGGCACCCTGCAACTTGCGGCGGGCATGAACGTGCATGTCTTCACCACCGGGCGCGGCACGCCCTATGGTTTGATCGAGGTTCCCGTGATCAAGGTGGCATCCCGAACAGACTTGGCCCAGCGTTGGCACGACCTGATGGATATCGACGCTGGCCGGATCGTCTCAGCGGGCGAGACGATCACCTCCATGGGCCAATCCATATTCGAGACGATCCTGGCTGCGGCCAGCGGGAAGAAAACCTGTGCCGAACAGCTGGGGTTGAGCAACAAGCTCGCGCTTTTCAATCCGGGGCCCGTTACGTAATTCGTCTACCGCGCCGTTTCCGGCCACATCTGAGAAACTCGTTCTTTAGCAGCTTACGACTCCTTCACTCGCGTGACATTGAACGTCTCGTCTCAGGGCAGGATTTACATGTGTATCCATTTTGGGTGATGTCCATACTGGCGCATCCAGGTAAGCTTGGAGTTGGAGTTCCCTCGGTTTGGTGGACTGCTATGGGCTTACAGTTTGAAGCCCTTCGGGGTTGGTTCTTTCGTATTCGACAGGTGTTACTGCGGCGCATTGAATCAGACTCATTGATGAGGATTCCCACGGCGGCGTAGGGATGATCATCATGGAAAACTGAGGAGGTTTTCCATGAGAGCAGGCATCGAACTTCGCGGCGATTTCTTGGCTGTTGATTTGCGTCGGATGGCTCGGCAGAGCGATGATGCGGATCAAACCAGACGGCTTCTTTCG
>JBCAXQ010000028.1:0-17950 GCA_038534015.1 Pseudomonadota bacterium | reverse complement strand
CAAAAAAAGACCCGCGCCGGTGTTTAGGTCGCTCTCGAGGCGGATTAGGAACGAAAATTCATGCCCTTACCAATCAAGACGGGCTACCAATCCGGTATGAATTGACACCCGGCCAAGCCCATGACGCGCCACCGTGCAAGACACTCTTGGACAACCTGCAACCTGGCCAACATGTGCTGGCGGACAAGGCATATGACGCAGACTGGATCACACACATGATCTGGGAACAGGGGGCAATCGACGTGATCCCTCCCAAGGCCAACCGCAAACTTCCCGCCGAATTTGACGCTGAAATCTATCGAGAGCGCAACAAGATCGAGCGCTTCTTTGGCAGACTGAAATCCTCGTTCCGCCGTATCGCAACCCGATACGAGAAGACATCACGAAACTTCCTCTCCATGATCAAACTGGCATCGTTCAGGTTGTGGGTCGAGTTTTATGAGTCGGCTGCCTAGTGCACTGGCCACAAATGCACGACATTCATCTCGGACTCGCATTAAACCTCCGTCAGGAGAGAACGGACACTTAGTCTTTTTCAACGCTACTTCCCCGTCAGCAAACTCGCATGCGGATACATCGCTTTATTCGTTAACAGACTCGCAACGCACAGCTTGGACGTGAATTGGCCTTCGCAATGTGCAAATCTGCTTTGGCGGAAAGCTCAATCAACGATTGGCCGTCAGCGGTCGGCAAGGCGAAAGGTTCGTGTCTGCAGAGATCGTCTTGCTGGAAACTGGGGCAGGTGCAGACCTTGGTTCCCTATCATACACTGGGATCGTTTCAGAACTGCTTTGATCGATTTAAATGTTGCGACATCATTGCGGTAACTTTGGGGCAGCGTGATCGCCACCTCAGCTCAGCATTGATCTGGGCTTCAAGAAGTTCTCGGCCCTCAGCGATAGACATAGATCGGGCTGGTCCAGGCCCGGCTGCCATCTTCCTGCGTCAAGCGGAGGAAAATCGGGTTGTCGCCGGACGGTGCAATCTCGATTGGCACCGAGAAGGCATGGCTTGTCGTTGTCAGGGACTCGGGCAATCGGAAGACCCGAACAAAGCGAGGTAGCCTGTCGCCTTCATCGAACAGCAGGTCCTCGGCCCCGATGTCCGAAATCGGGATGTCGAAGTTCACAAGCGGCGTGGCAAACTTCAACCGACCGGCCGTGGCGTCTTGCAGGCGAATATCGAGTCCGCCGAAGTTTCCTGTTGTCAGCGTCTCCCACGACAGATGATTGCCGTTTCGCGTCAGAACCTTGTCACGGTTCAGAAAGTTGATCGGCGACGCATCCAGGACGGTATTGCCGTTGATTTCGGCGGCGCCGTCCCAGATAACTTGCCGGAAGCGACCACGGTATTCCGCGCCTTCCCACAGAACACAGATCCGCGCGCCCAGCGCATCGGCATCAAACGGGCGGATCGTGTGGACCAGGGCGGTGCCATTGAAGACCTCGATCCGTTCGATCGGAGAGGTGGTTTCGGCCTTCCCGGAGAACGTCATCGCGCCCTCGGGCAGGTGGACGATATCGCCCATCTTTGCGCTGTTGGCTTCGGCGCCCTTTGCGTTGTCGAATATGCTGGGATCGTCCGAATAGACCGTTGCAGGGGCGTCGAATTGTGCGTCGACATCAATGATCATCCGCCCACTCGGGCCGCCGGTCGTCCCGTAGTGGCGTCGCTTGCGCATACAGTCCAGCAGGTTCTCGCGGGTCAGACTGTCCATGGAAAAACAGGTCAACCCGCCGATGGCGCCAAACTTTCCGGCACCGGGATAACTGGCCCCGGGCCGGCCCTTGTGCCCATCCGAATTCGCCACGACGCCGACGCGGTATCCCAGCCGAAACGCATCCTCCAGCAACCATTCGAACGTGCCCCAGGACGAATGCACCTCGACCGAGCGTTCAAAGCGACCATCGTGCGCAACTTCGATATCCGCATAACGCCCGCCGCAATGCGCGTACATGACGACGTCCCATTCGCCCGCTTCCGCCAGATCCTCGAACAGCTTTCCGGCGGTCAATGCATCCGTGCCGGCAGTGTCACCGCCGTCGATCAAAGCGTGGGACGACCGGCGGATCGTCCGGCCTTCGGTGGGGAAATAGACGTTCCTGTCGCCGCCCAGCGACGTGTTGCCGGACCATTCGTAGCCTGGCAAGGCAATGAACTCGCCGGATACGTCCAGATCGGATGTGATGCGGTTTAGCTCGTCCCAGAACGCGTCGGTGATTTGGAAGTCATTTCCCTGATGTCCGCATGCATCGACGAAGGCAAGATCGCGCGCGAACCGAAAGTATTGTTCAGCACTTCCTGTTCCGATGGTTTCCTCGGATTGGCCGTGCAAATCGCCCCAGAAATGGACTGTGGCACTATCTTCGATCACCAGCGGATTGGAGCCGGCGACAATCTCGCCTTCAGCCGTCTGCAATTGTAGCGACACACGGCCCGGGCTTTGAACGCTTAGCCCGTCAAACACGAAAGCGCGCGGCCCGGGCGTCAGCGTGACGGTGTCGGGCAATCCGCCGATTTCGCCTTCCGCGACCACGCGGAAGGTCTGATCGCAACGGTCAGAGGGGTTGCCCCATCGGTCCTCGCCCTTAATCTTGAGCGAGAATTCCTGACCCGGACGCCTTTTGGTTGGCAGCACGGCCAGAAACCGCTCGGGCGCCCCCGGGCCGATCTCGATCATTGGCTGCTGCGGAAGGGGCTGGAAGTTGAAGGTGGCGATCGGGTCGCTGAGCACGCGGAATTCGAACGTGTCCTCACAGAAGGTTTGAAGCCGCATTCCGGGGCCGCCGTGGTCGGTGACGCCGAACCGGATCGTGATGGTATCGCCCGCCGTCAGATATCCGTTAACGATCTTGATCCACAGCGTCCGGTCCCATGGGCGCACATTGGCCTTGGGATCCCAGCGGGTCTGCAGCACGGCCCCGTTGGATGCCTCGACAGTGCAGAAATTGGCGGCCTTCGGATCGTCGAACTGCGGATTGGATTGGTCCGAGGCGAACCTGAAACAGACCCTGATGCTGCCGGAATCGTCGATACCATAAGGACCAGCCGTGTAGATTAGCTCGAAACTTGCATGGCTGCCGGCATCAAACCTGCCTGTCGGCGTAATCTCGGCGGTGCCCAGGTGCTCTGGCGGTATGGCGTGTAAGACGACACCGGAATCCATTGCCTGCCATGGGGATTTGCTTGGGTCGTCTTGCATGGAAGTCTCCAATCATCGGTGCTTGGTAGCCCCCGCGAACGTGGTTCGGCGTCGGCGGCAACTGGCTGTGTAGCGTGCGTGCGACCTGCCATCCATTCCAAGGGAGCAACCCGGCGCCCATCCTGATGCAGATCCGTTTGCGATTTAGGGCGACGAACTGGGTATGGTGGTCAATTGACTGTTCCTTCAGGTAGCAGATGCGCAGGCGCGGCCTGTTCGTAGGCATATGCAGCTTTCAGTACGCTCTGATCGTCGAACATGTCGCCCACAATCTGAAGCCCTACCGGCAAACCCGCTTTGGTAAAACCACAGGGAACAGAACAGGCGGGCTGCTTGGTGAAGTTGAAGGGTGATGTGAACGGGATCAGGTCGTGCGACCAACCGCGACGTGTTTTGTCATGAAACGGGCCATCGACGTCAAAGGCGGGCATGCGCACTGTCGGCGTGACCAGCAGATCAAAGTTCTGAAAGTACTCTTTTGCCATGCCTCCGAATTCGGCTCGGGCCACAGTTGCTTCGAGATAATCTGACAAGCCAAACTTTTCGCCTTTTCGGGCGACTTCCAAGAGTTTTGGGTCCAATTGCGCACGTTGCCGGTCGTCCAGAGGTGCAAGACGTTGCGTAATGCCGGTGAACCACAGAACCTCCAAGGCGCTTTCCGGTATTGCAAAGGGCGGCGTGACTTCCTCGACGCGCGCGCCCAGCGAGATAAGTGTATCGATCGCAGTGCGCACGGCGCTGGCTACTTCTAGATCGACGTCCACATAACCAAGATCCGGGGAATAGGCGATCCGCATCCCCTCGATCCCGTCACCGAGCGCGTTTTCGAACGCGACATCGTCGTATGGCAGGGCATGCCAGTCGCGGACGTCCGGGCGTGAGATGATTGAGAGCATGATCGCCGCGTCTTCGACGCGGCGCGCCATAGGGCCAGCGGTCGCGAGTGTGCTGTACGGGCTGGGCGGATAGCCAGCGACGCGCCCATGACTGGGCTTGTGCCCGAAGACCCCACAGAATGCAGACGGCAGCCTAATCGATCCTCCTCCGTCCGTGCCGACATGCAAGACGCCGGCGCCCATCGCGGCGGCGGCTGCGGCGCCGCCGCTGGAACCGCCCGGCGACTTGCGAGTATCCCACGGGTTCCGTGTCTTTCCGTGACGCGGGCTGTCAGTTTCCCCTTTCCAGCCAATCTCTGGGGTTGTGGTTTGACCGACCAGCACGGCACCTGCTTCGACAAGTCGGGCGACGGCCGGAGAATTCCAGTCAGATGGCTGCCCCGACCCAAGGACGTGACTGCCAAAGGTTGTCTCCCACCCTTTGACCATCATGACGTCTTTTACTGTCGTGGTGATCCCGTCTATTGCGCTGAGCGGTGTGCCCGCGCGCCAGCGGTCCGTCGATCTTTCGGCTGCAACGTGCGCTCCTGCCGAGTCAATGAAGGAAAAGGCGTTGATCGTTTCATTGTTCGCTTCGATCTGCTGAAGGGCAGCATCAAGTGCCGCCACGGGCGTCGTTGTCCCGTCAGCAAACATCTTCGTAAGGTCACCAACACCAAGCAGAGCAAGGTCTGGTGTAGGCAATTTGTTCAGCAATGAGGCCTCCGCCGCCGTAAGGTCAGCGAAACGGTAGCAGGCGATCCTTGCTTGGCAAAGTACAATTAGTTTGAGTAACTATTCGGAAGTTTGTAGGAAGCGTTATGCATCCAATGACCCGACAGCTCCGGTATATCGTGGCCGCTGCCCGTGAAGGCTCCATCACGGCGGCAGCGGAAGCAGAGTCCATATCAGCATCTTCGATCCTGTCGGCAATCGATAAGTTTGAGAGTTATTACCAGAAGCAGATTTTCGTGCGCCGCCGTTCAAAAGGGCTGACTGTGACGGTTACTGGCGAGCGCGTTCTGGCGCAAATGCGCCACCTGCTGGACGAAATGGATGCATTTGAAAGCAGCCTGAAGCAGGTCAATCCGACAGTGTCCGGCGAATTGCGCGTCGGAGTTTTTGTCACGATGGCTGCGCACGTCATGCCTTATGTTCTGAAGTCCCTGCACGAAGAACATCCGGAATTGCAGGTGAACCACTTCGAAGGGAGCCTGCGCGATGTCGAGGCGGCGCTTCGTTCTGGCAAAGTCGATATAGCTTTGACCTATGGTGCGTATCTTTCCGATGATCTTGACGTAACGTACCTGTTCGATGCGCCGCCACACGCGCTATTGTCTGTGCGTGATCGGCTTGCGGAGTCTGAGACGGTCAGCGTCCGAGAGATGTCAGAGCGGCCTCTGATCCTTCTGAACTCTCCAGATTCTGCGCAATACATTCTTTCGATTTTTTCCCGGTCAGGGTACCGGCCAAAAATCAAACACAGGACGACATCGTACGAGCTGATACGATCTTCAGTGGCCCTGGGTGTCGGTGCCTCGATCGTCAACATTCGCCCAATCTCGGACATTACCTACTCTGGCGAGCAAGTCGTCTGTCGGCCCCTGACTGACATTGGTCAGGATCTTGTGTCGCGTGTTGCCGTGGTAAGCCGCAAGGACGAGGTTCTGGGTGCTCGTGCCACGGCGTTTCTGCAACACTGTATGCAGTTGGCTGATACGCCACTTCTGCACAAGATCATCGTCACTTGAAGACTCGAGGCCCGCCGCTTTCGGCTCTCCGTTGAAGGCGCTCTGTTCGCGGCTTGCACTTTCGGGGTGCCGCCCCGTGCGCTCTGCGAAGGCGAAGGGGTCTGATCCACGAAGCGCTAAATCTAAACTTTAGTTATGCAACCCGCATTAAATACAGTTTGCAGATTTTAGGCCGACGTTAATCTAGGTGAGGACTTCGCACTGTACCAGCATGGGGAAATCAAAATGCACTCGGCTTTGAAGGGACTGTTAACTGCTTGCGCAGTGGCGGTCGCAAGCACATCCGTCGCAATCGCAGAGGGTTCGCCCCAACGCGGAGGTACGCTGAACTACATCAACCAGTTGATCGGTGGTCATTTTAACACAAACATCGCGTCTGGTACGCCGACCGGGCTGCCAGGTGTCCAGCTTCACTGCGCCTTGCTGCGCTTCGACAAGGAATGGCAACCTCAACCTCACCTAGCGCAAAGCTGGGAGATCTCGAATGATGGCAAGAAGGTCACTCTGAACCTGGCGCAGAATGCCAAGTTCCACGACGGCATGCCCGTGACATCCGAGGACGTTGCCTTCTCGATTGAAACGATCAAGGCCAATCACCCATTTAAAACGATGTACGGAGTGGTCGAAAGCGTCGACACACCGGATGCGCACACTGCTGTGCTTAATCTCAGCAAACCGCACCCGGCGATCCTGCTGGCGATGTCATCCCAGCTTGGCAGCGTCCTTCCAAAACACGTCTACGGAGGAGATGACGTCGACATTCGCAAACACCCCAACAACGGCGAAGGTACGGTCGGATGTGGTCCGTTCAAGCTGACTGAATTCAAGGCGGGTGACTTCATCATAATGGACCGCTTCGAAGACTATTTCATCGAAGGCCGCCCCTATCTCGACCGGATCGTTTACCGCCGAATCGCTGAATCTACCAGCCGCGTCATCGCGATGGAGGAAGGTCAGGCGGATATGTATGCTTGGGCTTCGGACCCGATCGAGTTGAACCGGCTCAAGCGCACCGATCATATTGAGATGACGAGCGACGGGTATGAAGCCGTCGGCGCTCTGCAGTGGTTGGCCTTCAATATGGAGCGCGAACCTTTCAACGACGTACGGGTGCGCCAGGCTATTGCTTATGCAATCGACAAGGACTTCATCCTGAACGCGATCATGGGCGGCTTCGCCCAGCGCTCTGCCGGCCCGATCCATCCCGGCAGCATCTTTGCCCCCGAGGGTGTCAATCCGTACAACCTCGATCTGGAGAAGGCCAATGCGCTGTTGGACGAGGCCGGGCTGCCGCGCAATGACGACGGGATCCGCTTCTCTGCCGAGCTCGACATCATCGTCAATCGGGGAACGTTCAAGCGTATTGCAGAGTACGCAAAAACGCAGCTCCGCGAGGTCGGTATTGACGTAACGATCTCAGTGACGTCTGACATTCGGGCATGGATCAAAAAAGTGTCGAACCATGATTTCGACATGACGATCGACTCGGTCTTCAATTGGGGTGATCCGGTGATCGGCGTGCACCGCACCTATCTGTCGACCAATATCCGACCGGGTGTCCCGTGGCACAACACACAACAGTACAAGAATGCTGATTTGGACGCGCTGATGGACCAGGCAAGTTCGGAAACCGATCTGGAGAGCCGGAAAGCTCTCTATATGCAGATCCAAAAGATCATCGTTGACGACGCCCCGATTGCCTACATGGTCACGTCACCGTTCCACACGATCTGGAACAAAAGCCGGGTCGGCAATCCACCGATCGACTCGATCTGGGGCACGCAAGTACCCTGGGATAACGTCTATATCAAACAGTGACATAAACTGGGCGACCCCGGCCAACCGCTAAATGTTTGGCCGGGATCCTCTTCCAAGGCTCCCAAGCGATGCAACTGCTGTCCATTCTGGTTCAACGCATTGGTTACGCGGTTGCGTTGCTCATTGCCGTCATAATCTTCAACTTCATCTTGCTATCTCTTGTCCCTGGGGACATCGCAGAGACCCTGGCCGGGGAAGCGGGTGGCGCAAGTCCCGAAGTCATGGAGCAAATTCGCAAAAGCTACGGCTTGGACCAACCCTTCTATGTGCAGTTGTTCAACTATGTGACCCGCGTGCTTCAGGGTGATCTTGGCACCTCATACTACTTCAACGTCCCTGTTACCGAACTCATCCTGGAAAGGGTCGGCCCGACGCTCTTGCTTGTCACGACGGCGCTGTTGATCGCGATTGTCGTGGGCACCTTGCTTGGTGTCATTGCCGCGCAAAATCCCAACGGTTGGTTCAGCCACCTGGTGACAATCCTGGCGCTGGTGGGATTCTCGGCGCCGGTGTTTTGGACGGCCTTCATGCTGATCGTTCTGTTTGTGTCGATTTTGGGCATTCTTCCGCTTACGGGCATGGTGAATCCAACGACCGAGTCTGGCACTCTGAAGTGGTATCTGGAAGTCGCGCACCACTTGGTTCTGCCCTCGCTTTCCCTAGCATCGGTCTACGTCGCACAATACAGCCGTTTGGCGCGCGCCAGCATGATGGACATTCTAGGGTCTGACTACATCCGTACGGCGCGGGCCAAGGGCCTGTCGCAGCGGAAGGTCATCTACAAGCACGGTCTGCGAAATGCTGTCATCCCGGTGATCACAATCGCCGGGCTTCAGTTCTCGTATATCTTCTCCGGGGCTGTAGTGATCGAGACCGTGTTCAACTGGCCCGGGCTGGGCACTTTGGCACTGGATGCGATTCTAAGGTCGGATACGCCGACGATCATGGGCATCCTGTTCTTCTCGGCCCTGGTTGTCATCGTCTTTAATCTTCTGACCGACATGGCCTGCCGGATCGCTGATCCGCGCATTCGTTCATCTCGCAACGCTTAGCAGAAAGTCGCACCGTGGCCGATACATCCTCCGATGAAAGAACGATAACGGGCGACGTGAAAGTCACGATCGAGCATCCGTTCACCGAGTTTCTGCGGATGTACTTCAAGAACATCGCCGCGGTCCTGGCCTTCATCTGTTTCACCGTCATCGTCCTGGTTGCGATTCTGGGCCCTTTGCTGACCGATCTGGATCCGTTCAGAATCGTCTGGATGCCCATTGCTCCGCCGGGCCAGGATGGCTTCCTGCTGGGCACCGACAGTCTTGGCCGTTCAATCGCTGTTCAGATCCTTTATGGCGCGCGCGCAAGTCTTGCCGTAGGTGCTGCCGCGGCAGCGATCACCTTGGTCATCGGTCTTCTGGTCGGTTCACTCGCTGGCTACTATCGCGGCTGGGTCGATGAAGCGCTGATGCGGGTCACCGAGTTCTTTCAGGTTTTGCCGCCGCTGCTGCTGTCGATGGTGCTGGTCGGGCTCTTCTCTCCGACGCTACAAACTGTCGTCTTTGCCATTGGCGTCGTCAGCTGGACCGGCGTGGCGCGCCTTGCCCGCGCCGAGTTCATGAAGATCCGCGAGTTGGAATATGTCAAAGCGGCCCGTTCGATCGGGTCGAAAGACGCACGCATCATCTGGCGTGTCATTTTGCCGAATGCGCTTCCGCCTCTGATCGTGACCGCGGCCTTGACCGTGGGCGCGGCAATTCTGTTCGAAGCCGCGCTAAGCTTTCTAGGACTGAGCGATCCAAACATCGTGAGTTGGGGGAAGATCATTGGCGACAACCGCGACTACTTTCTGGAAGCGCCGTGGACCGTGATCTTCCCGGGGCTGGCAATCTTTGTGACGGTCCTGTGCATAAACCTGATTGGCGACGGCTTGAATGACGCCTTCAATCCGAAGCTGCGGGAGCGTTGACGGTGAACACGGTCCCGACGGCTCCGCTTCTGGAAGTGGACAATCTCCAGGTCGAATTCAAAACGCGTCGTGGCATTGCCAGGGTTCTTGATGGCATCAGTCTGAGCCTTTCAGCGGGCGAGACACTGGGGATAGTCGGCGAATCCGGATGCGGAAAGTCCATGACCGCCTTGTCCATTATGGGACTGGTGCCTCAACCGCCAGGCCGGATCGCTGGCGGCGAGATCAAGCTTAGCGGCGAAGAGCTTCTTGGTGCCACGGAACGGCGCATGCGTCAGATCCGCGGCAACGAGATATCGATGATATTTCAAGAGCCGATGACGTCGCTCAATCCGGTCTACACGGTTGGCGACCAAATCGCGGAAACGGTTATCGAGCATGAAGGTTTGTCGAGCCACGAAGCGATGAACCGCGCGACGGAAATGCTTCGTGCGGTCAAGATACCTGCACCCGAACAACGGGTTCGCGAGTGTCCCCATCAGCTTTCAGGTGGGATGCGCCAGCGGGTCATGATCGCAATGGCACTGGCCTGCCGCCCGCAGGTTCTGATCGCCGACGAGCCGACCACAGCGCTGGATGTGACCGTGCAGGCGCAGGTTTTCGACCTGCTGAAAGACCTGCAGGAAATCAGTAAGACGACGATCATTCTGATAACACATGATATGGGCGCGATAGCCGAAATGGCTGATCGCGTGGCGGTCATGTATGCTGGCCGGATCATCGAAACCGGCAGTGTCCAAGACATTCTCAGGGATCCGCAGCATCCCTACACTCAGGGCCTGATCTCGTGCGTGCCTCATCTGGTTCGGGACCCGCCGGCCGAGCGGCCGGTTCTGCTCGAGATCCCGGGCGTCGTGCCGCCATTGACCGATCTCGGCCAAGGTTGCGCCTTCGAGCCAAGATGCGCAAGAAGTCAGGCGCGCTGCCGGACCGAGAAACCAAAAAGTCGTGAAACCACCTCGGATCATCTTTGTGCGTGCTGGGCCGTCGAGGAAGAGGCATCAGCATGAGCAACGGCGATCCGCTGCTCAAGGTCGACGGCCTGAAGGTTCACTACCCGGTCCCCAAGCCGGGTTGGTTTCAACCGGCCTCCGTCGTTCACGCCGTCGACGGGGTCAGCTTTTCGGTCAAGCGCGGGTCTACCTTCGGGGTGGTTGGTGAATCCGGGTCAGGCAAGACAACCGTGGCACTGGCCGTTACCCGATTGGCACCGGTAACCGGTGGAAGCATCACGCTGGATGGCGAGGATCTGGGCGGGGCGCAGGGTGAGAAACTGCGTGCGCTACGGCGCAAAGTACAGATCATGTTCCAGGACCCGTATTCGTCCCTCAATCCCCGGGTGCGGGTCGGTGCCATAGTTCGCGAGTCCATGGATCTCATGAACATCGGCGCGCCTGACGAGCGAGACGACGCCGTCGCCGAACTGTTCGAGAAAGTGGGCTTGCGCGCAGAACAAACGGCGCTGTTCCCGCACCAGTTTTCGGGTGGTCAACGCCAACGTGTGGGCATCGCCCGCGCCTTGGCAAGTCGACCGGATCTCGTGATCTGCGATGAACCGGTGTCAGCGTTGGATGTCGCTATTCAGGCGCAGATCTTGAACTTGCTGGGCCGTTTGCAGGACGACTTTGGTCTGACCTACCTTTTCATTTCGCATGATCTTGGTGTCGTCCAGCACATTTGCGACGAGATCGCGGTCATGTACCTCGGCCAGTTCGTCGAGCAGGCCGATCGGACACAGTTCTTCCGGCGCCCGCTACACCCGTACACATGGGCGCTCATCTCCGCCGTCCCGTCAGCCGACCTGCAGCATGCCGAACGTGGCCGTCGGGTGAACCTGGAAGGGGATCCGCCGTCGCCAATCGATTTGCCCCCGGGATGTCGATTTGCTGGACGTTGTCCGTTTGCCCAAGAACAATGCCACAAACATATCCCCGAATTCAGAGACTTCGGCGACGGGCATCGGGCGGCCTGTCATCTGATCGATGAGAACGGCGTGCCCCCGCAGGACAAGCTCTGACCGCGCCGGGACACGGCCGGCAGCGCCAGACTTAAGTGAGGTTGGAGGACTGAGCTCTGTGCAGACCCAAGAACAAGAAATTATCATCTATCGTGCACGCCGCATCCTGACGATGAACGCATCCAATCCGGTCGCCGAGTATGTTGCGGTGCGAGGCGACCGCGTTCTTGGTGCTGGCAACCTTGAGGAGCTAAGCGGATGGGGGGATTTCAAACTCGACGATCGCTTCGCTGACAAGATTTTGGCGCCCGGGTTTGTCGAAGGCCACAGCCACACCATGGAAGGCGCGCTATGGAGTTATGTGTACTGCGGTTTCTATGATCGGACAGATCCCGATGGAAAAGTCTGGCCTGGTCTGAAATCAGGCGAGGAGATTCTCGCCAGGCTCGCGGCCCGCGATCGCGAGCTGCAAAACGAGCATGCGCCAATTTCAGGCTGGGCGTTGGATCCGATTCAGTATGGTGGCAAGAGCTTCTGTCGCGCCGATTTCGACACCGTATCAGGCGAACGCCCCCTTGGTGTGCTTCACGCAAGCGGGCATTTGATGAATGTGAACACCAAGGCCCTTGAAATGGCCGGGCTGCTGCGGCTCGGGATCAATCACTCACGGGTGCCCTTGGGCGACGACGGTCTGCCAACCGGCGAGTTGAAAGGCCCCGACGCGATGATGCTGGTCAACAATCATGTTGGCTTTGACCGGGCGCTGTTGGCTTGTGACGAACAGGGCCTGTGGCAGTTCGCACGATTGTGCGTTCGTACCGGTACGACAACTGCGACCGACTTAGCGAACCCGCTCCCTCCAGAATCGGTCGATAGCATGCTGAGAGTGACAGGTGAGCGGGATTTTCCGACCAGGATCGTCTCCGCCAAGCGCTTTGCAGCCATGAAACCAGCGGACGTGGTCGACAGTGCGCGGCAGCTCAGAAAGCAAAGCTCGAACCAGCTTCGCCTTGGCACGGTAAAGGTTGTCCTTGACGGGTCCATGCAAGGATTCACCGCCCGCCTGCGTCAGCCCGGGTACTTCAACGGGGCTCCAAATGGTCTTTGGTATGTGTCCCCGGAACAACTGCAGGAACTTTACGAGTTGGCCCTGCTCCACGATGTCCAGGTGCACATCCACAACAATGGGGACGAGGCAACAGACTTGGCCCTGGACATGATGGAGCGTGCGCTTCGCAAACACCCCCATCCCGATCACCGGTTCACGCTTCAACACACGCAAATGGCAGATGCGGCGCAGTACCGGCGCATGAAAAAGCTGGGTTTTTGCGCAAACGTGTTTGCCAACCACCACTACTTTTGGGGTGATCAGCACCTTTTGAAAACGGTCGGGCCCGAAAGGGCGAAGCGCATGAATGGATGTCGCACTGCACTGCGTGAAGGCGTTCCGCTGGCCATTCACTCTGATGCACCGGTCACGCAGCTTGGCCCTTTATTCACCGCCTGGTGTGCAGCGAACCGGCAGACCAAGAGCGGCAAGACCATCGGGGCCGACGAACGGATCAGTGTCGCGGAAGCGCTTTATGCCATCACGCTTGGCGCATCCTATACCCTTAAGATGGATGGAGAGATTGGCTCAATCGAGATCGGGAAGCGCGCTGATATGGCAGTGCTGGACGATGACCCGTTTGAGGCCCGTCCAGAGGATCTGAAAGACGTTGGCGTATGGGGCGTCGTTCAGGGCGGCCGGGTCTTCTCGGCTGAAACGATATGAGCGGGGACGCGCTGAACACGCAGCCGACGATGCCGGTCACCGTTGTCGGTGGCTACCTGGGCGCCGGCAAGACGACGCTGGTCAATCATTTGCTCCGACAGGCAAACGGTCTTCGTTTGGCGATTCTGGTCAATGATTTTGGTGATTTGCCAATCGACGCGGATCTGATCGAAAATCAGGACGAGAACGTTATCAGCATTTCTGGCGGGTGCGTCTGTTGTTCTTTCGGGAGTGACCTTATCGGCGCCTTGATAGATTTGCGTAACCTGGAGCCACGCCCGGACCATCTTCTGATCGAGGCGTCAGGAGTGGCTTTGCCAGGAGCAATCGCCGAATCTGTCTCGCTTCTTCAAGACTTCAAGATGGACAGCATCGTCGTGCTTGCCGATGCTGAAACCGTGCAACAACGCAGCAGGGAAAAGTACTTTTCGGACACGATAAATCGGCAATTGACGAGTGCTGACCTTATCGTCTTGAACAAATGTGACCTTCCAGGGCGTGATGACCTTTCCAAAACCGAGACCTGGTTGAGAAACGACTTTCCGAATGCGGCGTGTCTGTGCACGCAACGCGCGGAACTTCCACTTTGTCTATTGACCGAAAAGGATGTGCTTGGAAGCGTCATCGAGACACGCATCAACGCGCGGACAACGCCCTTCAGTTACCACCCGGGATATGTCACGTCGGTTCTTGAGTTTCCAAAAGGTCGTGACCCCAACGCAATTGCTGCAGTGCTCGCTCACGAAGACAGCGGTCTGCTCCGTGCCAAGGGGCATATCGAGGGCGCGGATGGCGAGATATACACTGTGCAAACCGTGGGCCGTAGATCGGAAGTACGCCGGTCACCCGTCGGTGTTGGCAGTGTTGGCCGCGTTGTTCTGATCGCCCCAGATTGGCACGTCGCACCAGCTGAATTGGCGGATGCCTTGGGAGGCCGAGTTCACATTCGCTGACGGCTCGTGCGCGCGTCCAAGGCACGTAATCCGCAATCACATTGAACGGTCGGTGTGGTCCTATAATATGTCCATCTGGCGCAGGGTCTCGACCGAACTTGCGAGACGCGGAGCAAGGTGATTTTCAACTTCATCCCGACTGGTTCGAAACGCCGGGATACCGCACGTCATGACGACACATAATCCATCGGGCGTTCTGGCGAAGGGCGACGAGATACCGAAAACCGTTCTTCGCCAGTCTCCGAACGAGATGCAAAAGCCGCGCTGATTGCAGCTTTCGATAGCCTCTTCGATTGCTTTGGAATGCGCTTCCAGGTGTTCGGGGTAGACGCGGCGGAGTTCGGCAAACTTTTGCGCACGTTCTTCGTCCGACAGCATTGCCAGAAGGGCCCGGCCCGGCGAGGAAGTCGGCATAGGCGTCGTCATGCCGATCTCTGGAACATGCGGGAAGTCTCGCGGTGTCCCCGCTGTCTGAATGAAGACCGTGTCGCATCCGGCGAGCACCGACATCGAGACGTTTCCGTTTGCCATCTCCGCGACTTCGACCATGACACCGATCGCCCGTTGGCGCCAGGACATGGACGACAACACTGGGTACGAGAGTGACAGGATCTTTGGATCCAGACGAAATCCGCCAAACGGGTCGCGGCGCAGATAGTTCTGAGTGACCAGTGTCTTGCACAGCCGCGAAACCGTCGCCTTGTTCAAGCCCAGCCGGTGCGCGATTTCGGCGTTGGTCAGGATTTCCGCCCCTGTTTGAAAGCAACCGAGGATGCCCAGTCCGTTCGTCAGCGTTGACGACACGGACAAGTCCTTTTCGCGGGGCGCAGATTGCGCCGCAGAGCGGGATCTGGAACCCAGTGCGCTGCGCGTGCTCAAACAATCTTCCTTTCCCGCAAGGCATCGACCTGCTCGGACGATAGCCCGAGCAGCCGCTCGAAAACAGCGTAGTTGTCCGCCCCCAGGTCCTTTGCCGTCCAACTCACGCCACCCGGATTGCGGGTGAACTTGGGCACCACACCCTGAACCCGGACAGAACCAAAGTCGTCATCTGGCACCGAAACGATGGCGTCCCGGGCCTGGAATTGCGGATCATCAAAGATCTGATCGATTGAATATACCGGGCTGAGGGTGCCTTTCGCGTCTTCGAATGCGCCAAGCACTTCCTGCAATGTGTGCGAGGCGATGAAGCCCCCAAAAATGCGGTCGAGTTCCGTCGCATTTTTGACCCGGTCAGCGTTTGTCGCAAACCTAGGATCGTCCACCAGATCAGGACGGCCCACCGCCGTTGCGTTCGCTCGAAACGTCGTGTTGGTGCTGCCCGCAAGGGATACATAGCGCTTGTCGCTTGTCATGTAGACGTCTGATGGTGCCGAGTAATGATTGCGGTTGCCGCTGCGGCCGCGCACAACCCCAAGCTGGTCATATTCGATGGCCAGGAAATCCAGCAGCCGGAACGTTGCTTCGGTCAGGGAGAGATCGATCTCTTCACCCCTGGTCTGTTCGTCCTGCGCGATACGCAGCAAGGCCGCGAGAACGGACATTGCGCCAAACACACCGCCAAACGCATCCGCCAGCGGAAAACCGGGATGGACGGGTGCGCTGTCCGGCTCACCGGTAATGTGCGTCAGCCCGCCCATCGCCTCGAAAATCCGGGCAAAGCCAGGACGGTCGCTGTATGGGCCAGTTTGCCCGAACGCCGTCGTGCGCAAAATGA
Source organism: Pseudomonadota bacterium (assembly GCA_038534015.1). Taxonomy (GTDB): domain Bacteria; phylum Pseudomonadota; class Alphaproteobacteria; order Sphingomonadales; family Sphingomonadaceae; genus Erythrobacter. The sequence goes on along the minus strand of JBCAXQ010000028.1, from coordinate 1,940 downwards.
CAAGACTCGGATTGAGCGACCAAAGCGTGCTCTTGTCCAGGCCCCATCGGTCAAGCGTACCGGGTCTGAAATTCTCGATCAGAACGTCGAACTCCGGCAGCATCTGCTTGAACAGCTCAGCGCCTTCCGTCTTCCGCAAATCGAGAGTGGCAAACTGCTTGCCTCGGTTCGTTGCTTTCCACCAGAGCGACTTTCCCTCTTTGAAAGGGGGAAACCCACGCATGCCGTCGCCGACGTTTGGCAGCTCGACCTTTACGACCTCTGCACCCAGATCGGCAAGCAGCGTTGCAGAGAACGGCGCCGCGATGATTGTCGCAATATCCAGAATGCGCAGTCCGGTCAGCGGACCTTCGGGTTTCGTCGACATGGCTCGCTCCTTCGGTAAACGCACATCTTGACTCGCGTGTTAACATTTTTAAAAAGATGCATTTAAGTGTTTCAATAATAGGAACACATCTAATGAGCTTCGAGATTGGCTTGCAGGCGAACGAACTGACCATCCGCGCCGAGGCATTCTTCACAGAAGAGATACTGCCGCGTCACAGAGAGTGGGTGCGGACCGTTTGCCGCGAAGGGAAGCCAGCCCCGTTTCTCGAAGATCTTCGCGAAAAGGCGCGGGCACTGGATCTATGGAATCTCGGCGTGCCCAATCTCGGTGACACTGATCCCGGAACACGCTTGTCCAATTTGGAGTTCGCGCCGATTGCCGAACTCGTCGGGCATCTGCCCTGGGCCTCCGAGGTGTTCAATTGCCACGCGCCGGACACGCCCAACATGATCATGCTGCAATCACAAGCAACCCCGGCGCAAAAGGACCAATGGCTCCGCCCCCTGTTGCTTGGCGACGCGCGCTCGTGCTTTGCCATGACCGAGCCCGCTGTCGCGTCGTCCGACGCTACGAACATCGCAACAAGGATCGAGTTTCAGGGCGATGATGTGATTATCAATGGTCACAAGTGGTTCGTCACTGGCGGGGCACATCCAGACTGTTCGTTCATGATCGTCATGGGCGTCAGCGATGCGGACGCAGGGCGCACGGCCAGGCACAGCATGGTCATCGTGCCAATGGACACGCCTGGCGTGCGTGTCACGCGCAGCCTGCGCTATCTGGGGTGGGAAGATCACGCCGCCCCGATCGCCGAGATTGTTTTGGAGAACGTCAGGGTCCCGGCAGAAAACTTGCTTGGTGCGCGGGGCGGTGGCTTTGCAGGCGCTCAGGTACGCTTGGGTCCAGCGCGCATACACCACTGTATGCGGTGCATAGGCCTCGCTGAAATGGCGCTTTCCCTGATGATCGCCCGCGCCACTGAACGGACTGCATTCGGACGGGACATCATCGATTACGACACGATCCAGACGTGGATCGCCGAAGCACGCATCGACATCGACCAAACGCGTCTGTTCATCCAGCGCGCGGCCTGGTTGCTCGATATGGGCGAAGACCGAAACACCTGGCGAGCAGTTTCGCAGATCAAGGTCGCAACACCGCGCATGCTGCAAAAGATCACCGACCGCGCCCTTCAGGTGTTCGGCGCGATGGGCGGCACAGACGACACGCTGCTCCACCATGCGTCGACTTATGCAAGGTGGCTTCGGATCGGTGACGGACCAGATGAAGTGCACCTGAGGCAAGTGTTCCGCAGCGAAAAGAGGCCTGAGTGGAGGATTGCTGACTCTCCGTACATCACCCCGGGGCAGATCAGTCTCAACGGCACTGGTTCGTGAGCACTTCTATGCCCAATGACCAGCCTAGCGCGTGACCCAGGACGTTCTGGCGCTGTCATGTTGAGCCGCTAATCCGGGTCCGCTACCGGTGGTGTCTCTAAGATGGTTTCTGGGACTGACGGACACGTTCTTAGCGCCCGGGGGCCCTCGTTGCCGACGCTTGGCGCTTGGATGGTCGGAAAGTCTCCAAAGAGCGCTTACACTCAGACAATTAC
>JBCAXQ010000027.1:0-18137 GCA_038534015.1 Pseudomonadota bacterium | reverse complement strand
TCTCGCCGACCGGCGAGATCCGCGATACCGACCATGCGGTCGAGATATCGGATGATATCGGTTATCCGGTGATGATGAAGGCTTCGGCTGGGGGCGGAGGCAAGGGAATGCGGCTGGCCTGGTCTGAGAAGGACGTGCGCGAAGGATTTGAGGCGACCAAACGTGAGGGGCTCAACAGTTTCGGCGATGACCGCGTTTTTATCGAGAAGTTCATTGAGAACCCGCGCCATATCGAAATACAAATCCTCGGCGATAAGCACGGCAACATTCTTTACTTGAACGAACGCGAATGCTCGATCCAGCGGCGTCATCAGAAGGTGGTTGAGGAAGCACCATCGCCATTCGTCACCGACAAAATGCGAAAGGCGATGGGAGAACAATGCGTGGCCCTGTCGCAGGCGGTGGATTATCATTCTGCTGGGACCGTCGAACTCATTGTCAGCGGTGCAGATCCGACCGGTGAGAGCTTCTATTTCCTCGAAATGAACACCCGGCTCCAAGTCGAACACCCCGTGACCGAGGCGATAACCGGCGTCGATCTGGTCGAGCAGATGATCCGCGTCGCAGCGGGCGAAGAGCTTGTTCTCAAACAGGAAGACATCGGCATTGACGGCTGGTCGATCGAAAACCGTGTCTATGCCGAGGACCCCTATCGCGGGTTCCTGCCTTCGACAGGCCGCTTGGTCGAATACAAGCCGCCACTCGAAGGTTGGACTGATGATGGCCCAGACAATCCAAAGAATCCCAATGGTCGCCGCGGCGTTGATGGCGTTCGTATCGATGATGGTGTGTTCGAAGGCGGCGAAGTGTCGATGTTCTATGACCCGATGATCGCCAAGTTGATCACGTGGGGTGAGACACGCGATGAGGCGGCAGACAAGCAGATCGAGGCGCTCGATGCGTTCCGGATCAAAGGCTTGGGGCACAATGTCGATTTTCTCAGCGCGATCATGCAGCATAAACGCTTTCGCTCGGGCGAGCTGACGACCGGCTTCATCGCTGAGGAATACCCGGACGGGTTCACCGGTGCGCCAGCTGACGATGCGTGGCTGCGCCAGCTCGCGGCATTGTTTGCCGGGGCCGAGTTCACCGAGCAAGTGCGCGGGCGCAAGATATCCGGTCAGCTCAACGGTACGGACAATCCGCCATCAGACTGGATGGTGAAGATTGACGATCGCGCTTTCGACGTGCTGCTCGAAGTCGGCGGTGCAACCGTGGATGGGGTAACCATGCGCGGCACCTGGGACTGGGAGGTCGGAGATGTCTTCGCTCAGGTCACCGGCGACAATGATATGGGCATCCAGGTTGAACGCCACGGTGTGCGCTGGCGGATCACGACGCGGGGCGCGACGCATGAAGCGCTCGTTCTGCCCGCGCGGCTTGCATCACTGACACAGCACATGATCGAGAAGATACCGCCCGATCTTTCCAAGATGCTGATCTGCCCGATGCCCGGGATGCTGGTGAAGCTGCATGTGGGCGAGGGCGAAGAGGTTCAACCGGGGCAACCCTTGGCAACGGTTGAGGCGATGAAGATGGAAAACATCCTCCGCGCCGAGAAGGAAGGCACAATCGCCAAGATCAACGCATCTGAGGGCGAAAGCCTGGCCGTCGATGCGGTGATCCTCGAGTTGGAGTAAGCTAACCACTGCAACTCAAATACTTACATTGGTGTAGGTAGAAAATTTCAGCGTCGGGATATTTTTGGCGCTCGTGGGGAAGTAAAAACTATCCGTCAGAGCCATAGACTGGCAATCACTTGCGATTTTCCACAATCAAGCTGGAAATAGGCTTCGCTTTCTAGGAACCTTTCGGCGGTCGAATCATCGGCGCTCGAAAAGGAGTTTGGTTATGGCGAAGAAGGGCACAGGTTTCTTCGACAACAAAGGTCATTTTCACCGCAATGCGCGTGAGGCCACGGAAGCCGACATCGCTGCCTTGCTGGGCCAGATTGGCGATGGGGAGAGCCTTGCACCCGGCATTGCGCATATGCTGCTTGAACGGCGCGCTGATATTGAGCGGCTGTTTGCGGAGCATGACGAGATGGTGGCCGATGAAGAGGGGGCGAACGTCGCGAGCTTGGGCAATGTTGGTACGAAGGTTTCGAAGCTGCCCAATCGTCCCGCTGTCTAACCAGGGCAAAAGCCAGCTAGTCCTCGATCATCGCCACTGCACGGATCCAGCCGGCGCTGGCACGCTCGATCTTCACCGGAAAGCAGCTAAAGGTGAAGCCGCGGCTTGGTAGGTTTTCGAGATTGGTGAGCTTTTCGATCTGGTAATAGGGGCGGATCCGCCCGGCCTTGTGGCCTTCCCAGATGATCGACGGGTCGCCTGTTTCGGCCCAGCGCCTGGCCGTGTGGCTGAACGGCGCGTCCCAACTCCACGCATCGGTGCCAACAACTTCCACTCCCCGCTCGGTTAGCCAGAGGGTTGCTTCAGCGCCCAAACCAACCCCTTGATCTGTAAAGTTTTCGGTTCCGTAGATTGCTCCGGATTGGATCAGAACGATATCAAGCGGTTGCAGCTCATACCCGATCTCTTGAAATGCTGCTTCGAGTTCCCCCGCACCAACAACATGCCCATGCGGAAGGCGCGAGAAATCCAGCTTCACGCCCGGGCGGAAAAATCGATCAAGTGGCGCTTCGTCAATGCTTGGAGCCGGGGAAGCTCCCTCGTCTGTGGTCGAGTGGTAATGCCATGGAGCATCCATGTGCGTGCCATTGTGGGTCGACAGCTCGAGCATCTCGACCGCCCAACCCTCGCCATCCGGCAAGTCGTCCTTCTCAAGCCCGGGAAAGAACATCGCGATCTGTGCCCACGTATCTTCGTGCGTCATGTATTGAATTTTGGGGCGCATGACTTCCGGATCCGAGACTACATCATTGGTGATCGGGATCGAAAGGTCGACGAACCGAGTCACCGGGCTGGTTCCGGCACGCAAAGCTGTTCATCAAGGAAAGCTGCGACATCGGTGAGATCCACATCTTTGGCCAGGAACGCATCGCCAATCGCGTTCAGCAAGACGAACGGTAAGGTACCGGCGTCCATTTTCTTGTCGTGGAGCATATGGTCAACGAGGTTGGCTCCATCAGCCTTTAGTCCCAGCGCCGATATCTCAGAGGGAAGACCTGACGCGGCAATCGCTCTCGCAACCTTTTCTGCGTCGGCATTTCCAATGTGACCGCGTCGTGCCGAATAGCGGGCGGCAAGTACCATGCCGAGGGCAACGCCTTCTCCGTGCAGCAAATGACTGGAAAACCCGGTTTCTGCTTCCAGCGCATGCCCGAACGTATGACCAAGATTGAGCAGAGCGCGCACGCCGGTCGTTTCGCGCTCATCTTCGGCTACAATCCGCGCCTTTGCCGCAACGCTGGTCGCAATCGCGTGGGTTAGGGCTGCATCATCGTGTGTGACCACCTTGGTTCCGTGCTCACCTAGCCAATCAAAGAAGGCTGGATCACCCAGAACCCCGTACTTGATCACTTCAGCATAGCCAGCGCGCATTTCGCGGTCTGGCAATGTGTTGAGCGTTTTTGTATCGATCAGCACCAGAGAGGGCTGATGAAACGCCCCTACCAGGTTCTTTCCGGCGGTGGTGTTGATCGCCGTCTTGCCACCGACCGAACTATCGACCTGAGCCAGCAACGTCGTTGGAATCTGGATGAAGCCACTGCCGCGCTTCAGGATCGCACAGGCAAATCCCGTGAGGTCACCTACAACCCCGCCACCCAATGCAATGACGTGGTCACCGCGCTCCACACCTTGCGCCAGCAACCAGTTGGTCAGCGCCTCGAGACTGTTCCAGCTCTTCGAACCCTCTCCGGGTGCGACCTCATAAAGCACCACGTCCTTGCCGATTGCGGAAAGACCCGCGGCGAGCCGCTCGCCATGGTGTTTCCATGCATTCGCGTCTGCGACGAGAGGAACTGCAGGTTTTCGCAGCAGTGATTCGGCAGACTCGCCTGCCTGTTCCAGCAGGCCACTGCCGACCAAAACATTATAGGATCGACCGCCCAGTTCTACGGGGATGTTTACAGCCATCGATCAATTGCCTCGATTATTGCTTCTGCTGTTTCGCCGTGCGGTCCGTCTTTGCTCGTCACGCGTATATGTGATTGCGAATAGAATGGCTCGCGTTCCCGATACAGCCGCGTCAGGATCTCTTTTGGGTCACCCGATTGAAGCAAGGGCCTGGTATCGCGCCGTGATGTGCGTTCGACGAGCGTTTCGATGTCGCAATCGATCCACACGGCGAATCCTCGTTCGAGGATCAGAGCCCGGGTTTGCGGATCAGCAAAGGCACCGCCTCCGGTTGCAATTACGCCCGCACCTTCTTCCATCAGCCGGGCGATCACACGCCGCTCACCGTCGCGAAAATAGGTTTCACCGAATTCCTCGAATATTTCGCTCACCGACCGTTGTGCCGCATGTTCGATTTCCTCGTCGGCATCAATGAAGTCACGCCGCAGCATCGCTGCGACCCTTTTGCCCACTGTAGATTTGCCCACGCCCATCAGGCCGACCAAGACAATCGGGCGATCAATCCGCGCTCCGATCCTGGCAAGGTCCTTGTCGTTCAAAGTCAGCTGCTCAGTCATTGCGGCATGGCCTATAGATGGGGTAAAGCGCGCGCAACATGGCTCGAAGCAGAAGCAAGATTCTTTCGATGGAAACATCAATCTCAGGCCGCACTCACGGGCGCCGATGGAAATGGTATGCCGCAGCGTTTGTGATCGGCGTTTTGGCCCTCGCCTGGTTTGATGGTGGAGAGGAACCGCTTCATCCAATCACCCATAACGTGCCGGTACCGGGGGCGGGCTGATGCGCAAGTCTGGATTGGTTGTTACGGTCGGAGTGGCCGCGTTGGTTGCGAGCATCGCAGTGGCGCAAGAGGCTCCTGAGTCTCTCCTTCCCCCTGGCTTTGGTCAACCCACACCAACCCCAGCTCCAACGCCCGCTCCGACACCTACGTCAGCGCCGAGCGTCGCCCCGCCGGTAACGCCGGGGACGGTGCTGCCCGGCACTGCTCCCCCTCAGGGGGCACCTGGCGGGCCGGTTGAACTTCCGCCGGTACCGACGATCTCTGCCGGAGACCTTGAGAGCTTGCCCTCACTCGAAGAGCTTGAGGATATGTCGACTGACGACCTCGACGATCTGCTTGGCCTGAAACCGCGGTTCGATATTCCGCCAGCTGCTCGGCGCGCTTTATCGCAAGTTGGTGTGCTGAGCGTTTCAGAGGGTGGGTTTGTGGCGAGTTCGTTTGCCCGCCAGCCTGTCAGCCTCGTTCGTGCCGCGCTTTCTGGCACGAAGGGGCCGCTCGTTTCACGCTGGGGCCATATCTTGCTGCGTCGCACCCTGGTGAGCCGTTTGGCAGCTCCGGCCGGGATGAGCCCTGTCGAGTTTGCCGCCCTGAGAGCCGAAGTGCTGAATGGATTGGGCGAATTTGCGGCCGCGCGCTCGATCGCGCAGGATGTCGACACAGGCAATTGGAATACGCCGCTAACCAATGCCGCGCTTGAAGCATACATCGGCACAGCCGATATCGCCGGTGCTTGTCCCGCTGTTCGATTGCAGGGTTCATCGCGAGAAGACGCCCAATGGACCCTCTGGCAAGCCATATGCAGTGGATTTGCTGGTGAGAGCGCGCTGGCCAGCCGACTGCTCGACCGTGCCCTGGAAAACGAAATCGCCCCGCCGATTGATATTCTGCTGGCGCAGCGATTCGCAGGGGCTGGTGGCCGCGGCGGAGGTGGCGTAGCTATCGAATGGGATGGAGTTGACGAACTCAATCCTTGGAGATTTGCGCTGGCCAATGCGGTTGGTGAGCCCATTCCCGAAGCGCTGATGGCTGACCTCTCGCCTTATTATCAGCGTGCTGGCGCGGTTGGTGCAATGCTACCACTCGATCAGCGTGCTACCTATGCCACGCGCGCTGCCGGGGAGGGGATTTTCTCATCCGCAGCGGTGGTTGGACTCTACAGCCAGATATATGCGGATAACTCAATTTCTGGCGGGACAGCGGCCGTTTCTACGCGGCTGCGCGAAGCCTACGCTGCAAGCGATCTTTCGGACCGGTTGGAGGCCATGCGCACTCTTTGGGGAGACAGCAACGAAGCCGATTTTTCGGGTCTTGTCCTAACGGCCTATGCTGCAGCGCGATTCCCGCCTGATGGAAGCTATGCGGGTGATGCCGGAAATCTTATTGCTTCGATGCTGGCAGCGGGGCTTGATCGCGATGCGGCAGCATGGGCTGGTTCTGTACCGGATGGTGGACTGGCCTGGGCATTGATTTCGCTGTCGAATCCGCAAGCAAGTGCGGCATCGGCGGATTCTGTAAGTGCTTTCCTTGGAGACGATGGCAGCGCGCAGCAGCGCAAATCGGCCTTCCTCGTTGCTGGCCTGTCTGCGATGGGACGCCTCAGCGAGAGCGATTCGTCGTCATTCGCCAGCCAGCTTGATCTGGATCTGGGGCGAGAGACACGGTGGACTCAGATGATTACGCGCGCCGCGGAGGTCGGGAATCCGGCGATGGTGGCGATGCTGGCTGGATTGGGGATGCAGGGTTCAAGCTGGGATCAGATGACGCCACTGCACCTCTACCATATCGTTTCGGCTCTCAATCAGGTGGGTCTTGAAGCCGAGGCCCGGATGATCGCCGCGGAGGCGGTCGCTCGCGGGTAGGGTCCTTCCCTCTAGCTACACGAGCGAAATGTCTTCAGCCACCTTAGCCTTTCTTGATATGCTCGCTGCCGAGCGGGGCGCAGCGGCAAATACGCTTGCCGCGTATCGTCGTGATCTTGAAGGCGCGGAGGAAATCATTGGCGATTTGGCCACTGCCGACAGGGACAAAGTTGGCAAGCTCGCGATGCATTGGTCTCCTCTCGCTCCATCCACAGTAGCGCGCAAGGCATCAGCATTGCGGCAGTTTTTCGGCTTCGCAGTTGACGAAGGCTGGCGCGAAGATGATCCATCAGGATCTCTGCCAAATCCTAGAGCAAGGCGGCCGTTGCCCAAGCTTTTGTCGCATGATCAGGTGGAAACCCTGTTTGAACGCGCGGAACTTGAGGCTGACAGTGGCAAACCTGTCGCAGTGCGACAGCTGACGCTGCTTGAGCTGCTTTATGGTTCCGGACTGCGCGCCACCGAATTGGTCTCCCTTCCGCTTTCTGCAGTGCCGCGCGATGCGCCCTTGCTAACGGTGGTGGGTAAAGGCGGACAGGCGCGCATGGTCCCTGTTAGTGATCGTGCGAAGGAAGCGATCTCTCTTTGGCTGGCGGTCCGCCCTGACGACTCGCGCTACCTTTTCCCTTCGCGCAAGGGCAAGCATCTGAGCCGCGTGCGGCTGTACCAGATGCTTAAAGAACTGGCTGGTCGGGCCGATCTCGACCCGTCGCGTATCAGCCCGCATGTTCTGCGGCATGCTTTTGCAACGCATCTGCTTGAGGGAGGAGCGGATTTGCGGGTGCTCCAGACTTTGTTGGGGCATGCCGATATTGCGACCACGCAAATCTACACTCATGTCGATTCCGCGCGGCTGGTCGCTTTGGTCAATGCACGACATCCGCTTGCCTCCCGCGCAACATAAGACTAGCTGGCGAACCATGATTTCCTATCTCGATTTCGAGAAACCGGTTGCGCGGTTAGAAGAGCGCATTGCCGAACTCCGCAGCGCTGATGCCAATGACGATATCGATATCGCTGGCGAGATCGAGCGGCTCGAAGCCAAAAGTGCTGATCTGCTTGCGAGCACCTATGCCTCGCTGACACCATGGCAAAAGACGCAAGTGGCGCGGCATCCTTCGCGTCCACATTTCCGTGATTATGTCGAGATGGCATTTGATGAGTTCATGCCGCTCGGTGGCGATCGCTATTTCGGCGATGATTTGGCCATAATGGGTGGATTTGCGCGCCTCAACGGTCGCCGGATCATGCTGATAGGGCATGAAAAAGGGCACGATACCGAGACGCGGATCAAGCACAATTTTGGAATGGGCAAACCCGAAGGCTACCGAAAGGCCATCCGCCTTATGGAATTGGCCGGGCGGTTCGGATTGCCTGTCGTGACTCTGGTGGACACTTCGGGCGCGTTTCCGGGGATCGAAGCTGAGGAACGCGGCCAGGCCGAAGCGATCGCACGATCAACCGAAGCGTGCCTGGCATTGCCGGTTCCAATGGTTTCCGTGATTGTGGGAGAAGGCGGATCAGGAGGGGCAGTTGCGCTCGCAAGCGCTGAACGTGTGCTGATGCTGGAGCATTCGGTGTATTCGGTTATTTCGCCCGAAGGTTGCGCGTCGATTCTATGGCGCACGGCTGAGAAGGCTTCCGATGCGGCGCAGGCGATGAAAGTCACCGCTCAGCATCTCAAACGTCTGGGCGTGATTGATCGGATCATCAAGGAACCCGTTGGGGGCGCTCATCGCGATCCGGAAGCGACCGCAAAGTCGATGGCGAAAGTCATTTCGCAAGAGATGGACGCGCTTGTCGATTTGTCGCCTGAAACACTCGTCCAGACCCGCGAAGAGCGTTTTCTGCAGATCGGCGGATAGGAATCAGCTGGCCGGGGCTTGCCCCATCACCTGATATTCCGATACTTTCTCGTTTAAGGGACAAACGCGGCGTCTGGTGGGGCAGCTGCATTCGGAAGCGGGAGAATCCAAATGGCACTATCTACCAGAACTCTGGCAATCACGGCGGCTGCGCCCCTCGCGCTGGCGCTTTCAGGCTGTCTGGGGGGTGGAACAATACCTTCTGCTTCGACTCCGATTACACAATCGGAAGCGCAGCAGGGCGCGGAATACCATCCACAATTGCTGGCCGAGTTTGGCGGGGCGATGACAGGCTCTCAGGCGCAATATGTCGAACAGATCGGCAAGAACATCGCGGTTCAATCGGGTCTCGGCAATGCGCGCGCGAGCTTTACCGTCAGCACGCTGAACAGTTCGGTCAACAATGCCTTCGCGATACCGGGCGGGTATATCTACACGACACGGCAACTTGTGAGCCTGATGAACAACGAAGCGGAGCTCGCCGGTGTTCTGGGGCATGAGGTGGGCCATGTTGCTGCGCGCCATTCGCAGCGACGCCAACAGGCCGCACAGCGCAATTCAATACTCGGCGTACTGGGAGCCATTGGCAGTTCAATTCTGCTTGGCGATAGCAGCATCGGGAATACGATCTCGCGAGGTTTCCTTCAGGGTTCTCAGCTGCTTACGCTCCGGTTCTCGCGGAGCCAGGAGCTTGAGGCGGATGACCTCGGAATTCAGTATCTTACCAGTGCGGGGTATGATCCACGCGCGATGAGCACAGTGCTGGCAAGCCTCGCGGCGCAAAACTCGCTCGATGCGCGCTTGCAAGGGCGCAACAACGCGACAGTGCCAGAGTGGGCATCGACGCACCCTGATCCTGCGAGCAGAGTCCAGACCGCGCTAACGAAGGCGCAGGGATTGGCCGGATCGGTTACGAATCGCGACACGTTTCTGAGCCGGATCGATGGATTGTTGTACGGTGACGATCCCGAGCAAGGCGTTATCGAGGGCAGCGATTTCATCCACCCCATAATGCGATTGGCGTTCACGGCTCCGCAGGGCTTTTACATGGTGAATGGGACCCGAGCGGTCAGCGTCAACGGCCAGAGCGGCCAGGCACAGCTCACGCTCGCGCCCTATAACGGTAACCTCGATACCTATGTTCGACAGCAGTTTGCCGCGCTTGGCGGTGAAGGCGGCAATCTCGCCCCATCCAGTGTGCAGCGCACGACAGTGAACGGTATTAAGGCAGCTTATGGAACGGCGAGGGTGAACAACGGCAACTCGCAGGTCGATCTTACGGTCTTCGCGTATGAGTTTTCGACTGATCGAGCCTACCATTTTGCGGCGATTACGCCGGCCGGACGGGGGAATACATTTGCATCAATGTTCCAATCGATGCGTCGCGTGAGCTCCAGTGAAGCCAGTGCAATTGTTCCCCGGCGGATAGATGTGGTGACTGTAGGGAGCCGCGATTCGGTTCAGTCGTTGGCACGTAGAATGGCCTATTCCGACTCGCAAGAGGCGCGCTTCCGCGTGCTCAATGCACTAGGATCCAATGACAGTGTACGTCCTGGGCAGAAAGTGAAAATCGTGGTTCGCGGGCGGTGAGATTATTCTATCGCCTTTGACTGCGAAGCAGGGCTGCGAGCAGCCAAGCCTCGATACACTGCTCACAAATGAAAAGCGGCGGGGAAACCCCCGCCGCTTTCATTTTTCTCTAACGAGAAGAGTAAAGACTTACTCGTCGTCGCCAGTGTCCATGCTGCTAGCAACAGTCGAGAAGGTTTCTGCGAGCTGGTTGCCGAGGCTGGTCATCGCAGTGATTGCAGCAACTGCGATCAGAGCGGCGATCAGGCCATATTCAATTGCGGTTGCGCCCTGCTCGTCACGAGCCAGCTTGTTGATGAAGTTCATTTGTAGTCTCCTGGTTCAGTCTTCGGTACCCGTGTCCACCCGACGGCGGACATTCGATGGATAATTTGCAGCCGTTAAAAAGGTCCTAATCCGGATCTTTCCTTATCCGTCTCCGCCACCCATCGATTCTTCTGCAGCGGTCTGAACGCTACCCCACATGCTGGTGTTTTCGTTGGCAACAGCCTGGAAAGCACCGACCGCGGCAATCACGATCAGACTCACTATCAGTCCATATTCAACGGCAGTGGCACCTGTTTTGTCGTTCGCTAGTTCCCTAAGGAATTTCGTCAAAAGCATGGAAACACCCGTCTCTTACGTTCCTGATGCTTCCCAAATCGGCTGATCCCCTTAAGAAATGGTTATCGGAGCCGATCAAGATGGAAAAAAAACCGACATCAGGAGCAGCCTGGCTACCGGTCGTTGCCGGTGCTTTGCGGAGGGAGGATGGTTGCTGGCTTATGCATCGCAGACCTTTCGAAAAGCACCATGGCGGCCTCTGGGAATTCCCTGGTGGTAAGGTTGAAAGCCCTGAAATGCCTACGGTTGCACTGGTTAGAGAGCTGAAGGAGGAGTTGGGAATCTCGATCGACGCAAGCGGTTGCGTGCCGATCGGGTTTGCCCAGGAAACGACCCATGACCGGAATAGACCGGTTGTCATCCTTCTTTACAGAATCGATCATTGGGTCGGTGAGCCAATGTCTCTGGAAGGAGGCGCGACAGGGTGGTTCGCCCGCGATGAAATCCTGAGACTCGACAAGCCGCCACTGGATATCAGCCTATCCGCGTTCATTTAGAAGAATAGCCTGGTCGGTGGCTCTAAAGGGATTGCAATGCGCTTCGCAGCCCCTTATGTGCCCGATCTTCCGCGCGCCAGTAGCTCAGCTGGATAGAGTACCTGACTACGAATCAGGCGGCCGGAGGTTCGAATCCTTCCTGGCGCGCCAAGAAAGCCCATCCCTGTCGGGGTGGGCTTTTTTGTTTGATGCTTGGTTCAAGCCGGAGGCATATCTCAGTGAGCGCTGTCTTCCAGCGCATGCATATCATCATCGCTAAAGCCGAAGTGATGACCGGCCTCGTGGATCACGACGTGGCGTACAAGTTCTTCAAAATCGACGCCGGTCTCCCGCAACTCGGCAAGCAATGGTTGGCGGAACAGGCTTATTGTCGGGGGCATGTCTCCACCACGCCAGACCGACTTTTCAGTCAGCGGGACGCCTTCGTAAAGGCCTGTCAGGTTCCATTTGTTTGCTATGTCGACGGCAGCCAATTGCTCTGTTGTCGCAAATTCCTCGACCACCAGGACCACGGATTCCAGTTCTTGCCGAAACCTTTCTGGCAGACTGGCAATTGTTGCTCGGGCCACGCGTTCAAAGTCAGTCGGAGATGCATTCTGCAGTTTCATACCTAGCTTGTGATGTAGGAAACGTCGCAAACTGCGCAATGGGCAAGCCATTCATGCAAAGTGCGCAACACGCGGAACCCAATGAAACTTCGATGTTTCTTACCCTTGGGATCATGCTGAACACTGGACGGGCCGGGCCGCGGTCTTTCCATCTATGAAAAGAAAGACCGTGCTATGAACTACATGAATGTGCATGATCACGACGAATTCGACCCGGAGAATCCATTGAACAAACCCGATGTGCCCGAAGACGTGCAAGACGCGGTTCGAACCATCTTGCGCTGGGCTGGTGATGATCCCGAGCGTGAGGGTCTGCTAGATACGCCAAAGCGTGTTGGTCGCGCTTGGCTGGAATATTGTCGCGGCAATCAGGAAGATCCGGCCATTCACCTTTCTCGGATATTCGAAGAAGTTGGCGGGTATGACGAAATCGTGCTGTTGAAAGACATCCCGTTCCACTCGCATTGTGAACATCACATGGCCCCGATCAAGGGCAAGGCCCACATTGCGTACCTTCCCGACCAGAAGGTCGTTGGCATTTCCAAGCTCGCACGTGTCCTGCACGGGTTCGCAAACCGGCTCCAGGTGCAAGAACGGCTGACAGCGGAAGTGGCCGAGTGCATCTGGAAGAACCTCGAGCCGCGCGGCGTGGCGGTGGTGATCGAAGCCGAACATGGATGCATGACGGGCCGCGGGGTAAAGGTGCATGAAGTGGAAATGCTCACCAGCAGAATGATGGGCTGCTTCCTTGAAGATCATCGCAGCCGCAAAGAAGTCATGAGCCTGATGGGCTATTGATTCGTTGCTGGTTTTGACCTGAGCATGTGGACCCACCTCGAAGTATTTTCACGCGGCGAGCCCAAGTCTGGATTCTGCCAACCGAATTGAGCTCTATCGCTTGATATTTCTCGGTCCTGCCTGTTTTGAGGACAATCAGATTACATCACCACAACAAAAAGGGGCGCCTTGCATGGCGCCCTTATTTGTTGCCGTTGGTGGCTCAAATCAAAGCTGGTCGAGCATGTAGTCCGCGCTCGAAACCTTGAACTCTGGGCCTTCTTCGACGTTTAGCTGCTCGACAACGCCGTCATTGACCACCATTGAAAAGCGCTGGCCGCGCTTGCCCATGCCAAAACCGGAACCGTCCATCGTCAAGCCTACCGCATCGACGAATTCGGCGTTGCCGTCGGCCAGCATAGTGATGTCGTCAGACCCGGCCGCGGAATTCCATGCGCCCATAACGAAAGCGTCGTTTACAGCCGTACCGACAATTTCATCGACGCCTTTTTCTTTCAGGTCGCCTGCTTTCTCGACAAATCCGGGCAGATGTTTGGCCGAACAGGTCGGTGTGAAAGCGCCAGGCACAGAGAAGAGCGCGACTTTCTTGCCAGCGAAATACTCGCCCGACTGGACGGGCTGCGGGCCTTCGGCAGTCGCCTTGACCATCTGAACATCAGGGAGTTTGTCACCAATCGAAATCGTCATCGCTATTCTCCTGTCATTGTATTTTCGAATGTTGTGAACTCGGCTGTAGCGACCATGCGCGACGGTGCAATGACTGGGTTCGATCAAGGGAAAGTGGCGCCGGTTCGCTTACCGTGGTCGGTCAGGTCATCATATTGCACGTGGAGATCGCGAAGCTGCGCAAGGGCTGCTTTGATTCGCTGGCGTCCAGTTTCGCAGGAGACACCGTCGAACGCGATTTCGACGGCAGGCCGCACCGAATACGTGATCTCAAGATGGCCAACTTCATGCCGCTCAAGTTCCAGGATGTAGGCGTCCCATTTTCGGCGGGCACTGCGTGAAAGTCCTGCATAGTTCTCAAGCTGCGGGAATGTGACCGTAGATGTGAAGTCGATTTGTGCGTCACAATTGCCATCGGGCTTGGTGCGGGTTCGCCAGCGAAAATTGTAGGCTGTCAGGGCATCGAATCGTTCGTTTTTAGTCGTCGAGACCGGACCGAGCTCATTGAGCGAACGGCGGATGTCACGCTCCCGAGTACTCGGCACGTCGTAATACTCGACTACAGTGTCGGCGAAGTCTGTGAATCGCTTGTCCGGGTCCTGCCCGGAGGACGGGCTTGCCAATACAACGAGGGTTGCAGTCGAAGCGGCGATTAGGGTGCGACGTTGTGCTATGGGTGTGACCACTTGCTTAGCTCGTTTCCGGAAGCGACCTAAATGGCGAGCGTGTTCGATGCAAGGGACGGCGGCCAAGGATCTGGTATGCGCGAGATGCACATATAAAGAATACTTTATATTTGCTCTTGACCGGGCAGGCGGCTAGGTGCGCGAACAACAACAACTCCCTGACTGGAGACACTCCATGGCTACCGCTGCCGCCACCCAGGAATATATCATCAAAGACATCGCGCTGGCCGAATTTGGCCGCGATGAGATCGCCATTGCCGAAACCGAAATGCCCGGCCTGATGGCGCTTCGAGACGAATATGGGGCGGCGCAACCGCTTAAGGGTGCGCGCATCACCGGCTCTCTGCATATGACTATCCAGACGGCCGTTCTTATCGAGACGCTTGTCGCGCTCGGCGCCGAAGTGCGCTGGGCGACATGCAACATCTTTTCGACGCAAGACCACGCTGCCGCTGCTATTGCTGATCAAGGCATTCCTGTGTTTGCGATCAAAGGTGAAAGCCTTGCTGATTACTGGGACTATGTTGGCCGGATATTCGACTGGTCTACGGAAGCCGACCCCGATCTAACAGCGAATATGATCCTGGATGACGGCGGAGACGCCACGATGTTCGCGCTGTGGGGCGCGCGGATTGAAGCGGGTGAAGAAATGCCTGATCCAGCAAATGCCGAAGAGATTGAATTTCAGCGCGCGCTCAAGGCCTATGTTGCGGCGAAGCCTGGTTACCTCACCCGTTCGGTGAAGGCCATCAAGGGTGTGTCTGAAGAGACCACCACCGGGGTCATGCGCCTTTACCAGATCGCCAAGCAAGGCAAACTGCCGTTCCCAGCGATCAATGTGAACGACAGCGTGACCAAGTCGAAGTTCGACAACCTTTATGGCTGCAAGGAATCGCTCGTCGATGCGATCCGCCGCGCGACCGACGTGATGTTGGCGGGCAAAGTCGCTTGCGTCGCTGGCTATGGCGATGTCGGCAAGGGCTCGGCCGCGTCTCTGCGCGATGGTGGTGCCCGCGTGATGGTCACAGAAATTGATCCGATCTGCGCGCTGCAGGCGGCAATGGATGGCTATGAGGTCGTGACGATGGATGAAGGTGTGAAGCGCGCCGACATCTTCGTCACCGCGACGGGCAATGAAGGTGTGATCACCGGCGAGCACATGAAAGCCATGAAGAATATGGCGATCGTGTCCAACATCGGCCACTTTGACAGCGAGATCCAGATTTCTGCGCTCGACAATTACGAGTGGAAAGAAATCAAGGAAGGCACCGATATGGTGACCTTCCCCGACGGCAAGTCGATCCTCATTCTCGCGAAAGGTCGCCTGGTGAATCTCGGCTGCGCGACCGGTCACCCGAGTTTTGTCATGAGCGCTAGCTTCACCAACCAGACGCTCGCCCAGATTGAGCTGTTCACTAAGTCAGAGGACTACGCGAACGAAGTGTACGTCTTGCCCAAGCATCTCGATGAAAAGGTCGCCGCGCTACATCTAGAGAAGCTTGGCGTGGAGCTCAGCAAATTGAGCCAGAGCCAGGCCGACTATATCGGTGTTCCGGTCGAAGGGCCGTTCAAACCGGACCATTACCGGTATTGAGCAATCAGCCGATGGCATCCGGTTGTCGCGGAACATGATCAAGCCCTCGCTTCGGTGGGGGCTTTTTCTCTTCTAGCCGTTGCAACATGGCAGCGTGCCGCATAGCTCATCTGAGATGGAATTGACGCCGACCGTGCTTGCCATAATTGGCCTCGTGCTTGCCGCTTGGACGGTGGGCGCGGCAATGCTGATGGTGCGTTCGGCGAGCAAGACCCGGCGGACCAAGGCGTTGCAGACTTCGCTCAGGCGGATGCAGACGATGCTGGACGTTGCCCCGGCTATTCCAGTGCTCGTGCGGGTGGATGGCCGGATCGAAGCGCCCGAAAGGTTGGCGCGCTGGCTAGGGCTGGAATCGATGCCCAAATACATCAGTGAGCTTGATGGCGGCGAAGGCATCGGCCTTTCCCACTCGCAAGTCGAACAGTTTTCAGAGGCCGTCCGCACAACCCAGAAAACAGCACAGCCATTCAATATCTCGATCACGCCGCCCGGTTCGACCCGCAGTCTGGCCATGCAGGGCTCCTTAGCAGATGCAAAGGTGTCCCCTGGGGGGGCAGCGCTTGTTTGGGTGTTCGATTTTTCGGAGAGCGAAGACGAACTTTTGCAGCTGCGTTCAGCCGCTGCGAGGGCGGAAGGGGACTTCGCCGCGTTGGTCAGTTTGATCGAGGCAGCGCCAGTTCCAATGTGGTTTCGCAGCGGTGATGCGCAGTTGCAGCTGGTCAATCAGGCTTATGTCGATGCGGTAGGGGCACAGAGCGCGGCCATGGTCGTGGCTGACCAGGTCGAACTGCTCGAAACCGTTGACGGCCAGTCGCCAGCCCAAATCGCCAAAGCCTGTTTAACTGACCAGACCAAAAATGAACGGGTCACCGCAGCAACACTTCACGGTGAACGTCGAACATTGCGGGTCAGTGATTTGCCTATCGGGAAAGAAGGTGTGGCTGGATATGCAATCGACATTGAAGAGCAGGAGCAACAGGCGCGCCAATTCCGGGCATTCCGCGATGCGCAGCGTGCGATGCTTGACCAGCTCTCTGTCGGAGTGGCGCAGTTCGATGCGGACGAACGGCTGACATTCGCCAACCGCCCTTTCCGTCGCCTTTTCGCGCTCCAGTCCGACGCTGTGGAGGAAGACAAACCCTTTGAACGTTTTCTCGCCGAAGCGCGCGAAGATGGCTGCACGCCGGAAGTGCGTGATTTCCCGGAATGGCGGCGCGAAAGGCTGCAATGGTTCGCGGCACAATCCACGCAAGAAGAGGCATGGCCGCTTCCTGGTGGGACGCACCTTCGTATCGTTGCCCAGCCGATGCCCGATGGGGGGCTGGTTTTGATTGCGGAGGATCGCACGGAAAGCTTGGCCTTGTCTGCCACGCGGGATACTTTGCTGCGGACCCGGACAGCAACTTTGGACAGCCTGTTCGAGGCGCTGGCGATCTTTGCCCCCGATGGATCGGTGCAGCTTTGGAACCGAAGTTTTGCGGGAACTTGGGGCCTCACGCCCGAGTTTCTCGACACGCATCCAAGTGCCGAAGAGCTTTTGAGCGCCATCGGTGAAAATCTCGCCAGACCGGCTCAATCGAGGCAGATTGGTGCCGTGGTCCGCGCGGCGACGCTGGATCGTCGAGAAAAAGGTGGGCGTGTGGACCTTGCAGACGGGCGGACGCTGGAGTTTGCCGGTGTGCCGCTGCCGGATGGAAACGGACTGCTGACTGTGCTCGATATCACTGATTCACAGAAGGCGGAGAAGGCATTGCGAGAGCGCAATCAGGCGCTCGAGGAAGCCGATGCAGTCAAGGCGCGTTTCCTTGCCAATATGTCCTATGAATTCCGCACGCCGCTGACCTCGATCGGGGGATTTGCAGAGCTGATCAAGAGCGGGGCAGCGGGTGAAATCAACGAACATATGGCTGAGTATGTGGATGCGATCATAGATTCGGTCGGACGGCTGACAGACCAGGTTGAGAACGTGCTCGACCTGTCGCAGAGCGAGGCTGGCCTGCTTCCGATAAACAAGGAAGAGACCGATCTGCTGCCTTTCCTCACCAAGATTGTTCGGGATCGTGAACAGGCCATAATAGAAGCTGGCCTCGGCCTTGATTTGAAGGGCCGCAAGGGACGAATTGTAGAGGCTGACCCGAGGCAGCTTGCTCGGGCTCTCGGAAACCTGCTCGACAATGCTATCGCAGCAACGCCCAAGGGCGGGCAGATTCTGATTGAGATATCCAACGAGAATAATGGTGCAAGGATCGTGATCGCCGATGATGGTCCTGGCATGGCCGAGGAAGACTTGGCACGGATAGAGGAGGGCTTTCGCACTCAGGAAGACGGTTCGATCGAACGCCGCCAAGGTCTCGGGATCCCGCTCGCACGGCAATTGATCGAAGCCCACGGTGGCTCGCTCGCTTTGGAAAGCGAAGTGGGCAAGGGCACAACTGCGATCATCCAGCTGCCATGATGCGAGAGGAACTGGTCGATCTCGACGCGATTGCAGCGTTTGGCGCACGGATCGCCGCAAGACTTCGCGAAGGTGATGTGGTCGCTCTGGCTGG
>JBCAXQ010000026.1:0-18552 GCA_038534015.1 Pseudomonadota bacterium | reverse complement strand
CGCGCCTCAACATTGTGGCGCCTTCTGCTGGCCTCATTCTGGCGCGCAATGTCGAGCCGGGCCAGACTGTTTCGGCTGGCAGCCCCGCACTCTTCAGTATCGCCCGTGGCGGCGAGATGGAAATGCTTGCCCAATTGAGCGAGACCCAGCTTTCGGGACTTGGGCAAGGCGTCACTGCTACGGTTACGCCAACCGGTTCAGCAAAGAGTTTTGCTGGGCAGGTCTGGCAGGTTTCACCGATCATCGATCCGCAGAATCGGCAGGGTACGGCCCGCATCGCCCTGCCTTACGCAGTAGAGCTTCGACCTGGCGGCTTTGCGACTGCCGAGATCAACAGCGGCACTGTCGTTGCGACTGTCCTTCCGGAAAGCGCTGTGCTGGCGGATGACGAAGGCAGCTTCGTTTACATCGTTGACAAGGAAAACAAGGCCGTCCGCCGCAGTGTTACGACTGGGATGGTAACAGCCGATGGTATCGCGATTGTCGATGGTCTTGACGGAACGGAGTCAGTGGTCCTGCGTGCCGGTGGCTTCCTCAATCCAGGTGAGACGGTGAATCCGCGACGAGAAGAAGGGTGAGCTTGCGCTCAATCTTTCGCGCCGCAGGCGACCGATAAAGTAAAGACGAAGAGCAAATCAGGCAGGCGAATAGACCATGAACTTCCGTAATATTTCAGCCTGGTCGATCCGCAATCCGGTGATCCCGCTGGTGTTCTTCACCGGCCTGTTGTTCGCTGGATTGCTCAGCTTTGCTCGGATGGACGTCACCAACAATCCCGACGTTGAATTCCCTGGCGTGCAGGTTTCGATTTCACAGCCGGGTGCGGCTCCGACCGAAATTGAAAACCAGATCACCCAGCGGGTTGAAAGCGCGCTCAGTTCGATCAATGGCGTCAAATCGATCAATTCAACTGCCAGTGAAGGCAATTCGGGCACTTTTGTGGAATTTGAGATCGGAACCGATCCAGATGACGCGGTTGTCGAGGTCAAGAATGCGATCGACACTGTCCGCGGCAGCCTGCCTGATGGCATTCTCGAACCGCGGATAACCAAGGCCGAGATCGCCGGCGGTTTCCTGGGTATCTACGCAGTCGAAGCCAACGACATGACGATCGAGCAGCTGAGCTGGTTTATCGATGATACCGTTGCCAAGCGGCTGACCGATATCTCAGGGATGGCTGAAGTTGGGCGTTGGGGCGGTGTGAACCGAGAGATCGAGGTCATCCTTGATCCGGCCAAGATGCAGGCGATCGGTGTCACAGCATCGCAGATCAATTCCGTGCTGCGCCAGTCCAATGTCGATGCGGCGGGCGGTCTTGCCGAGGTTGGTGGTACGCGTCAGTCGCTCCGTGTTCTGGGCAACAACGATACGGCATTCGAACTGTCCCAGCGCCAGATCCAGCTTGGCGGCGGGCGTACAATACGTTTGGCGGATGTGGCCACTGTTCGGGATGGGTTTTCTGAGCGCACCTCGATCAGCGAGGTCGGTGATCGAGAGGTTGTGAACTTCTACATGAGCCGCGCCCGTGGGGCGTCGGATGTCACAGTTTTTGAAGAAGCGAAGGCGGAAATCGAAAAGATCGAGGCGGAGAATTCCGGCATCCGCTTCATCCCGCTGTTCAACACCGTTGTTTACACAGAAAGCCAGTACAAGAGCTCGATGCAGGCCCTGATCGAAGGCGCGCTGTTGGCGGTTGTGGTGGTGTTCCTGTTCCTGAGAGACTGGCGTGCGACCTTCATTTCTGCGGTCGCGATCCCGCTGTCGGCGATCCCGACGTTTTTCTTCATGGACTTGCTCGGGTTCAACCTGAACTTTCTATCCTTGCTCGCGCTTGGCCTTGTCGCCGGCGTGTTGGTCGATGATGCCATCGTCGAGATCGAAAACATCGTCAGACACATGCGAATGGGCAAGACTGCCTATCAGGCAAGTATCGACGCGGCGGATGAGATCGGTCTACCTGTGGTGGCCACCAGCTTCTGTATTGTCGCTGTCTTCCTGCCAGTGGGCCTGATGCCGGGCATTTCGGGTCAGTTCTTCCAGAATTTCGGCCTCACGGTCGTCGTCGCGGTGCTGATGTCGCTTGCGGTTGCCCGCATGATCACGCCGATGATGGCGGCCTATTTCCTTTCAGCAAAAGGGAATGCCGCCCACGGTGAAGGTCCGTGGATGGACCGCTACATGCGGATCCTGTCTTGGTCGCTTGATCGCGGCAAGATGCGCAGCCGCCGTGAAGGGCTGCCGGGGCCGCGGTTCCGCTGGCTTTATGTGATTTCGCTGTTTTTGACGGTGATCGCCCTTCTGGGCGCTGCGGGTGCCGGGATGTTCATCACACATGGGGCGTTAGCAGGCCTCGACATTCCCAACACAATGGGGGGGCTGGCTTCAAGCGATGAGAACAGCGGACTGTTCGGTTTTGTAGCCAAGGTCTTCGAGATCGTAATATTGCTGGCTGCCACCTTTGCGGGTCTTCTCGCGGGATGGTTGGTGTTCAAGTTCATTGAGTTCTTCAGCAGCCGCGATGGCAACCGTTTCAGACAGAGTGTTTCTTATTTGACCGCCCGTTTTTACGATCATCGCGTCTGGATGCTCGGCGTTGGCTGGTTTTCGCTGCTGATCACGGTTTTGTTGTTCGGCCAGATACCGGGGCAGTTCCAGCCCTCGATTGACGATGCGAACAGCACGGTCGACATCGAAATGGTGCCGGGCACCACGCTGGCAACGACTGAGCGGGTGACCGAGCAGGTCGTCGATATCCTCGAAGAGCAATCCGAAGTCGAGATCATGCTTGAGCGGGTGCGGATCGGCAACGCCAACATCTATATCACTCTTAGGGAGGATCGCGAACGCACGTCGATAGAGTTCGAGCGCGAAGTTGGTCCGCTTCTGCAGGATATTCCCGATGCCCGCGTCCGATTTGAATCGCAAAGCGGCGGTTTTGGTTCGGGCCGAGACTTGACGGTCATGCTAGCCGGTTCCGACCCGGAACTGTTGGAAGAAACTGCAACCAACTTGGTCGAACAGATGAAAGGGCTCAATACGATTGTTGCGCCGCGCATCAGCGCTGACATCAACCGGCCGGAGATCATCATCACTCCGCGTGAGCAAATCGCTGCCGAGCTGGGTGTGACCACACTTGCGCTCAGCCAGACGATTCGCATCGCGACGCTGGGTGAGATCGAGCAGAACGCGGCGAAATTCTCACTCTCGGATCGCCAGATCCCGATACGGGTGAAGCTTTCGCAAGAGGCGCGGTCCGATCTGACGACCATCGAAAACTTGCCAGTGCAGACCAACACCGGCGGATCGGTTCCGTTGGGCAGGGTTGCAGACATTACATTCGGCTCGGGTCCAACTGCGATTCAGCGATACAACCAGAATCGGCGCGTGCTGGTCGGCGCTGACTTGGCCAGCGGTGTGCTCAAAGGTGCAGCTCAGGCCGAGGTTGATGCGCTGCCGGTGCTTGCCGATCTGCCTCAGGGGGTGATCCGCGATGTTGTTGGTGAAGATGAATGGCAGCAGGAACTGGTTCAAAACCTGATCGTCGCCATCATTGCTGGTGTCCTCTTGGTGTTTGCCTGCCTGGTACTGCTGTACAAGCGATTGATGAGCCCGCTGGTCAACATGACCTCACTCGCGCTCGCGCCGCTTGGCGGCATCTTGCTGATCTGGTTGGTCGGGCAGCCGCAGAGCATGCCGGTCTATATCGGCATATTGCTGCTGCTTGGTATCGTTTCCAAGAACTCGATCCTGCTGATCGACTTTGCGATTGAGGAGATGGCGAAGGGAACGCAGAAGCTTGAGGCTATCATGGAAGCCGGCCACAAGCGCGCCCAACCGATCGTGATGACCACAGTCGCCATGACAGCGGGGATGGTGCCCACCGCGATCTCGCTTTCCGGGGATGGGGCATGGCGCCAGCCGATGGGCATCGTCGTGATTGGCGGCCTGATCCTATCAACCGTTCTGACACTGCTGATCGTACCGGCTGGCTTCAGCCTGGCGGACGGTTTCGAGAAGCGGATCGGCCCCTGGCTGCGCGAGAAGATGCTTACTTACAAGCCGGGTGATGAAGATCGTGAGCTGGATCCAAACGCTCCGGATGCACCAGCACCGGGGGCGGTACCAGCAACCCGGTTGCCGCCGGGCGCAGAGCCTGCTGAGTGATCGACGGTCGAGAATTCACTTGGTCCCTCATTTGCAGGTGATTTCACTTCAGAGTGCTGGCAGAGCGGGCGGCCATGGCCGAGCGTAAACCGATCCCTTTGAAGTTTGGTGGAGAACCGCTGACAGCGGATCGCGCGCGGCGGATGCGATGGACTGCGACCGGGCTTCTGGCGGCCATGGCGGTGCTGTTTTTCACGACGCACGGCCTGGTCGGCGATCATCCCGCCTGGGGCTATGCCAACGCTTTTGCCGAAGCAGCGATGGTTGGTGGCCTGGCCGACTGGTTCGCCGTGACTGCGCTGTTCCGGCACCCGTTGGGCCTACCGATACCCCACACGGCAATCATTCCGGAAAACAAGGACCGGATCGCAGATACAATGGCGCAGTTCCTGCAGGAAAACTTCCTTACCGCTGCAGTTGTAGCGCGGCGAATGCAGGGGATGAACATTGCCCGTGCGGCCGGGGATTTTCTGGACCAACCCGCTGTTAAGGGGGACGAAGACGATCCGCGCTCACGCATTACGGGCGGTGCGGCGGAATTGCTCGCCGAAATCCTCGAATCGCTCGATCCCGACCGGCTCGGCAACCAGGTCCGGACCGGGCTTGCCGGTCAGGTCGCGAAAATTGACGTCTCGCCTCTCCTTGGGCGGATGCTGGAAAATGCCATTGCCGATGGCCGCCACATGCCGTTGATGGACGGGTTCATCCGCTGGGGCGGGCTAACGCTCGAAGACAATGAAGAAACGGTGCGCGATGTCATTCATACCCGCGCCAATGCGGTTCTGCGTTGGACCGGCCTGGACGAGCGCATTTCGGCATCGGTTCTCGATGGCCTTTACAAGCTGCTGGCAGAGGTGCTGGTTGATCCCGAGCACCCCATTCGTGGCAAGATTGAAGAGGGGCTGACGCAGCTCAGCCAGGACCTCCAGCACGATGAAAAAACCCGCGAGCGGGTCGAGGAAATGAAGCGTGATTTGCTTGAGAACAAAGCGGTCGCGGAATGGTGGATGGGCGTGTGGGAGCGAATCCGCCGATCAATGATCCGGCGTGCGCGCGACCCCGAGAGCAGCTTGGGCGGCGAAATGCGCAAAGGGCTGGCCGAGCTCGGCTCGGCTCTCAAGCAGGACCTGCGACTGCAGACGCAGATCAACCGGTTCGCCCGTAGGACGGCCGTCGGCATAGCCACTCGCTATGGTTCGGGAATCGTCACTTTGGTTTCTGAGACAGTCAAGCGTTGGGACGCGACCACCATCACTGGGCGCATTGAAAGCGCGGTTGGTCGCGACCTGCAATTCATCCGTATCAACGGCACACTGGTTGGCGGTCTGGTTGGCATGACGCTGCATTTCATCGTCAGCTTTATGTAACTGAGGCTCCGACCAAAGCGTCAGAAATTCGTATCGTTCGGATAGCCTTCAAGAAAGTCATTGTCCGCATCGAAATTGGTAAAGCTCATGCTGATTGAACGGTCGAGCGCGGTGACATGGTGCCACCACCCGATTGGCAAGAAAATTGCCTCGCCCTTGCCGATTGTGCACACCAGCCTTGGCGGCAGATCTGGATCGTCCCGACTGAAATCGATTGGCTCGCGATCGCTGAAACAATGCTGCGAATTGCGCATGCGTGCCACTTCCCAACTCGGCACCATTTGCACCAGCTTGCGACCTTCAATCTGGACCAGCAGATTGTTGGTAAGGTCGTGGTGAAACGGGGTCAGCGTTCCAGCCGGGCCGAGCCAGAAAAACCCGTCATTCCCTCCACTGGGCTGAAGGATAGAAAGGTCCCCCAAGTCCTCCCAAAGCGGAGCGAGCGTCTGTTTGTTGGTCGTATCGTTATAGGCGGTGATGTAATAGTCGTTTGACGGCTCATCGCGGCGCAGCAAGGCGAGTACGTCCTTAAGCATCGCGTGCCGTCGGTGCGGATCTTTTTCGCTCTCATAGCTCTTGGCCTGAGATCGGTTTACTTGCACCTCCACGGTTGCGTCTCCCAGCTTCTGTTCGAAATAGTCGAGCGACCATTTTTTGAGCGCGGGCCAATGATCGACCAGCCCCGTGAGCTTAACGGGGCGATTGGCGAAATAATATTCGCGAAAAAACCGTTCTGGCTTGATCGCATTGACGGTCGGAATTTCCAGGCTCTCCGGATTGTTTGCGGCGAGACGGGAATAGATATCTAGTGTCCAGTCGCGCTTTGTGACTGTGCTCGAAAGCCGCTGAGATATTTTACGCGCAGCCGCGAATAACGGGTCTCTCTGGGCGAGCTGCAATTCGCGTTTGGCCTGCGAGGGAGGAACGCCGCGTTCGATCAGCCTTGCCACTATTGTCGCGTCATCACTGCCGTCTGCCAAAGCTTCAGCGACCCAGCCGCGCCGCTCGGTGTCGACCTGTTCACGCTTTTTCTTGCTCAGCGTTGCCATGGGCAATTACGATACGGGTTCAACGCTCGTGCGGCAACTCAATCGCCGGTTTTTGCTTCATCATTGCAACGCGAAGCGTGTTCTCAAGGTGAAATAGGATGCGACCGCCTCTCCCTTGTCGTTGCGCGCAGGCTCGAAGCGTGCCCGTTTCATCACCCCCAGGCAGACGGTGTCATCGAACAATTGCGGCTTGTTAGACTTGGTCACAAAGCAGGATGTCGCCCGGCCTGTCTTGGCAACTGTCAGCCGGATATCGATCAAGCCCTCCATCTCGCTGCGGACAAGATAGTCGGGGTAGTCCGATGATCTGATCCATTCGTCGATGTTCAGCGGCTTTGGCGGCGACGTCTGCCCCGACTGTATGCTGGCAAGTGAAAGGCGCTGTTCAAGCACCTGAGCACACCCCTGCATAAGGCCGAACGGTTCACTCATCGCGCCCAGTTCCAATGTGACCGGTTCACGTATGGCATTGCGCAGGCGGAGTTTCTGGATCGCAGCTGCGCGTTCGGCTCCGATAGCGATTTCCGGTGCTGCAGCGTCATCTTCCAGCTCCATAGCCGGTTGGACCAATGTGACGCCGAACATGCTGAGTGCTGGGCGGCCCTTGCTCGACTTCGAGGCAATATAGCTCCGGATAACCTCCTCTTCGTCTCCGAACTTGATCCGTATGGCCGGGCCATAAGGGTTGCGAAGAGGACGACCAATCAAGGTCAGATTGAAGATAGGATTCGTGCTGCCCTGGTCGAACCACAGAGTGGTTTCATTTTCACCTTCGCCGAATGTACGGGTGAGACGACACTTGTCGTCAAGGGTCCGCAACTTCCATTCGCTGCTGGGTGAAAGCGTAAGCTCATCTCCAGATGCCTGGCTTTCCGCAATCGCGGGTGCGTGCAGGAAGGACGCCAATGCGAAAAAGTGCAGCCAGACTGCAGCGCGGATAGGACAACTCATTAAAAAACCCCCGACAGTCGTGTGAGACTGCCGGAGGCTCTTTATCGATTCAAGTGCTTAAGATGCTTAGCCAAGCTTTTGAGTCAGTTCCGGCACCGCATTGTAGAGGTCTGCCACCAGGCCGATATCCGCGACCTGGAAGATCGGTGCATCTTCATCCTTGTTGATCGCGATGATCGTCTTGGAATCCTTCATGCCGGCAAGGTGCTGGATGGCGCCGGAAATGCCGATTGCAATATAGACTTCCGGAGCGACGATCTTGCCGGTTTGGCCGACCTGATAATCGTTAGGCACATAGCCCGCTCGCCGCGGCACGCGAAGCGCCGATGGCCGCGCCGAGCTTGTCGGCGAGCGGGGTGATGATGCTTTCGAAGGTCTCGCCATCCTTGAGCGCGCGACCACCGGAAACGATGATCTTGGCACTGGCAAGCTCAGGGCGATCGCTTGCTGCGACTTCGCGGCTGACAAAGCTCGAAATACCGGCATCGCCTGAACCAGAAACGTCCTCGATTGCAGCCGATCCGCCTTCCGTTTCGGCCTTGGCGAAAGCGGTGCCGCGAACGGTGATCACGAGTTTGGCATCCGAGCTTTCGACCGTAGCAATTGCGTTGCCCGCGTAAATCGGACGGGTGAAAGTCTTGCCGCCTTCCACCGACAGGATGTCGGAAATCTGCATCACGTCGAGCATCGCGGCGACGCGCGGGGCGATGTTTTTGCCCGAAGTGGTGGCAGGGGCGAGGAAGGCGTCATAACCATCCATCAGGCCCGCGACGAGCGGCGCAACGTTTTCCGCCAGGCCTTCACCATAAGCCGCATCATCAGCCTTCAGGACCTTGGACACGCCCGCAATCTTCGCAGCGGCGTCAGCGACCGCGCCGCAATTGCTGCCCGCGACGAGTGCGTGGACTTCACCCAGCTGCCCGGCGGCGGTGACCACGGCCAGAGTTGCATCATTGAGTGTCGAGTTGTCATGCTCGACCAGAACCAGAGTGTTCATGTGTATCTATCCCTTCTCAATCAGCGCGCTCGATCAGGCGACACCGAGAGCCTTGATCTTTTCAACCAGCGCATCGACATCGGCGACCTTCTCGCCAGCCTGCCGTACAGGCGGTTCGGCGACGTTTGTGGTCGTCAGACGCGGCGCGACATCGACGCCAAAATCACCTGGAGCCTTGGTATCGAGTGGCTTCTTCTTCGCCTTCATGATGTTCGGCAGCGATGCGTAGCGAGGCTCGTTGAGGCGAAGGTCGGTCGTCACAATGGCGGGCATGGTGAGTTTGACCGTTTCGAGACCACCATCGATTTCGCGCTTCACGGCAACACTGTCTCCATCAACTTCGACGGTGTTGGCAAAAGTGCCCTGCGGACGGCCCATCAGCGCAGCCAGCATCTGGCCGGTCTGGTTGCTGTCGTCAGAGATCGATTGCTTGCCAAGCAGGACAAGGCCCGGCTGTTCTTCGTCAGCAATCGCCTTGAGAATTTTGGCAACGGCCAGCGGCTCGACCTCTTCATCCGTCTCGACAAGGATCGCGCGGTCGGCGCCCATGGCGAGCGCAGTGCGCAGAGTTTCCTGAGCCTTGGCCGGGCCGATCGACACTGCAATAATCTCTTCTGCCTTGCCCGCTTCCTTGATCCGGATCGCTTCTTCGACTGCGATCTCATCAAACGGGTTCATGCTCATTTTAACATTGGCGAGATCAACGCCGGAACCGTCCGCTTTCACGCGCGGTTTGACGTTATAATCGATCACCCGCTTGACGGGGACGAGAATCTTCATGGATCGTGTCCTTCCCTTTGGCCGCCAACCTTCAGCGATGGTCGGCCTTGCTATACGAATGGGTCGCCGCCGCCCTAACTTGCGTTTACGTAAACGTCAAGCAAGCCGGGTGGCGAGAATCCTTTTTCTTGTCTGTCGAATCCCGGTCTCGCGCTCCGTCTTTCCTGCGTCAACCCTTGCTTATGATGCGCCTTGCTTTGGAGTTGCATACAAGGGAACATGTTGGACGGGAGAGAGTGCAATGTTTGCAATAAGACGCGTGATTTTGGCCGTTCTAGCGGCGATTGCCCTTGCCGGTACGGCAACGGCGCAGGATGCATCGATCGAGACGCGACTGGGCGAGGAGGGTTTCGAATCGCCTCCGGCCTCGCTGGACCAGCTCGATTGGCTTGTCGGTCAATGGGTCGGAGACGGTATTCAGGGCGCTCCGGCGATGGAAAGTTGGCTGGCGCCCTCTGGCGGCACGATGGTCGGCACCTTTGTCCAAGAGACCTCAGATGGCGCGATCATGTTCACCGAGCATATGTACCTGATGGAGGAGGACGGCTCGCTCGTTCTGCGGCTCAAGCATTTCAACGCTGATCTGACAGGGTGGGAGGAGAAGGATGACATGCTGTCTTTTCGCCTGGTCGCGATTGAGCCGTGCGCGGCCTATTTCAACGCACTCACTTTGCGCTGCGCTGACCCGGAGAACCCCGGCAACGGCCTTGTCGCAGCGGTCAGGATGAAAAGCGAAAAGCCCGAACCGCAGGAGTTGTTGTTCAACTTCCGCGCTGCCGAACGCCTCACGGGATCATACGATTGCGATGGAACAACCTATGCGATCAACCAGTGCCTTGGCGAATTGAGCGATCGCGCGAAGCTGCGTCAGGCACGCTATCTTGAAGCTGCCATGGGATCGTCGGACAATGACAGCGCGCTGGCCGACCAGATCCGACAGAGCGACGTCGCCTTCAATCTCTACCGCGACCGGGAATGTATGGCGGTTTACGAAAACTGGAAGGACGGCTCGATCCGCAATGCGATGACGCTGCGCTGCCTGATCCGCCTGACCGATCAGCGCACGCACGACATCTGGCGCAATTGGCTGACCTATCAAGACAGCAGCGCGCCGATCCTGCCGGAGCCGATGCCGAGCCAATAGGGTCGCGTACGCGAGACAAGAAAAAGGCGCGCCGGTTTTGACCCGACGCGCCCCTTTTTGATTCTTGGACTGGTCGCGCGTTACGCGGCCTCTTTCACCTCGGCGACGATCTTCTTCGCGGCGTCGCCCAGATCGTCGGCAGGCACGATAGGAAGACCGGAATTGGCGAGGATTTCCTTGCCCTTGTCGACATTGGTGCCTTCGAGCCGGACCACCAGCGGCACGTCGAGCTCAACCTCCTTCGCCGCAGCAACGATACCTTCGGCGATGGTGTCGCAGCGCATGATCCCGCCAAAGATGTTGACCAGAATCCCTTCCACCGCATCATCAGCGAGGATGATCTTGAATGCAGCGGTCACCTTCTCGGTCGTCGCGCCGCCGCCAACGTCAAGGAAGTTGGCCGGGAAGGCTCCGTTTAGCTTGATGATGTCCATGGTGGCCATGGCCAGACCGGCGCCGTTGACCATGCAGCCAATATTGCCGTCCAGCTTGATGTAGGCGAGGTCATATTCGCTGGCTTCGACTTCGGCCGGGTCTTCCTCGGTCTCGTCGCGCATCGCCTCGATCGTCGGGTGGCGATACAGCGCGTTTCCGTCAAAGCTCATCTTGGTGTCGAGAACCAGCAGATCGGCGTTCCCATCCGAATCCGGCTTGGTTTCGACCAGCGGGTTGATTTCGAGCATCTCGCAATCGCTCGCCATGAAAGCGGCATAAAGCTTGGCAGCCAGTTTCTGGCACTTCTTGTTGAGATCACCTGAAAGCTTGAGCGCGAAGGCAACGGCGCGGCCATGATGCGGCATGAAGCCTTGTGCGGGATCGATCGTAATCGTTGTGATCTTTTCAGGCGTTTCGTGCGCGACATCTTCAATGTCCATGCCGCCTTCGGTTGAGGCAACCATGGCCACCCGGCCGGTCGCGCGATCAACCAGCATGGCGAGATAGTATTCGCTTTCGATGTCGACGCCATCGGTGACGTACAGGCGGTTGACCTGCTTGCCCGCTTCACCCGTCTGGATCGTCACCAGAGTGTTGCCGAGCATTTCCTTGGCATGCGATTCGACCTCATCAATCGAAAACGCAAGCCGAACGCCGCCTTTCGCATCCTCTGGAAGCTCCTTGAACTTGCCCTTGCCCCGGCCACCAGCGTGGATCTGGGCTTTCACGACATAGAGCGGGCCGGGGAGCTTCTTGGCCGCCTCAACCGCTTCTTCCACGGTCAACGCTGCGTGACCTGCCGGAATCGCGATGCCATGTTCGGCCAGCAATTCCTTGGCCTGATATTCGTGAATGTTCATGCCGGAACGATCCCTTTGAATTGTGTTCGCCCTGTCGTCTGGATGCTCGAGGGCAGTTGTCTGAGGAGAGGATTGGTTATGCGGGCCTTTGCATGGTTTGCACGACTTGAAAAGTGGGGTTTGCACGCTCACGACTAAAGGCTGATAGGATTGCCGGAATGATAGATCGTGATCGCCTTCAGGAAATCGTCCGCGAAGCAGGACGGATCGCGCATTCGCGTTGGCCAGGTGCCGGCCATGAGCTTTCGAGTTGGGACAAAACTCCGGGCAATCCGGTCAGTGAAGCAGATCTTGAAGTCGACCGTTTCCTGAAGCGAGAGCTGGGCGCGCTGCTCCCATCGGCGGGCTGGCTGTCAGAAGAGACCGCTGATGATGAGGCGCGGCTCAAGAACGATCTGATCTGGCTGGTCGATCCTATTGATGGCACACGCGACTACATCCGAGGTCGGTCAGGATGGGCGGTATCAGTCGCCCTGATCAGCGCAGGCAGGCCGTTGATTGGCGTGTTGGCTGCGCCCGCTCGCGGAGAGGAGTGGGTTTCTGTTGCCGGGCAGGGAGCGG
Source organism: Pseudomonadota bacterium (assembly GCA_038534015.1). Classification (GTDB taxonomy): domain Bacteria; phylum Pseudomonadota; class Alphaproteobacteria; order Sphingomonadales; family Sphingomonadaceae; genus Erythrobacter. The sequence goes on along the minus strand of JBCAXQ010000026.1, from coordinate 6,244 downwards.
AACGAAACGGACAGCGTCTTCGATCATCGAGCCGCGCGGATCTGGCTGGGGCAAGGGTTCCTGCAGACTCGCTGATGACGGAAGACCGGATCTTCGAAATGGTCGACAAGCCGAATTCGATTGCGCTCAGGATCGGGATGATCGCCGCAGACGAAGCCGATCTGGTCGCGACTCTGCGATGGGGGTTTGAATGGGATATCGCCGCGGCGACACTGATCGCGCGTGAGGCGGGGGCAGCCATCAGCGATGCTTGGGGCAACCCCCTTGGCTACAACAAGCGTGATCCACGCGCCTTTGGTCTGTTGGTTAGCTCAACCGGGATTGAGCGTGATGCCGTGGCTCACTTGAAAGCGCGTGCCGAGCATTTCCGGGACAAGTTCCGGATCGACGCCGCAAAGAAAGAGGGCGACTGATAACGCAGTCGCCCTCCATTCTCATATTGATCAGCGATTCGATCGCTGGACTTTGATCGGCTTTATTCCGACCGCGCCGCAGCAACGTCGTCCTGGCTGATCGGAATGATCTTGATCTCGACCCGGCGGTTGAGCGGTTCGTCGATTCCATCACCAGTTTTCACACGCAGGAAGTCGTAGCTTTCGCCATACCCCTGGGTTGCCATCCGAGAGCGCGCCACTCCGCGTGCAGCGAGATAATCGGCGACGGCTTGCGCGCGACGCTCCGAAAGTCCCTGGTTGAGTGCCTCAGAACCGGTCGTGTCGGTAAAACCGTACACATCAATCAGGCTGTTGGGATAGTCGATCAGGCTCTGCGAAACCGCATTCAGCGTATCATAAAACCCGGGATTGATATCAGCTGATCCGCGCGCGAAGGTAACGCCATCGGGCAGACGAACCAGGATAGCGTCCTGATCGCCGATCTCTTCGACATCAACTCCGGTTCCTTCCGTTGCCTCGTCCAGTTCCTTGATCTGGTCATCGAACTGCTTGCCGAGCACAGCGCCGGCCGATCCGCCAATGCCTGCGCCGATGATGCGCGCCGTATCGCCGCCGATCACACCGCCCAGGAGGTAGCCAAGAGTGCCACCGAGCACACCGCCAATGGCCGTACGCGAGATTTTCTGCTCACCCGTGTTCGGGTCGGTAACGCAGGCGCTGGTGCCCAGCAGCGCGATCGCCGCCGTACTCGAAAGCAGTATCCGTGAAGTTTTCATAAGTCCCATCCTCCTCTTGATATCCCTCAGATGCGAGGGCTCGCATGCTTGCAAGACCTGTGCAAGGCCCCGTTCGATCAGGCGGGCCGTTGGCGAGCCGTCTGAAGCGCGCCGCTTTGATGCAAGCTGAACATGGTTAAGCGACTGTTTTGCGGGACAAGTGCGCAGCGCCAACCCACTGCGGCTGGAAAGTCAGCATAATTGTGCTAGCGCTGCTCGTTGTGACCCCTTTTCCCTGGCCAGAACTGTTCATTATCATCGGGCTGATTGTGCTCAACGGCGTCTTCGCGATGTCCGAGCTGGCCATCGTTTCGGCAAAACCTGCCCGTCTCAAGGCGAAGCGTGATGAAGGCTCAGCCAGTGCGAAGACTGCGCTCGAACTTGCAGCCGATCCAGGCAAGTTCCTTTCGACGGTGCAGATTGGGATCACTCTGATCGGGATTGTTGCGGGTGCTTACTCCGGATCAACCCTGGGCCAACCGGTTGGGGAAAGGCTGGCGTTTTTCGGCATCCCGGAAGACATGTCCCAACAGGCGGGATTTGTCCTGGTGATCGCGCTCACAACCTATCTCAGCCTGGTTGTTGGAGAGCTGGTGCCGAAGCAATTGGCGTTGCGGGCTGCCGTCCCGATATCGCTGATCATGGCGCGTCCGATGGCGATGATTGCGACCATCGCCGCGCCGCTGGTGTGGGTTCTCGACAAATCGTCTGCCCTGATCATTCGCCTGTTCGGGATCCGATCCGGGGGCCAAAACACCGTCACGGCCGAAGAACTTCAGATGATCTTTGCCGATGCGACGCGTTCAGGCGTGATCGAGGCAGAACAGCATCAGATACTGACCGGCGTTGTGCGCCTTGCCGAGCGTCCCGTTCGCGAGATGATGACTCCGCGTACCGAGCTGGATTGGATCGATGTGGGTGCGGATGAAGACGCCATAAGGCAAGCAATCGAAGACAGCCCGCACTCCCTCCTGCCTGTCGCAGACGGGTCGCCGGACAGCGTCCTCGGCGTGGTGAAGGTCCGCGAAGTGCTGGCAGCGATGGTCGCTGGCAAAAAGGTTTCGCTCAAGCGGATGATGAAGAAGGCGGAAGTCGTGCCCGACCAGCTTGACGCCATGGATGCGCTGCGCGTGCTCCAGCAGGCCGACATCGCCCTGGCCATGGTCCACGATGAATATGGCCACTTGGATGGCATCGTGACCCCGGTAGACCTTCTGACCGCGATGGCTGGCGATTTTGTCAGCGATCTGGACGAAGGCGACACACCGCAGGTCGTCGAACGAGCCGACGGGTCGCTGCTCGTTTCAGGAGCGCTCTCGGCTGATGCGCTGGCGGACCGACTTGGACTTGATTACGGCGAAAACCGCGAATTTGGCACGGCCGCTGGTTACGTGCTCTCGGTGCTTAAGAAGCTTCCCGTTGCAGGAGAGGCATTCATCGAGCAGGGCTGGCGTTTCGAAGTGGTCGACATGGATCGCCGCCGGATCGATACGATTTTGATAAGCAAGGAAGTTTGATCGCCGCAGCATTGTCTGACGCTGCCGTATCCACCCGCTCCCTCCACCCTTCCACCCGGATGGTATCCCGGTAGGCTCCGGGTGGAAGGGTGGAGGGAGAGGGTGGCTTGACTCCTAGCTTGGAATCAATGTCTGCGCGTTGGCACCATCGCCTTCCGGAGCGGCGATGATGTCGCGGGTCACGCTGCCTTTGGCGACTGTGTTGGTACCTGGATCACCCACTGAAGAGCGAATGCCCGGCGCTGCGCTGCCCGCGCGATCAAGCGCCGAGGTTTCAATCTCGCTGCGCGGAGCGGGGCCGCCAAAAAGCGCTTCGAGCGCCTGTTCGGATGCAGTCCCTTCTGCCGGGCGCGGAGCTCCGGGGGCAGGCGGTTCAAGCGCAAAGTCAGGCGGAACCACCAGCGGAGCCTGACGCTGGACAGCGAACTCGTCTGGACGGTCACGGTTGAAGATCCCCGATCCGCCGCACGCTGCCAGCATGGCGCTCGCTGAGACAAGCAGGATGGTCGATTTCAGTACGCGCATTTCTAACTCTCCGCAGGCTGCTCGGACCCAGTGTCCTCTGCAGGCTCGTTGGTGGATGTTTCGTCCTTTTCGCGCACGAAGAAGCTGCGCACAAGGATTATCACAACGCCGATGGTGATAGCGGCATCGGCAACGTTGAAAACAAGGAAGGGGCGAAAATCCCCGATGTGGAAGTCGGCATAGTCGATTACATAGCCAAGATCGTAGCGATCGCGGATATTGCCGATTGCTCCGCCAAGGATCAGCGCCAGGCCAAATATATCGCCCAACAGCTTTTCGCGCAGCATCCAGATCAGCACGATCAGCGCAATTCCGGCTGTCAGCGCCACCAGCGCCCAGCGCATCTCCATACTCTCCGCCGTCAGCATGCCGAGCGATACGCCGCGATTTTCGACATAGGTCAGATCAAAGAATGGCAGCAACGGGATGTGGCGCACTTCGCGCAGGGCCAGCGGCCCGATCACATACCCTTTGATCAACTGGTCGACCACCGCGATGAATGCGGCGATGCCCAGCCCGATCAACCGGTTGCGGGTAAAGAGCTTGCTCATTCAGCCGCATCCATTTGGGCCACGACTACATCACAACGCCCGCACAGCGCGCCGTCTTCCGGCACGTCGGGCAGCAGGCGCCAGCAGCGCCCGCATTTATGGTCGGTGGATTTCGTGACGATCACCTCTTCCCCATTGCCGCGCGTGACTGTCCCGGTGATGAACAGTTCGGCGAGTTGCTCGTCTGTTACGCCACCAGGCACCGCGCTGGCTGGGACGGTGACAACCGCCTCATTGCTTGATCGGATCACCTTGTCGCGGCGCAGCGGCTCGATCGCTTCGGTCACGCGTTCGCGCAAGGCACGCAGAGCACCCCACTTGGCGCGATCCGCCGGAACCTGCGGCACACTCGGCCATTCGAGCAGGTGAACGCTGCCGACATCCCCGTCTTCATCGGGTTCGTAATCCTGCGGATAGCGGGACTTCCACACCTCCTCGGCAGTGAAGACCAGCACCGGCGCGGCATAGCGCACCAGCGCATGGAACAGCAGATCGAGCACGGTGCGATAGGCGTTGCGAGTGGTCGAATCCGGTCCATCGCAATACAGCGTGTCCTTGCGGATATCGAAGAAGAAGGCGCTCAAATCTTCGTTGCAGAAATCGACCAGCAGGCGGGTGTAGGTGTTGAAATCATACTCCTCGACCGCCTGCCGCAGTTTGCCGTCCAGCTCGCTCAGCAGTGACAGGACATACAGCTCCAGCTCGGGGATTTCGCCCGCGTCGGACATATCGCCGATATAGCCATCGAGCGCGCCGAGCAGGTAACGGAAGGTGTTGCGCAACCGGCGATACTGGTCGCCCACGCCTTTCAGGATTTCATCGCCGATCCGGTGGTCTTCGGTGAAGTCGACCGAAAGCGCCCACAGCCGGATGATGTCCGCGCCATATTGCTCCATCACCTTCAGCGGATCGATGGTGTTACCGAGCGATTTCGACATCTTTTTGCCGGCTTTATCCATGGTGAAGCCATGGGTCAGCACTTCATTATAGGGCGCGCGGCCGCGCGTGGCGCAGCTTTCCAACAGCGAAGACTGGAACCAGCCACGGTGTTGGTCAGAGCCTTCGAGATAGAGATTGGCGGGCCATTGCAGGTCCGGCCAGCGACCGCTTTCCAGCACAAAGGCATGGGTGCAACCCGAATCGAACCAGACGTCGAGGATGTCGGTGACCATCTCGAACTCTTCCGGGTTATGGTCCGGCCCCAGGAACTCGGTCTTGCGCGCTTCTTCCCAGGCATCAACGCCCTCGGCGCGAATGGCCTGCACAATGCGCGCGTTGACCGCCGGGTCTTGCAGGTATGTGCCATCGGGCCGGACGAAGAGCGTGATCGGCACGCCCCAGGCGCGTTGGCGGGACAGCACCCAGTCGGGCCGCCCTTCGACCATGGCACCGATGCGGTTGCGGCCTTTTTCCGGGACGAAGCGGACCCGTTCGATCTCCTCCATTGCGCGTTCGCGCAGGGTCGGGGCAGCGCAGATTGTCTCTTCGGATGGATCGATCGCGCCGCCTTCGCTTTCCCACGCCTTGTCTTCGGGCGTTTTTGGCTCGAGCCAGGGCAGATCGGTGTCCATCGGCACAAACCATTGCGGCGTGCAGCGATAGATGACCTTGGCCTTGGAGCGCCATGAATGCGGGTAGGAGTGCGCGTAATCGGCGCTGGCCGAAAGCAGCGCGCCCGCTTCGCGCAGGTCGCTGCAGATCGGGCCTTCAGGCGCGTTGAACGGTTTGTTGATGACCGAGCGGCGGCGTTCCTTGCCGTCTGCATCGACATCTCCACCGCCCAGCCACGGCCAGTCGTCGCGATAGCGGCCATCGTCCATCACCGCGAAGACGGGGCTGATCCCATTCGCTTTGCACAGATCGAAATCGTCCTCGCCATGGTCGGGCGACATATGGACAAGGCCGGTGCCGCTCTCGGTGGTGACGAAATCACCGGCGAGGAAGGGGCGAGGGCGCGCGTAGAATTCGAGCGCTTTTTCCCACTCTTCGCCACTGAGCGCTTCCCCGCGAAGGCGGGGTTCCAGAGCGGCTGGCTCAGAGCTTTGTGTCTCTGGGTTCCCGCCTTCGCGGGAACGCAATAGGTATTCGTAGATCGGGTGGCGGGCCTTGGCTCCGGCGAGGTCGGAGCCTTTGACCTTGAGGCCAAGTGGAAGCGGATCGGCCTCATTATATTCGATGACTTCTATGATTGGGCCAGCTTCATCCGAAACCGTCGAGACCTTCTTCCAGCCTCGCCAGCGATACCAAGCGTCGGTAACTAGGCTTTCGGCGAGCAAGATACGCCTGCCTTCCCATTCTACCAGTCGATACTCAACATCCGGCCCATAGGCCAAAGCCTGATTGACCGGGATCGTCCAAGGCGTCGTCGTCCAGATCACCGCATGCGCGCCGACCAGTTCGGGCGCGTTCGGAGCCTCGGTGATCTCAAACGCCACATCGATTTGGGGGCTGTCGGTCAGGTCTTCGTACTCAACCTCGGC
>JBCAXQ010000025.1:0-19342 GCA_038534015.1 Pseudomonadota bacterium | reverse complement strand
CATCGCGAATATCACAGGCCATGCCGACGATCTTGCCGCCGGAAGATTCAGAATGCAGTTCCATGAGTTCCGCAGCGGTTTCATCGAGCTTGTTCTGCCTGCGGCCGCAAATATACACGGTCGCGCCAAGCTTGAGAAAGCCCTCGGCCATTTCGCGGCCCAGCCCTGTTCCTCCGCCGGTGACCAGGATGCGTTCGCCTTCCATCAGGCCATCGCGGAACATCAGCTTAGAAACGTCCATATTCTCAGGTCTCCAGTTTCGCCGGAATCAGAGACCGAGAACGGTCTTGGCGATGATGTTCTTTTGCACTTCGTCCGATCCACCAAAGATCGTCGCCGCGCGATTGTTGAGGTATTTGCCCATTGCGATCTGCGCGATGTCGCTACCAACCGGTTCAGGCGCTTCATTCCCATAGAGCGGCCGTTCAAGCGGCAATTGCAGGGCATCGTGCCCCAGAAGTTCGAGCCGCAGCGTGTCGACCTGCTGGCCGATGTTCGACCCGAGCAGCTTCACCAGTGACGTTTGCGGGCCTGGCGAGCGGCCCTTGGCCAACTCTGCGAGAATGCGAAGCTCGGTGACCTCAAGCGCTTCGGCATCGAGCCTGACGCGAGCCAGCCGATCACGGAAACGCGCATCATGGGCAATCGCACCATTCACGCCGGAGGGCTGCTCCTGCGCGAGTGTTTGCAGATTATCGATGCTCTGGATCAGGCGCGGCGCAAAACAGGATCCGCCGCGTTCGTTTTCAAGCAGGAATTTGGCGATTGACCAACCGGCCCCTTCCTCGCCAATCCTGTTGCCGACTGACGTCACCGCATCGGTGAAGAACACCGCATTGACTTCGTGATCGCCGGACATCGAATGGATCGGAGTGACTTGAATCCCATCCTGATCCATCGGCAGCAACAGGAAAGTGATGCCCGACTGCTTCTTGCCTGAATTGTCGGTGCGCACGAGCGCGAAAATCCAGTTGGCATGGTGCGCATGTGTGGTCCAGATTTTCGACCCGTTGACGATGTACTGATCGCCTTCGAGACGGGCGGTGGTTTTCAGCGAGGCCAGATCCGAGCCCGAGCCCGGTTCGGAATAGCCCTGACACCAATAGTCATCGCCGTTCAGGATCCCCGGCAGGAATTTTGCCTTCTGTTCGGGCGTGCCGAATTCGCAGATCACCGGGCCAACAAGGCGCAGGCCAAGGATTGAGATGCTGGGAGCGCCGGCCAGCGCGCATTCCTTTTCAAAGATAAACTTCTGGGTTGGAGTCCAGCCCGTGCCGCCATCTTCTTTTGGCCAGTGCGGTGCCACCCAACCCTTGTCATTGAGTGTTCGATGCCACTCCATCCCGATATCGGGTTCAACGAACACGCCGGGGGTTTTGCGCGCGCCATCGCGCAGCCGGTCCGGCAGGTTTTCGGCGAGGAAATCGCGCACTTCTTCGCGGAAAGCGAGGTCTTCGGAGGAGAAGTCCATATCCATAATACTGCGTCCCTAATTCAATCTTCTTCTCTCATTGCCCAGGCAATCCCACGTCTAAGCAAGTCGTAATAGACGTCATAGTTCCACGCGCACATCTCCTTGTGCGGGTAGAAATCCTGCATTCCGGGCAGATCGTAGTGTCCGCGGCAATGGCCCAACGCATTGTAAACGATCCGGCCTTTGCCGATGTCGCGAGTGTAAAGGATCGGAACTGTCGTCTTGCCCCAATCACTTTCGACAAAGCCGGTGGCTTCGCCTTCGAATGTGGTCTGCATCAGCGTGTCGATCGGTGCGGTGGTGTTTGAGAGGTATAGCTCGTCGACGATCTCGAAATCATCGATGCCTTTGGTGAGTTCGTGGGTGGTGTTGACCACCTCGACCGGGAATTGACCGATCGGCGGATGGGCTTTGAACTGGGTGCCGACCAGTTCCATGAAGTCAGGACGATCATCCGGAGCGTCCACCAATCCCTCCTCAGTGAAGACCAGGATCGAGTTGGTGCCGTGTAGCGCGAGCCACTTGCCGCCCGCGTCGAGCCACGCCTTGAGCTGCAGTGCCTGCTCCTTGGTCGGGACCAGGTCGCAGGTGTAGGTCACCAGGAAACGGCAATGGTCGAGTCGTTCGAGCCCGGAATAATCCGCTGCGACCGTGGTGCGGATATGCGGGTGCTCCAGCAGCAGCTTGAGCAATTCGAGCCGGGCATAATCGATGTCGTGATATTTGCCCGCCGCCACAAAGTGCGCGTCTATCCTGGTTGCCGGTTGCGTTGTTTGCTCTTGACCCATGCCGCCTCCTAGCTCCTTATCGACCCGCCACCATCGACGGTGAAGTCGCAACCGGTTGTGAAGCTGGCTTCGTCGCTGGCGAGAAACACGACGGCCTTTGCCACCTCTTCAGGCTCACCGATCCGGTTCATCGGATGGGTCGCGGCAAAATTGGTCTCGATATTCTCCGGCGTGTCTGCCCCCGAATACTTGTAGCGATCATACATCGGGGTGCGGATCGCGCCGGGATGGACCATATTCGCCCGGATCGGCACGCCGCGCTCGGCACAGTCGAGCGCTACGGAACGGGTAAGACCCAACAACCCCGCCTTGGATGCGCTGTATGCAGCCACGAAAGCCGCAGCCCGCATCGCAATCATCGAACCGATATTGACGATCGCGCCCGGTTCGCCGCTCGCTTCCATGGCGGGAAGTGCGGCCCGCATGCCGTAATATGGCCCGTGCAGGTTGATATCGATCGTGCGTTCCCACGTGTCGAGCGGTCCGTCGACAACATTGCCTGGTTCGGAGATGCCCGCAATGTTGCACAGCACATTGAGCTTGCCGAAATGGTCCTGCGCTGCCCTCACCGCTTCGTGCCAACGTTCGAGATCGCGCACGTCAAGTTCGAACGCTTTGGCATTCTCGCCCAGCTCTTCGGCCAGGGCCTTGGCCTTATCGATCTGGATATCGCACAGCAGAACCTTGCCGCCCTCGTCGACGATCATCCGTCCGACTGTTGCCCCGATCCCTTCGGCTCCGCCAGTAACCAGCGCGACTTTAGCGTCCATCTTTCCAGCCATTGTTTCAGCCATCTCTCCTCTCAGCGCTCCAGAATGGCCACGGCCGATAGTCCAGGCGCACCATAGACATGGCTGTATCCGGTTTTCGGATTATCAGGCACCTGTCGCTCTCCGGCACGGCCTCGCAGCTGCTCCACGTTTTCATAGACTTGCCTCAGGCCAGACGCGCCGATTGGCTCTCCGCATGCGATACAGCCGCCATCGGTGTTGATCGGCAGCTTCCCGCCAATCTCGGACCAACCGTTGAGGAGCCATTCTTCCTGCTCGCCGTCAGCGCAAAAGCCATTCTCGGCCATATGCATGATTTCCGCGCCGCTCTCGGTATCCTGCAGCTGCGCTACATCGATGTCGTCCGGGCCAATTCCCGCGCCCTCAAATGCCGCGTTGGACGCGAGCACGGTGGGCTTGCCGCCTTCCTTGATAGAGACACCCGCCTGAAACACCTCGAAACTGTCGGGCGGGCGGGTTCGCACTGCGATATTGGCGATCTTTGCGCTCTTGCCTTCCCCCAGTGCTCCCAGTTCCCGTGCTTTCTTTTCGCTGGCAAGGATCAGGGCCACGCCGCCTTCGGCCGGGGCACAGAACATAAACTTGGTCAGCGGGTCGTTGATCATCGGCGCGTTCAGGATCGTTTCAAGGTCAATCTCGCTCCTGCGCCACGCATGGGGGGCTTTTGCCCCGTTGCGAAATGCCTTTTCGGCCACGCGCCCCAGTGTTTCGCGACTGATTCCGTGCAATTGCATGTAACGCTGAATCTTCAGAGCAAAGAACTGCGTGGTCAGCATCATTCCTGTCTGGCCGTACCATTCCGGAAGGCCATAATCTGATGGCTTGGCATTGAAGGCGCCGCGTGGGTGTTTGTCGAACCCGACCGCCAGCGCAAGGTCATACATTCCGCTGGCGATCGCCTGTTGTGCTGCGGCCAGCGCACTACCTCCTGTCGCGCAGCCATTGGCGACATTGGTGAAGGGCAGGCTGGTCAGCCCAAGCTCGTTGACCATGATATCGGCGCTTCCGGCTGCTGCAGAACCGCCATAGGCGCACTCTATATCGGTCCATTCCAGGCCGGCATCAGCCATCGCCTCGCGCACGGCATAGACCCCCTGTTCGCGGCCCGAGCGTTCTTCTGTGCGGCCAAACGGGTGGATCCCTGCCCCGATGATGTAGACATTGTCGCTCATGCGGCCTGGCTTTCTTCTGTGCTGATTGGGCGAAAAGCGAATGTGTCATGCGTCGCATTGAACGGCACGATGCAGAACTCAACCGGCATGTTGAGCTTCAGGTCTTCAAGACTCGCTCCGACGATGCGGCTTTCGACAATGACCTCTCCAGGAAGCTCAACATATCCCAACAGGAACGGCTGAAAATCAGGCGGGCTCGGTTCCCCATTGGGGCCTTCGTTCGAACCCGGCCCCTCATACGGTGTCTTTGGAAGGAATCCTTGCGAGGTCCATGACCACAGCTTCCCGGTGCGGGAGAGTTTATGCGGCTCTACGTCCCGGGCCGCATCGCCTTGCGGCATCGGGAACACGATCTCACCAGAAGGCAAGCGGCCGCCCATCAGGTGCGGCTGCGGATCGTCGCTCCACAAATTCGGATCGATTTTCTGACCCATTCTCGCTCCTCCTTGCCACAAGCCGTCAGGCTGCGCGCGCATACTCGGTCAGATTGCTGTCGACGTCGCCGAACAGCCGGGCAAGCACAAGCACGCGCTTAAGCGCATGACCAATTGCCAGTTCATCGGTGACCCCCATTCCGCCGTGCAACTGCACGGCTTCGCGGGCGATGTGGTCCACGCTTTCGGAAACATACGCCTTCGCACCCGCCACCGTGCGCAACCAGGCGGTGTTATCATCCCGCTCTGCTAGGGCGGCGCGGTACAACATGGATCGCGCTTGCTCGATCTTCGCGTAGCAATCGACGAGGCGGTGCTGAAGCGCCTGAAAACTGCCGATCGCGACACCGAACTGCTCGCGCTCTTTAACATATGCAAGGGTATCATTCAGCAGGCGTTGCCCCAGCCCAACCATCTCTGCAGAAGCCAGCAGGCGGATTTCGGCTGCAACTGCCACCAGCTCCGCAAGATCCAGATCAAGTTTGGCGTCAGCACTCACTGTCGCGCGGGTCATCCTGAGCTCACCTGCGACACTGCCGTCAGTCAGCCGGTAAGATCGGATCTCCAACCCAGGGGTTTCGCGCGGCACACAAAACGCCGCGGTTTCCCCTTCAAGATCAGCGGTCACGATGAACAGGTCCGCCAGTCCAGAGCCGAAAACAAAGGTTTTCTCGCCCGTCAGCGCAACCCCAACTGCCGTCATTTCGGCCTTCATATGGGCTGCCCTAAGGTTGTAACGCATGTTCCGCTCGGCCCAGGCGAAAGTCGCGATTGTCTCGCCGGAAAGCACACCTTCCAGGTGGGCATCACCGCCCTGGCTCAACAGCAATGTGGGCAGGATTCCGTTTTCGAGCCATGGATCGGGCGCATTGGCTGCGCCGATCGCCTCTGCAATCAGCGCCAGGTCCACCGGGGAAGAGCCCATGCCGCCTTTATCTTCGCTGGCTCCAACTGCGATCAACCCCAGTTCGGCCAGTTCGCTCCAGCGGGTGCGGTCATATCCGCCTGGGTTCATTCGCAACTTGCGGCGCGCTTCGACATCCACTGGCGCCGCAAAGCGCTCAATGCTCGAACGGAACAGCTCCTGTTCTTCTGTCAGGTCGAAGTTCAAGCTGCGGCCCTCGAAAAACGGATGGGCAGGCGTGTTACGCCGCGCAGAAGGATGTTCGGCAGGATCGCAATCCCGTCTTCATCCGCAATCGCCAAATTGTCGAGCCGCTCAAGCAATTCATCGAAAGCGACCAACATCTCCTTGCGGCTCAACATGTTGCCCACGCACATATGTGGACCTTTGCCAAACGCGAGGTGTGCGCGCGCATTCTTGCGTTCGACATCGAATTTGTCCGGATTTTCGAACTTCTTGGGATCACGATTGGCAGCCGCATAGCGCAGCTGCACAACCGTCCCTGCGGGCATTGCGACGCCGCCAAGTTCGGTATCCTGTTTGACGATCCGCCACATGCCTGCGGTGGGCGTTTCGTAGCGCAGTGCCTCTTCGACCATATTGCCGATCAGCTTTGGATCGCGTCCACCGGCGGCTGCCTTTGCCTTCGATAACTGGTCAGGATTGCGGATCAGTTGGAGCAGGCATCCGGCAATAGTCGAGGTCGTTGTCTCGTTCCCGGCCACCATGAATTGCTGCATGATCGACATGATTTCTTCGTCTGTAAGCGGAGTTTCCCCTTCGACTCGCGCGGCGACCAGATCGTTGAGCAAATCGTCGCCGCCATTGGCCCGTCGCTCTTCGATCTTGGACTTCATGTATTTCTGATATTCGACGAAAGCCCGCGCACATTCGAGCTGGCGCTCGCGATCGACCATCTGACTGAACCGGTCGACCGCCGCGTCCGACCACTCCTTTACCTGCCTGATGTCATTATCGAGGCCGATCTGTTGTGCGATCATGGTAACAGGCAGCGGAATCGCAAAATCCTTCACGAAATCGCATTCACCGTCGTCATTTCCCTTGGAAAGCATCGCCTCGATCAATTCGATCGACTTGGCCCGCATGTCCGCCTCAATGGCGTTCACTCGCGGTGCCGAGAATGCGAGATTCACGAGTTTGCGATTGCGGGTGTGGACCGGGTGATCGGCCGTCAACAATGTTGGCGGGTTGTCCCAGCCATCCTTGAGGATTTCCTGGATTTCTTCATCCTCGGCCCCCATCAGGACTGTGAAATCATTGGAGAAAATTTCAGGCTTGCCGGTCGCCTCGCTGCACAGATCATAGCTGTACACGACATAGGCGTTCATCTCTGGCAAGTGCTCGATTTCTATCCCGGCATCATGAATTGCGCCGTAATAGTCCCACGGATCAAGCAGGGTTTCGGGTGCGAAGACATTTCTGTCCTTGATCGCTTCAGGCTTGTTCATGGCGACGGCTCCGATCCCTTCGAATTTTTTCGAATCCTAGCGAAGACCGGCAGGGAGACGCGACGCGCGAAAGTGTTAGGGTTGCGTGGTTTGCAGTCTCTCGGATTGATCAACCTGCCAGATCGCCAAACTCACGCCCAAACTCGGCGCTATCGAAATAGTCACGCCACTTGGCAATCTTGCCGTGTTCATTGAGTTCAAACGTGCCCATGACCCGGATTGTGCGCCTGCGGCCCTTCATCTCGAACCAGTCGGTGCGTTCTGTCAGGACGACACTGCCATTGGCCGCAATATGGTGTGTTTCGAATCCGCATGCCTCAACCCCGGGAAACATATCCATCTTGGCACGGACCTGATCGATGCCATTGACGGTCGAAAGCGGCATGTCTGACCATTCAATGTCGTCGGCCATGAAGGAGTAGATTTTCTCCAGATCATATTCGTCCCAGGCTGCGATAAAGGCTTCAATGGTTTCGATTGGGGTCATGGCTATCTTCCTGCTGTATAATTGAGCGCATTGGCGATGATCGTCCGAACGTGCGGATTGGCATATGTGTCAGGCCCGTCACCGAACTGCAGATAGATGAACGGCGCGGTGCCGATAATTCTTTCCCAGGCGACGCAGTTTGATCCGTCGGGGTGGTCCCAGCCATCATTGCTGAACATCGCACCAGCGACAGCGTGCGCGGCCGAATAGAAGTAATCTTGAGTGAAATTCGGGCCCTCTGCGCGGATTAACGGCATGAACGAGCTTTCATCCATGGGACAGAGATAGAGTTCGTCACAGACTGGAAAACTGCCGGGAACGTGATCGGTAACGGGATGCCCGCTGATCGGACGTGCGGTGTATTGGACATCGTGGCGATATCCGGAATCGGGCCATTCTGCTCCGGCATGCTTGCCTGCCTGATAAAGGAACCGTCCGCCTAACCAGTCATGCCATTCCGGCCAATCGGCCCATCCGGCGAGTGCATGATGCATCGCCACCGCGCCTTTCCCAGCCTCGAAACGTCGACGGATGGCATCTTTGAAGCTCTCTGTCGGTGGGCGACTGGTTACGGTTCCATCTGCAAACGTGTATCCGCCCATATCGTAGAAAAGCAGAGCATCCGCTTCATCCGCGGCACCATCGCCCACAGCCACTTCTGCGTCAGGGTGGATGAGATGCGAAACCTCCCAATCGCCCAGCGAGCGAATCAATTGGCCAAACGGCTCGGCCTCGTAGGGATGACCTCCCGAGAGGACGAGCAAGCTCTTCATCACGCGATCTTGAGGATCATCTTGCCCTGGTTTGACCCCGCGAACAGGCGCATGAAGCTGTCGAATGCGTGCTCAAGGCCTTCATCGATGTGTTCTTCGCTGTAGAGCTTTCCGGCAGCGGCCCACTCCCCCATTTTGGCTGCGCCTTCGCCGAAACGCTCAACATAATCCGCGACCAGCAGCCCGCGGATTGACGCGCGTTTGACGATCAATTGCCAGATGTTGCGCGCGCCGCGCGGCTCGGTGTTGTATTCGCTGATCAAGCCGCACAGACCGACGCGGGCATAGAGATTAAGGTTCATGAGGCCCGCATCGAGGATTTCGCCGCCGACATTCTCGAAGATCACATCGACGCCGTCGGGCGCGGCTTCGGCGATAGCCGATGTCAGGGCCGACTCATCCTTTCCCTTGTAATCGATCGCGGCGTCGAAGCCGTACTTTTCGATGAGTTTCGCGCATTTCTCAGGGCCGCCTGCAATGCCTACTGCGCGACAGCCATGGATCTTGGCCAGTTGTCCAACGAGCGATCCGACCGCGCCCGCTGCTCCGGAAACCAGAACCGTCTCGCCTTCCTTGGGCTCGCACACTTCGAGGAAACCGAAATAGGCTGTCATTCCAACCGCGCCGAATATCGAGAGATAGTTTGTCACGCTTGGGACAAGATTTGGATCAATCGGCTGAGTGAACCCGCCGACTTCGCTGATGGAATAGTCTTCGAGTGCGTTCAGACCCATGACCCACTGGCCAGGCTCAAATCCCTCCGCGCGGCTTTCCTCGACGACGCCGATCGTGCTCGCTCGCATGGAGGCGCCCAGGGGAACCGGGGGCATATAATTTCCGCCCGCATCCATCCATCCGCGCATTGCCGGGTCGAGCGAGGCGTAGTGATTGCGGATCAGGAATTGCCCGTCGGCCAACTCCGGTGTTGGCTCGGTGATCAGCTCAAAGTCTTCGGGCAAAGGCTCGCCATCGGGGCGACGCTGGAGAAGGAAGCGCCGGTTATCGGGCATGAAGAGTCCTTTGTTTAGAGTTCGTGGTCAGATCAGGCTGCTTCGATCCGCACCGGGATTGCGCTTTGCAACGCCTGACCGGTGATCGAATCATAGTCGACCTCATCGCTGGTAAGCCGGTTTGTCGAACCACCCATCTCGCGGACATTGTGCTTGCCTGCGTCGCTATCGCCAAAGGCATGCGCCATCGAGATCAGGCCTTTTCGCACCCGATCGCTGGCCTTCACGACGCCATGGATAGAGGCGTGGGCGCTGCTGATTTCGATCACGTCGCCGTCTTTCAGACCTTGAGCGTCCATATCGTCAGGATGGATGTAGGCCGGGTTGGTCGTGACCGTGCGCCCCAGCTTTTCGAGCGGTTGGCCAATTGAATTGAAGCGATGTTTTGACCGGCGCGAGATCAGTCGGAAATCGAACCCGGCTGCTCGCGCAGCATCGGCTGAGTATTTCTCGATCTCGGTTGGCATCGCACCTGCTGCGAGATTGAAGCGGTATTCGTCTTCGGGGTTGGCCGGTCCCACTATTGGGGCCTTGTCATCATAGACCACTGCTGCGCCACCAGCCTTGCGGGCATCTTCTCGCACCTTGCTCGGCGGGACGAGACAGCCTTCGGTCATCAGATCGAGAAATTCATGCTTGGGCGGCGGAGTATCGCCATCCATCGGCACCGGACCGCCAGCAAGCTCAAGCGTCAGGCCCAGGTTCTTCGCCAGGTGCCAAAACATCTCATATTCATCGATCACATCGCCGGGCGCATCAGCCAGCGCTTCAGTGTAGCGGGCATAGGCTTTCTCGTGCCACCATTCGGAAAGGTTGGTGATGTCATCTCGCTCCAGCGATTGCTTGGGCGCGAGCACCACATCGGCGCGCTTGGCGCTGGCGCTCATCCACGGATCGATCTGCACAAACAGCTCAAGATCATCCAGTGCGCGGCGCATTTTGAGCTGATTGGGAAAGCCCACTTCCGGGTTTCCGCCGACCGAAATCAAGGCGCGAATCTGGCCTTCGCCAGGTGTCAGGATTTCATCCGCCATCACATTGCATGGCATTTCAAAGCCGAGCTGGCCGAGATTGCGGAACCGCGATTTGGCCATGCCTTCGGCGCCAAACATCGGCACTGGCTCGGCGACCTGTGCGCGGGTCGGTGCGCGTGGGGTCGTGAACACACGCGGTGCGCTGGCTTTCTCGCCTTCTTGAATGAAGCGCGCGCAGATGGTGTTGAGGCAAGTCGCGAGATATTCGGTCAGCGTACCATTGCCCGCCATTTCCGGGCCCGTGCCGGTCACCGCGCAGCCCTTTGTTCCGCCAGCAAACATGCGTGCGGCCGCGATCAGTTGATCTTTTTCGACTCCAGCCCGATCTGCTGCAATATCGGGCGGGAAGGCCGCGACCGCCGATTTCAGCTCTTCGAACCCGTCCACATGCGCGGAAACAAAGTTGCGATCATAAAGCTCCTCTTCAATGATCACATTGAGCATCCCGGCGAGCAGCGCAGGATCTTCCCCCGGCTTCACTGGCAGATAAATGTCCGCCAGCTGGCCCACTTCCGCCAGACGCGGATCGGCAACGATCAGTTTCAGCCCTTCCTTTTGCCGATCGCGAATCCGCTTTGACGGGCTGAACGGAGGAACGCCTCCGACCGGCGCATAGTGGGAAACAATCGGATTGTTGCCGATGAACAGCGCGACGTCGGCATCGGAGAAGTTGTTCACGCCGCCTTCCCACCGGCCATATCGTGCCGTGGTGAAAACCTTGGCGGGCTGATCGAGGGTGACACTTGTGAAGAAGTGTTTCGAGCCGACGGCCTGGGCGAAACTGTAGGATGCGGCCCATGCCGCGCTGTTCTGGTAACCGCCGGATCCCATGAAGACTGCGACGCTGTCCGGCCCGTAAGTGTCGATGATACGGCGCAATTCGCTGGAGATATGGCCAAGCGCCTGCGGCATAGGGGTCGATTGGAATTCGCCGTTCCCGTCGCGCACAAGACTCTCGACCAGGCGGTGCCCGGCATTGTGTGAGTCCGGAAGCTCGCGGCCCTTCATGCAGGTGTAGCCACCATATTCGGGATCATCGGGGTCGCCACGCACCGCCTTGACCGCACCATCCTCGATATCAACCAGCATCGCACAATTGGCGTGGCAGAACCGGCAAAACGTCTTGTGAGTCTCGACACCCATGATTTCTCTCCTTGGTGAGGAAACTACCACAGGTACGCAGGGCGGCGACTGACACTTTTGTCCGTAGAGCCAAAGGGCACGGTTCGCGCATTAGGATGGTTGGAAACAGGAGCTTGATGATGCCGACCACCACTCGCCAATGGCTATTGAACGGACACCCGCGCGGTCGCGGTATTGTTGAAGATGATTTCAAGCTGGTCGAAACGGAGCTGGCCGATCCGCAGCCAGGGGAAATGCTGCTCAAGACGCACTATCTCGGCTTCGATCCTGCGCAGAAGGGCTGGATGGAGAACATTGCCGACTACGTTGCGCCGATGAATATTGGCGATGTGATGCGCGGCAGCGGGATCGCGGAAGTGATTGCGAGCAATGGCGGGAAGTTCGCTGTTGGTGATATGGTGTTCGGTACGACTGGCTGGACCGAACATCTGGTGCACGATGGCGAAGGACTAACCAAAGTCGACACCGCCTTGTCTCCAACAGCGGTTCTTTCAGTGCTCGGGACGACTGGCCTCACGGCGTATTGCGGATTGTTCAAGGTGGGCAAGCCGGTGGCCGGTGACACCGTGCTGGTTTCGGGCGCGGCTGGCGCGACCGGGTCGGTTGTGGGCCAGCTGGCCAAGATCGCCGGATGCCGCGCCGTCGGGATCGCGGGAGGACCCGAAAAGTGCAAATGGCTGGTCGAAGAAGCCGGTTATGATGCCGCAATCGATTACAAGGCGGGCGACGTCAAACAGCAAATCAAAGAGCACTGTCCCCACGGCGTCGATGTGATCTACGACAATGTCGGCGGCACAATCCTGGACGACATGCTGGCGAACATTGCGACGGCAGCCCGGGTTGTGATCTGCGGCGGGATCAGCCGATATGAATCGGGTGGCCTGCCGACTGGTCCTGGCAATTACTTCAATCTGATTTTCCGCAGAGCAAGCATGGCGGGCTTTATCGTGCTCGATTGGGCGGCAGAGTTTCCTGCCATCCGCAAACGGCTGGAAGGGTTCGTGAGCGATGGCTCGCTGAACTATCAGGAAGACATCCAGGAGGGCTTCGAAAACGCGCCCGACACACTGCAGCGGCTGTTCTCAGGGAAGAACCGCGGGAAGCAAATGCTCAAGCTTTAATCGGGCAAGTCCGAAGGAGCATTCACATTAAGTAACGGCGGATCAAATGCGATCCGCCGAGCGTGAACATGATCGGCAAACCCGTAAAGCGCGCGGCCTCCTTCGTTGATATAGTCTTGCAGTGCATCGGCAAGCGCGACCGGCCAGAGCCCGACCACCGGCTGACTCTGCGCAATGGCGGCATTCTTTCCAGCCAGCTGCTGCACAAGGTCTGCAGGCAGGTTGGGCACATCGACCCCCGCGCTCAGCACATGGGTGAACCCCTTGGCTGTGGCGAATTCCAACGCTGCATTGAGACCTCCTAGCGGACCCAGTCCCGGTTCGGGCAAGTCGGGCGTACAGCCGAATCCTGGCTCCTCTCGCCCGCAGACGATCAACGCTGTCGTCTGCGACCCCAGCGCGTCGGCCACCCGATCAATCAATCGGACGCCATCGACAAGAGCATGCGCTTTATCGCTGCCAAAGCGACGGGCCTGACCCCCGGCCAGGATAGCACCAAGAATTGTCGCAGGATTTGTCAGGCAAATATCCCTACTCGAACTTCTCGGTAGCCTCGCCTTCAGCGTTGTAGACTGGGCTCTCTGCATCGACGCGGTACTTCTTGCTCGCCGCGCCGGTCAGGCCGAACGTGCCGATATGGTCGCGCATTCCGGCATAGGCGGCGTTGGCAAAATGATGGGCGAGGGCTTCCTCGCTTTCCCACTCTTCAAACACGTTCACACGGGCGGGATCATTGCCATCGGCGCTCCAGT
The DNA here is from genome assembly GCA_038534015.1 of Pseudomonadota bacterium. Lineage (GTDB taxonomy): Bacteria > Pseudomonadota > Alphaproteobacteria > Sphingomonadales > Sphingomonadaceae > Erythrobacter. The sequence continues at coordinate 5,990 of JBCAXQ010000025.1, read as the reverse complement.
CATAGGCAATGCAGCCATCCTGAGCGAGTGCAGCATCGATATGTGGCTTGGCACTGGCGAGCGCTTCTGCGCGCTGCGCCGGGTCGAGGTCGATTTGTGCGGCAATCACGATCTTCGCCATCAGGCTGTCTCTTCGGCAGGGTTGTATTCGGCGACAATCTGGAATGCGCGTTTGGTGTAAACCCATGCGCCGTCGCGTTTCTCCAGTTTATCGGTGTAGAGGCCACCGATCATCCGGGTCGATCCGTCCTTGCCCTTGAGCACTTCCTGCGTCTGGACCCGAGAAGTCGCTGTGTCGCCATCGACTTCGATCGAAGCAGGCACACAGGAAAAGCTCACAGCGTCAAAGTTCGACATCGCGCCTAGCCAGGTCTGCACGATGGCTTCGCGGCCTTTCAGGTTCATGCCCATGAAATCCCAGTCAGCGTCCTCGGCCCAGACCGATCCCCATGTTTCGGCATCGAAGCGCACGACTCCATCGCCATAGACCTCGTGCAGCTCGCGGATCGCCAGGCGATCCTCCATTGCTCCTTTGAACATGCCAATTCTCTCCTGATCGATATGCTGCGGCTATCGTGCGATGAGGGCGCGCGGACAATGAACACTTTTGGGAAGGGTGATTTTTTGTTTGGCGGCCTAGATAAGGCGCAGCCACGGCACACCAGGAGAGGAGATCACGATGGGACAGCTTGAAGGCAAGAATGCCGTGGTGCTGGGCGCAGCGACCGCGGGCAATATGGGTCAGGTCATTGCAAAGCTGTTCGCCAGCGAGGGCGCGAAAGTGATGGTGGCGGGCCGCAATGAAGAGCCGCTCAAGGAGCTCGCCGAGGAAATCGGCGGTTCTTATGCACTGTGCGACATTACCAGTCATGGCGATGTCCACGCGCTTGCCGACAAGGCCAAAGCGGAATTGGGTCGGGTCGATGCAGCGATCAATTGCGCTGGCTGGGGTCTGCTATCGAACCTGCTTGAAACGACAGAGGAGCAGTTGGACCAAATTTGCGATCTGCAATTCAAGGGCACGCACCATTTCCTGCAGGCCTTCGTAAAAGTCATGAGCGAGCAAAACCCGACCGGTGGCTCAATCATCTCGCTATCCTCCGCGACGACAAAGGCGTTGATCAATAATCATGCTGCCTACATTGGCACCAAAACCGCCGGTGAGGCCATGATCCGCTGCGTTGCGAACGATTTCGGGCATTTGGGGATCAAGGCGAACAGCGTTTCGCCCGCCTTCACCGAAAGCCCGATGACGTCCGAAAGTTTCCAGGTGCCCGGTCTGGTCGATGCCTTCATGCCGAAATACCCGTTGGGGCGGCTCAACACATCGGATGATGTCGCCAATGCCTGCCTATGGCTCAGCAGCGACGCTGCGTTCGTGACCGGCGAGAACCTGCAGCCCAATGGCGGGGTTACTTTGCGCGGCAACCCTCAGGCAAAGGATATTGAGGCTTCTGTAGGCGCTGCGATGGCGAATATGCAGGACGGGTAAGCTGCGCTCAATACTGCGCCGTTCCGCCGTCGACGCTGATCGTCGCGCCGGTGATGCCAGCGCCTTCTGGCGATGCGAGGAGCATGGCGACAGCGGCGATCTCCTTGACCGTGTTAGGGCGTTTGATTGCCGCTTCCTGCGCAAACATGTTGATCATCTCGTCGAACTCCATGCCCATCGCCTTGGCTGTTGCGGGGCCATTGTTCTTGATGATGTCAGTCACAACCAGCCCGGGACAGATTGAGTTCACCGTCACGCCTGCCTCACCGACTTCGCGCGCGAGCGATTTGGTGATCCCGTTCACGGCATGCTTGGCAGCGGTGTAGGCCGTGAAGACGGGCTTGCCGTGCTTGCCTTCCATCGATGACATGTTGATCACCCGGCCATCACCCTTCTTGAGCATTTCCGGCAGCGCGCGGCGGGTCGCCCAAAAGGTGGAATAGACGTTCCACTTCATCGCCTCGTCGAATGCCTCGTCGGACAGATCGACCATCGGCTGAAGGTCGCCCGCGCCCCCGGCATTGTTGACGAGGATGTCGAGCGTACCGAATTCTTCGATGGTCTTGTCGATGAAGCCTTCGACATCGGCCTGGTTCATGACATCGCCTGCGACAAAGATCGCGCGGTCGGCGCCTTGGCGATTGACGCGCAGTTCTTCGATAACCCGCGCACCCTTTTCGGGATTTCGGGCGAACAGAGCGACCTTGGCCCCTTCGGCCATGAATGCCTCTGCAATTCCGCGCCCAAGCCCTGCAGTGCCCCCGGTGATGGCTGCGACTTTTCCTTCGAGTTTCATGGCATGTCTCCCTTTGGTGCGTGCCTAGCGTCGCGCGGCCCCGAGCGCACCTTGCCAAAAGTGCGCATTGTCGGCTGTTCGCACCTCGGTCCTTATGCCGACCATGAGCGAGACTGACATCATCATCCTTGGCTGCGGACCTGCGGGCATGACTGCCGCATTGGCGGCGCACGAGGCGGGGGCGAGCGTTGCGTTGATCGAGCGGTTCGACCGGGTCGGGGGAACCGGAGCAATCTCCGGCGGGGTCATCTGGGTGCCCGACAATCCGCGTCAACGCGCCGCGGGTATGAGCGACAGCCGCGAGGAGGCGTTGGCCTATTTCCGTGCGCTCGAACACGGCGACCTCGTCGATGAAACGCTCGAGGCCTTCGTCGATTCCGGCCCAGAAGCTCTGGCGTTTCTCGAGGGCGCAGGAGCGCTTAAGGTTGCACTGCTCGAAGGATACCCCGACTACTATCTCGACCGACCGGGGGCCAAGCCCGAAGGTGGGCGCGCACTTGACCACGATCTGTTTGCGTTGGGCGAACTGGGGGACTGGGCCGATCGCATTACCGCGATTGAAGAGCCCAAGCCGATGATGCTGCGCGAAACCCCGCTTGGTGGGGGGAGCGGAGTTGTGCCACCGCAAGAATTGCAGCGCCGCATGGCGAACAACGAACGCGGTTTTGGGCAGGCGATGGTGGCGCGACTGCTCAAGGCGTGCCTGGATCGCAAAATCGAGCCTGTGCTGGGCGTGACAACCAAACGGCTGGTGAAGGATGGAGACCGGATTGTCGGCATTGAAGCCGAGCAAGCCGGGCAAGTGTTTACACTGACCGCCCGCAATGGCGTCATCATAACCACCGGCGGCTTTGAGTGGGACGATGACAAGCGGCAGACATTCCTGCGCGGCCCGATGGACGCGCCTGCCAGCCCGCCGACAGCACAGGGGGATGGTTTGGCCCTGGCCATGGAAAGCGGTGCAAAGCTAGGCAATATGACCCAGGCCTGGTGGGCGCCGACATTGGTCATTCCCGACAATCCCTGGGCTGGAGGGGAGCCGCGCGCCGCGCCTGTTCTGATCGAACGGACCGTCCCGCATTCGCTTATGGTCAATCGCAAAGGCGAGCGGTTCTGCAACGAGGCGGCGAACTACTCTGCGCTTGCCGGGGCTTTTCACCAATTTGATCCGCAGAGTTACGACTACCCCAATCTGCCAGCATGGCTGGTGTTCGATGAGAATTTCGTTGATCGCTATCCGATAGGCCCGCGCCTGCCCGGTCAGCCTGTTCCCGACTGGGTGACCCGCGCAGACACACTTGAGGAATTGGCTGGCATGTTGGAGATTCCGGCTGACCGGCTCGCCCAAACCATCGCGCGTTTCAATCTGCATTGCGACGCGGGCCGCGATCCTGACTTCGACCGAGGCACAAGCGCCTACGATCATTTCTATGGCGACCGGACGCGCGAGGGCACAGCGGTCACGCTCGGCAAAGTCGCGCGCCCTCCGTTCTATGCGGTCGAAATTCGCATGGGATTGCTTGGCACCAATGGCGGCGCGCGGACTGACGGTCAGGCGCGCATCCTCGGCCATGATGGCGAACCGATTGCAGGACTGTACGGCGCGGGCAATGCCATCGCTTGTCCCACCGGAGGGATTTATGCAGGCGCTGGCGGGACGCTCGGCCCGGCGCTCACCTTTGGATACATTGCGGGGCGCACAGCAGCGCGGGCCAACACTTAGCCATTCTTCGCGTCAAATTCGATATGCAGTTCCTTCAAGCTGCGGAGCAGGAAGTGCGGGTGATAGGTGAAGTCGTTCTTGCCATCTGCGAACCACATATCCTCGAACCGGTCGACCACGGCAGTGAAGCCCCAGATCAATTCGCGGCGTGCCAGTGGTGCGCCGAGACAGTGATGCGTTCCTGAGCCAAAGCCCATATGCGCTCCGGCTTTGGGCCGGTCGAGATCAAGTTTTTCGGGGCATTCAAACGCACGTTCATCGCGATTGGCAGCGGCGAAGCGGATGTTGATCATCGCGCCGGCCGGGATCGTGACACCGGCCAGTTCGGTGTCATCCTTCACGAACCGCATGAGAGATTGTACCGGCGATTCCAGTCGCACAACCTCTTCGACAAAGGTCTTCATATACCTGTCCGGATCGGACTTCAGCTGCTGCCAAACGTCCTTGTTTTCGATCAACAGTTTCATCCCTGCAGCGAGCGCATTGGTGGTTGTCTCGCTCCCACCAACGAAAGTATCTGCCATCATCTCGGCGTGCAGTTCGTTGTCAGTCAGCGGTCGGCCCCATTCTTCGATCACGGTGTTGACGAGGACGCTGATGAGGCTGTCATCGGGGTGTTCACGCAAGCGCTCGAAGATAGGCTGAAAGTAATTCTGCGCTTCGATTTCGCGGTCGACCATCTCCATATGCTGGTCTTCAGGAAGCATCAGCGAGATGCGCTGGAAGAATGCATCCGTCCAGCGCTTGATCCGCCACATATCCTCGCGTTTCGCGCCCATCTGCTCGCCGATAATGAACAACGGCAGCGGAACGCAGAACTGTTTGACCCACTCGCAGTGCCCGTCGTCGGCAAAGCCGTCGATGAGATCGTAGGCGAGGCTTTCAACCTGTGGGTCAATCTCCTTGATCTTCGATGGCTTGAACGCCTGGTTGAACATCGCGCGCATCTGCTTGTGGTTGGGATCATCGCGGCCATTCAGCGTGGGGGCAGGAAGCCAGCCTTTTTCTTCGAACCGTGCAGCGACCTGTTTGCCGCGCTCGATATTGCCGGCACTCGCCCGGAACGGTGTGTCGGCTGACGAACTGGGAAACCGGTGCGGGTCCAGCAACACTTCGCGTACATGCTCGTAGCGCGACACCACATACATATCCGTACCCGGGATGTTGTAGACCGGGGCATCATCGCGCAGCGCCTGGTAAGCATCGTATGGGCATTGCTGCAATTCAGGATCGAACAGGTTGATGTTCAGATCGTCATTGGCGGCTGTGGCCATTTTCCCCTCCCGATTTTGCCTATGGCTTTGCCGGGTTCTTCGCCCCGATACTGCGAGGGCACAATTGGCGGATTGGGGAGGAGTGGCCGATGGAACCGGCGTTGCAGCAATTGTTGGACAAGCAGGCAATAAGTGACGTCATCCAGCGTTATTCGCGTACCCTCGACTGGCTCGATGGGGAGGGGCAGGCGGGATGTTACTGGCCCGACGCGCATATCGAATATGGGTTCTTCACCGGGCCCGTAGAAGATTTCCTTCCGGTAGTGATGGAGACCGAACGCAATCTGGCGCGGCGCTGGCATATGCTTTCGGCTCCGCTGATTGAATTCCACTCACCGATAAGTGCCAGCAGTGAGTGCTACGGAGTTTTTGGCGGAGGTCGCTGGCAGGATGATGGTACAATTGCTGGCGACCTGATCGGGGGGCGCTATCTCGATGAATGGGAGAAGCGAGATGCACAGAAGAGGTCTGAATGGCGCATTTCAGCACGGACCTACATCCTCGATTGGAAAAGCCCTCTGGCGAAACAGCCGATGTTTGATCCCGATCCAGAATTCCCGCTGCCCACTTTCCGGATCAAAAATGGCGGGCATCCACGGTATCGCAAGCTCTAGCAAGAACGCTCGTCCTGAGCTTGTCGAAGGGCGGGCTAGGCCGCACGCTCATACTTCGACAGGCTCAGCATGAGCGGGTTCTCAATTCTCC
>JBCAXQ010000024.1:0-19535 GCA_038534015.1 Pseudomonadota bacterium | reverse complement strand
CGGTGACCAGCATAAGCTGTTCGCCTGATCGCACTGGGAAGCTAGCGACGACCGGGCCATTGCGTTCGATATTGTCGATATTCGCCAGGCCTTGTCCGCCACGACCAATCCTGCGGTATTCGTAGGCGGAAGACACCTTACCATAGCCATTGGCGCAAACGGTCAGGATGAACTGCTGCTTGTCTTCCAATTCGGCAAAGCGCTCGGGCGTAAGGTCCGGTTCGCCTTCCTTTTCGCCCTTCCATGGTGCGAACTTGAGGTATTGTTCGCGCTCCTCCGGGGTGGTGCCTGTCGCCCCCAGGATTGAAAGTGAGACGACTTCATCGCCTTCTTTCAAGTTCATCCCACGTACGCCCGTCGATGTCCGTGACGTGAATTCGCGCACGTCTTCACCTGCAAAGCGGATCGCCTTGCCCATTCGCGAGGCGAGAAGAACGTCGTCGGTAGAATCAAGGAGCGCAACACCGATCAGCTTATCGTCACTCTCGTCGGCGAACCTCATCGCAAATTTGCCATTCGAAGGGATGTTTGAGAACGCGTCCATGCTGTTGCGCCGCACGCTTCCCTTTGCCGTCGCAAACACCACTGACAACTCACCCCAGCTTTCCTCATCCTCGGGGAGGGGAAGAACGGTGCGGATCGTCTCGCCCTCATCAAGGGCGGGAAGCATATTGATGATCGGCCTGCCCCGAGTGGTTGGTCCACCCTCGGGCAACTTCCAGACCTTCATGCGATAGACTTTGCCAGCAGTTGAGAAAAACAGCACGGGATTGTGCGTCGAGGTGATGAACATTTCCGCAATTGCGTCTTCATCCTTTGTCGACATTCCTGCGCGGCCCTTGCCACCACGATTCTGTGATCTGAAGGTCGAAAGCGGGGTGCGTTTGATGTATCCATCGAGAGTCACGGTGACGACCATATCGTCACGCTCAATCAGGTCCTCATCGTCTAGCCCGTCCCAAGCCGGGGCAATCTCAGACACGCGCGGTGTTGCATAGGTGGCGCGAATCTCTTCAAGTTCTTCGCGCATGACTCCATAGAGCTTCACGCGATCAGCCAGGATGGACAGGAATTCCTCAATCTTGATTGAAAGCTCTTTCAGCTCTTCGCCAATTTCATCGCGACCCAAAGCCGTCAGGCGATGCAAGCGAAGCTCAAGAATTGCCTTAACCTGGCGTTCGGAAAGCTGGTATGTGCCACCTTCCTGGTCCGCAGTCGGCTCGATCGCTTCGACCAATTGAATGTACTGCGCAATATCGCCAATCGGCCATTCTTTCGCCAGAAGGCGGGCACGGGCCTCTGCCGGGTTGGAGGCGCCGCGGATCATTGCCACCACCTCATCGAGGTTCGAAACGGCGACCACCAGCCCAAGCAAAGTGTGCGCGCGTTCGCGGACCTTGTTCAACTCATACTTGGTACGCCGGGTAATAACCTCTTCACGGAACCCGATGAACGACTGGATGATGTCGCGGAGGGTCAGCGTTTCCGGGCGTCCGCCACGGATTGCCAGCATGTTTGCTGGGAAGCTGGCCTGTGCCGGCGTATAGCGCCAGATCTGATTGAGAACGACATCGGCTGAGGCATCGCGTTTGAGATCGACGACTACGCGCACGCCTTCACGCGAACTCTCGTCACGAATATCGGAGATGCCCTCAATGCGTTTATCCTTGGCCGCATCTGCAATCTTTTCGACAAGGCCGGATTTGCCGACTTGATAGGGAATTGAAGTGAAGACAATTGATTGACGATCCCCTGCCTTATCCTCGATCTCGTGCCGTGCGCGCATCAGGATCGAGCCGCGACCCTCGGTATAAGCAGACCGTGCACCTGACTGGCCAAGTATAAGCGGTGCCGTGGGGAAGTCCGGTCCCGGAATGTACTCAATCAGTTCCTCGGATGTGATCCCAGGGTTCTCAATAAAGGCAATGCAGCCGTCGATGACTTCGCCGAGATTGTGCGGCGGGATGTTGGTTGCCATGCCCACCGCGATCCCACCCGCGCCATTGACAAGAAGGTTGGGAAAGCGGGCGGGAAGAACGGATGGCTCTTGAATGCGACCATCATAATTGTCGACGAAATCAACAGTGTCCTTGTCGAGATCATCAAGCAACGTGTTCGCAACGCGCCCAAGGCGCGCTTCGGTATATCGCATAGAAGCCGGAGGATCCGGGTCCATTGATCCGAAATTCCCTTGACCATCGATCAAGGGAACACGCAACGACCAGTCTTGCGTCATCCTCGCCAGCGCGTCGTAGATCGCGCTATCTCCGTGCGGGTGATAATCGCCCATCACGTCGCCAACGATCTTGGCGCTTTTCACGTACGGGCGGCCGGCGATGAAATTCCCTTGTTTGCTGGCAAACAGAATACGCCGATGGACAGGCTTTAGACCGTCACGAACATCAGGAAGCGCGCGCGACACGATCACGCTCATTGCGTAATCGAGATAGCTTGTTTTCATCTCGTCGACGATATCGACTTTGGCGAAATCGCTAGGAGAGGATGGAGGGGGCAGAGTTTCGCTGTCGTCGCTCAATGGATGGCCACTTCTGGTGTTCTGGTGTGATGTTTGACTGTTTGCAACTTAGGGATTGGATGCCGGTTCCACCATGCAATACGAGAACAAAACCCGATCAGAGGCGTCTTTTTCCACACTTGTGCATTTATCCCGTTCGCGGCTGTGCAGAAGCGTCGTTGAGATACCATTCAATGCTCATTCAGCCCGTTTCGCCTATCAAGAATTGCAAATCTGACGAGCCGCGTTCATTGCGCGGCCAGATATGAATCAAGACGCGCGATCAAACGCGCCATTTCAACCCATCCAGGAGGATAACACATGCGGATTTTCACTGCGCGCAAGGCTGGATCGCACCTCGCCCTTGCACTTGCTCTTGCGACTGGCACCGCTGTAGTCGGTGCCGTCGCGTTCCCCGAAGCTGCCTATGCGCAGAAGGAGGATTTGTCGAAAGAGTATGGCACAGCATATAATGAAATCGCTACGAAGAGCCAGGAAGAGGGAGCTGATCTGGCCGCCCTGAAGCCTGAACTGGTTGCGCTGGCTGGCATCTCGGAATCGGATGACGAGCGCTTCCGAACCGGTGACCTTATGAATCGGATTGGTGGACGGACCAAAGACTTCGCTCTGCAATTCCAGGGTGTAGAAATGATGCTTGGCACCGAACGGCTGGGCGCTGAAAATCGCCCGACCTTCAATTTTGCCGCCTATCAGCTGGCCAACAATGTTGAAGATTACACGAAAGCAGAACAGTACCTCCAGAAAGCAATCGATCTGGGGTACGCTGGCAGCGGACTGACCACAGCCGATCTTCAGATCAATATGGCGAATATCTTCATCGACCGTGGCGACTATAAAGGTGGCTACGCGCGCCTGCAGGCAGCCATTGATAGCCAAAAAGCCTCTGGTGCGACCGTGGATGAGAGTTGGTACAAGTTTGGCTTTTCTAGCGCCTACAACAACGAAATCCGTCCTGAAGTCTACACGTTCACAGCCGGATGGGTGAGCGACTATGCCAACGAAACCAACTGGCGTGAGGCCGTGAATATCTACCGCAATATGGGTGATTATGAAGGCGAAGATCTGCTCGACCTTCTACGCCTCAGCCGCAAGGTGGGAGGGATGCAATACGGCGGCGAGTATCTCGATTATGTCGAAGCTGCCGGTCCGGTCGATCTTCCGCTTGAAGTGAAAGAAGTCATTGAAGAAGGTTACGCAACAGGGCTTCTCAGCAGAGATGAAATCTATGCTGCAGATTCGCTTTCGGCCGCGAACGCGAAAATCCAGGAAGACCGCAGCGAACTTCCCTTGCTTAAACAAGACGCGATGGCATCCGATGCAACAGCGCGCCTCGTTATGAATATTGCCGACTTGATGCTGGGCTATGCTGACTATGAAGCGGCCGCCGAACTTTACCAGAAGGCACTCGGGATGCCGGGTGTCGATGCGGGAGTTGCCGCCACACGTCTTGGTATTGCTCAGGTTGAACAAGGGAAGCTGGTTGAAGCGAAAGCGACCTTTGACGGCATCGAAGGGGACCGTAAGCCGATCGCGCTCCTGTGGAGCGTTTATATCGATGATATGATGGAAGGTTCCTCGTCGACCCCATTGGCGGGCGCGTAAGGCCCATAAAGCTGGCTTCAGAAAGGGCGTCCGGGCAATCTGGGCGCCCTTCTTTGTTAACGTAACCGCTTCACCCAGACTTGCTTGTCTTCGCGGCGTTCGACGGTGAAATTATCGAGGGAATCGAAAAGGTCGTTGAGGCTCTTGAAGCCATAATTGCGCACGTCGAAGCTCGAGCGGTTTCCGGCAATCTGGCCAAGTTGAGAGAGCTGTGTAAAGCCTTTCTCGTCACGTTTCGCTTCTGAATACGCGGCGGTGATCAGTTCGGTCAGTTCTTCGTCGACTGCGCCAGTCGCCTTCGAAACTTTAGACTTGTCATGGCCCGGCCTGTCTGCCGCATAGTTCGCGATCAATTGCTTGATGTCGATGAAGCGAGTGCAGACTGATTTGAACGCTTGCGGGGTTTTCGACTCTCCAAAACCGTAAACAACGATGCCGTCCTGACGCAGCCTCGTAACCAGCGGGGTGAAATCGCTGTCCGATGTCATGATGCCAAAGCCGTCTACCTTGCCTTGGTAAAGGAGGTCGATCGCATCGATCGTCATCGCCATATCGGTGGCGTTCTTGCCTTTCGAGACATCGAATTGCTGCTGCGGCCGGATGCCAAACTTGTTGGTGATTTTGTCCCAGCGCGACAGATTGTCTTTCGCAAAATTGCCGTAAGCTCGCCTGATGTTGACCTGTCCAAGTTCGGCCATAACCGTGAGCACTGGATCGATCCCGTCAGGCGTTGTGTTGTCTGCGTCGATTAGCAGCGCGATGTTCTTAAGGACAATGTCGGACATCATGATTGAATGGGGGGGCAAAGGGGAGGGCGCAAGCGCTTATTGTAAGATCTCGGGCACATGACTTAGTCCTCTGGCAGGAATTCCCCGGTGTCCTCGTCCAGCGAATACAGCACACCTTCCCTTATCGAAAAGTGAGCTCCGCGAAGCTTTAACGTGCCGCAGTTTTCCTTTTCAGCCACCCAGGGGAATGTCCGCAAATTGGCGAGGCTCTGTCTGATGGCTGCAAACTCCATTGCCAGTTCAGCCTTACGTCCCGTGGTACCATGCTTCATGGCAACGGGTTTTCTCGCTTCATCGAGCAGGCCAATCCAGTTCGCGACAAACGCACCTTGCCCAGGTTTCTTTGCCTGAAGGTCCTGAGAAAGAGCAGCCTGGCAGCCACCACAACGGCCATGGCCCATAACCACGATCTGTTTGACCTCTAGCATCTGAACGGCGAATTCGACCGCAGCAGAAACTCCGTGAAAGCCAGGCGTCGTCTCGAATGGGGGCACCAAGGCGGCGACATTGCGGACAACGAAGATATCACCCGGATCGACATCGAATATCTGTGCTGGATCAACGCGGCTGTCGGAACAGCCGATGATCATCAGCTTTGGATGCTGGCCTTCTGCTATAGTCTGTTCAAACCGATCGCGCTGACGCGGATACGTCTCCTTGCGAAACCGCTGATAGCCTTTCAGCAACTCGGCATATTCTGGCATCCCAGACCTCCCACGTATGTCAGGAGGCGCTGCTTGCTAGAAGCGTTCTCCCCTGATCACCTCGACATCCCACATCGAGAAGATAAATCCGAACTTGGTAAGCACGGGAGCCAGGTCTTCGGCAAGCTTTTGAGCCTTGTCTTCCGCAGCTATAGTGAGAACGAACACCTTATCGGTGCCCATAACACGCTCTTCGCGCCAGCGTCCGTCGCGCCCTTTGCCAGAGCTCACCGGGGTTACGGTCCAGCCAGTAATGCCGACTTCATCAATGGCTTTGGTCACGCGCTTTAGCAAAGCGGTATCAGTGAGGATTTCTATCCGTTTTCGGGTCACTGTTTCGATCACGGCGTGGGTGCTCCTGGACCAATCAATGCGGTTGCAAGCATGCTGATCAAGCCGATATTGATCAGAATGTTGAAAGGAAAGGTGACTGAAAGCGACATAGTAAGATAAATCCCCGCATCGGCCTCCGGAAGTGCGAGACGCATTGCTGCTGGCACAGCGATGTAGCTGGCGCTGGCGCACAGGACACCCAAAGCCGCTGCCGATCCGACATCAAGCCCGATCCCGGCCCCTAGAGCGGTACCGATCACACCATTAATCAAAGGCAAGAACAGTGCGATGAGCACGAGTCGGAATGTCATCGAGCGCGCATCAATCAATCTGCGAGCCGCGATCAGGCCCATATCAAGCAGGAAGATACACAAAACACCTTTGAAACCGGCTTCGAAGAATGGCGTGACTTCGCTAAAGCCGTCTTCGCCAGCAATTATTCCGATTGCGAATGCGCCGAGCAGCAGCACGACAGACGCGTTGAAGAACACTTCATGGAGCAGATCACCGGTCTTTTGACCATCTTTCGAGCCCATGCCCCTGGCGAGCAGCAGACCGGTTAGGATCGCTGGCGTTTCCATCGCAGCCATTACGGCCACCATATAGCCGCCGGGAGGTTTTCCTTGCGCTTCGAGAATTTCGACTGCGGTCACGAATGTCACCACGCTGACAGAGCCATAATGCGCGGCGACCGCGCCAGCATTAAGACGATCCAGTTTTCCAAACCCCTTCAGGACCGCATGAGCCATGAATGGAATGAGGAAGCTCGCTGCGATCCCTGCTGCGAGTGCAGCGAGGATCGTGCCGTCGATTCCAGACTTTGAAACCGCAACGCCGCCTTTCAGGCCGATCGCCGCCATGAGATATAGCGACATCCCTTTTGCAATTGCTTCTGGGATGGCGAGGTCCGACCGCGCAAAGGCCGCGATGAAGCCGAGGACAAAGAATAGAACGACGGGAGAGGTGAAAGTCTGAATTGCAGATTCAAGCATAGGCATCGCCAGGATAATGACTTTGTTGCATGAAAAGCAAAAGGTCTTGCGGACTATTTGTTCCCCACTTCCGATTGCACCATTTGGCGAGGTTGCGGGAATTGCGGGCCGGGCTTAGATGGAAGACATGAACGATCTCTCCAACACGTTTGATAGCCAGAAGCGTCCCAAGAGGCAGCGCAAGCCGGATTGGATCCGTGTCCGTGCGCCGGTGAGCGAAGGGTATAATGAAACGCGCAAACTGATGCGGGAACTCAACCTCAACACAGTGTGTGAGGAGGCGGCTTGCCCCAATATCGGAGAGTGCTGGACCAAGAAGCACGCCACGGTGATGATCTTGGGCGATGTTTGCACGCGTGCTTGTGCATTCTGCAATGTCAAAACTGGCATGCCGCGTGCTGTCGATCCGCTGGAACCTGAGCATACCGCAGTCGCGGCAGCAAAGATGGGGTTGGAGCACATCGTCATCACAAGCGTTGACCGTGATGACCTGCCAGATGGCGGAGCAGGGCAATTTGTGAAAGTGATTGAAGCGCTGCGCCGGACGACGCCCGACACTACAATTGAGATCCTCACCCCCGACTTCCGAGGAAAAATGCGGTCTGCTGTTGAGGCGATTTGTGAAGCAGGGCCAGATGTTTACAATCATAACCTTGAAACAGTACCAAGATTATATCCGACCATTCGGCCAGGCGCCCGTTACTACGCTTCGCTGCGTTTGCTGGAGGAAGTGAAGGCGCATGACCCGATGATCTTCACAAAATCCGGGATCATGCTGGGTCTGGGTGAGCAGCGCCTCGAAGTGCACCAGGTTATGGATGACATGCGCAGCGCGGACGTGGATTTCATCACCATGGGCCAATATCTTCAGCCCACTCCAAAGCATGCTTCGGTTGAGGAATTCGTCACTCCAAAGGCATTTGATGCCTACGGGTCGATCGCGCGAGCGAAAGGATTTTTACAGGTGGCTTCCAGTCCGCTTACCCGGTCAAGCTACCATGCCGGGGAAGATTTTGCCGAAATGCGGACCGCACGTGAAGCAAAGCTCGCAAAGCAGAGAGCGAAGGCAGCGGGCTGATGCCCGGTATTCGGGAAACCCGTCGGCTCCCTTACAGTGCCGATCAGATGTTCGACCTTGTCGCCGATGTCGCGCGATATCGGGAGTTTCTGCCTTGGGTCGTCGCCACCCGTGTCCGGTCTGACAGTGAGACAGAGATGGTTGCCGACATGGTGGTCGGCTTCAAAAGCCTGCGCGAAAGCTTTACCTCGCGCGTGTCGAAAAATCGCCCAAAAGAGATTGATGTCCACTATATCGATGGCCCCCTTAAGGATCTCGACAACACGTGGACGTTTCATCCGACCGATGATGGTGGATGCGAGATACACTTCTGTGTCGATTTCACCTTTAAGAACAGAGTGTTCGAAGCGCTTGCTGGGCAGTATTTTGACCGTGCATTTAGGCGCATGGTTGAAGCGTTCGAACAGCGCGCAGCGGACCTTTACGGCAGCAAGAGCTCCAGCGCACAAACCGTAGCTTGATGCCGAATTTCAGCCCGGCTCTTTCCGCCAAAGTGCTTTAGCTCGCCTTCGGGTTCTCCGTCAGAGTTGCGGATTGCTCGAGCAAATACCACAGTCCCAACCGGTTTCAGATCCGTTCCGCCACCAGGACCGGCTACACCGCTAATCGCAATGGCGACGTCGGCGTTGGATTTGGCCAGAGCACCCTGCGCCATGGCCCACACGCAAGCGATCGAAACAGCGCCGAAAGTCTCGATGATGTCCTGAGCGACATCGAGCGCCTCCATCTTGGATTCATTGGAATAGGTAACAAAACCACGGTCAAGGACCTCAGAGGACCCCGGAATCTCAGTTATCGCTGCCGCAACGAGGCCGCCTGTACAGCTTTCAGCGAGAGCAATGGTGCGACCGGCAGCGATGTTCTGTGCGACAACGCGGCTTGCCAATTCGTTCAACTCATCCGGCAATACACCTTCAGTCATCCATTCGCTCCCGCAAGTCCGACAATTGCCTGCGCTGCGACTCCCTCCTCGCGGCCGGTGAATCCAAGCCGTTCCGTCGTCGTGGCTTTGATGCTGATATCGTTGATCGAAGCACCGGTCATTTCACTTACGCTTGCTCTCATCGCATCACGATGTGGTCCGATCTTTGGCGCTTCGCAGATGATAGTGACATCAAGGTTGCTCAAAGAATAGCCAGCCTCTTTTGCGAGCCTGATTGCATGGCGCAAAAACCGATCAGAGCGCGCACCTTTCCATTGTGGATCACTGGGGGGAAAATGCGTTCCGATGTCTCCATCCCCGATTGCGCCCAAAATGGCGTCAGTAATTGCGTGCAGCGCGACATCGGCGTCGCTGTGGCCTGCCAGCCCCTTTTCATGCTCAATTTTCATGCCGCATAGCCACAGTTCTTCTCCGTCCACCAGACGATGGACATCGAAACCCTGACCAACCCTGAACGGCACTACTGCGGGCACTTCAAAATCCTCTGCAAATGTGACCTTCTTCAACCTTTCATCGCCTGCAACAAGCGCGATAGTGCCTCCATTTTGAGCAAGAACCTGCGCATCGTCTCCAGCTATCTTTGCACCTGCCCATTTTTTGTGCGCTGTCAGTATATCTGCGTATCGGAATGCTTGCGGTGTCTGGACCCGCTTTAAGCTTTCGCGGTCAGCAGATCCGCCCATCATGCCGTTTTCTTGAGCAATCGCCAAGCTATCCACGACGGGCAGCACCGGTATCGCCCCTTCGTGCTGCTCCAAAGCTTCTACCAACCGGGCAACGACTTCTTGTGGGAGGTCGGGGCGGGCGGCATCTTGGATCAGAACCCGCTCAGGCGCTGCTTTTTCGAGCGCGAGCAAGCCGTTGAACACCGACTCCTGTCTCGTATCACCGCCCTCGACGAAGGTTATCCCACGCAAACCTTCCAAGGAAGCCTCGGCGATCTCAACTGTGCCAGGAGTGACAACCACGACCATTGGATTTGCGCCAGCATTGGCAAGGCTCTCTATCGAGTGCCTTACCAGGGGTTTGCCCCGCCAATCACGGTATTGTTTCGGAGTTTCGCCCCCAACCCGGAGGCCCTTTCCGGCCGCGACCACAACGGATGCAAAAGGTGGGAGGTTGCTCGACATTGGTGCTCTGGCGCTTAGGGACTGGACGGAATTTGCGCAATCCACTATGCGCTGCCCATTATTTAGGCATTCATTTCATTCATGACAAAAGAGCTATCCCCTCCGGCACTCAAGCCGATCCAAATCGGCCCTGTGCAGGTCAATTGTCCGGTTTTGCTCGCTCCAATGACGGGTGTGACCGACATGCCGTTTCGCACGCTTGTCCGGCGCTATGGCTCTGGATTGAATGTAACAGAAATGATCGCGAGCGAAGCGGCAATCCGAGAGACGCGGCAGTCGGTGCAAAAGGCAGAGTGGGACCCGATCGAAGAGCCGGTTTCGATGCAGTTGGTAGGCTGTGATCCGAAAAGCATGGGAGAAGCGGCCAAGCTGCAAGAAGGCAATGGTGCTGCCATTATCGATATCAACTTTGGCTGTCCCGTGCGCAAGGTCGTCGGGCAATTGGCAGGCAGCGCGCTGATGCGCGAAGTACCGCTCGCAACCAAGTTGATGGAAGCGACGGTAAAGGCGGTTGGTGTACCAGTAACCGTGAAGATGCGCATGGGCTGGGATCATGCCAGCCTCAACGCGCCGGATATGGCCCGGGTTGCGGAAGACTTGGGCGTCAAGATGATCACGGTGCATGGGCGTACCCGCAATCAGATGTACAAGGGAGACGCCGACTGGGCGTTTATCCGTAAGGTCAAAGAAGCGGTTTCGATACCGGTTATCGTCAATGGTGACATTTGCGGCATCGACGACGCCGCGAAGGCACTCGAACAGTCGGGCGCAGATGGTTTGATGATTGGACGCGGTGCCTATGGCAAACCGTGGCTACTCGGTCAGGTCATGCACTGGTGGAGGACCGGCGAAAGACTCGAATCGCCGAGCTTTGGGGAGCAATACGAAACGCTTGTCGAGCACTACGAGCGCATGCTTGACCACTATGGACGCGAGGTTGGGACCAAGATCGCCCGCAAACATCTTGGGTGGTACACAAAGGGGATGCATGGCTCGGCTGAATTCCGAAACTACGTCAACTTTATCGATGATCCCGATCAGGTCCTGGGCGAGATAGAGCGCTTCTACGATCCCTTCCTGCGACGTCGCGCAGCATAAGTGGTCTGTGATCGTGACTGAGGGACGCCAGGTGGCACAAATGCGGCCAGACTCTGGCGAGCATCCTGATGCGGACGCACAGATTGGCGGGCTTGTGTTCGCGATGTTGCTGGTCGATCCAGAAGCGCGAATAGTGGAAGCCAACCATGCAGCTGAGAACCTGCTCGGGCGAAGTGCCAAGCGGATGATTGGCAAGCATGCGTTCGCAGTTGCGCAGTTGCTGGACAAACGGATCGAAGATCGAGTTTTGTCGAGCGAAGCCGCAGTTGTGGCCCGTGATGTGGGATTAAGCATCGATCATACAGAACGTCGGGTGAATCTGACGGTGTCTCCGCTCGCGAACCATCCAGGTTGGCGCGTAGTGACCCTGTCTGATGCCGGACATGATGATGCAGTAAATGAAGAGCAGAGCGGTTCGAGCTTCGGCGCACCGTCCATCCTGGCGCACGAAATCAAGAATCCCCTAGCCGCGATCCGCGGTGCTGGCCAACTTGCGGCACGCAAGCTTCCCCACAAGGACAAGAAGCTTGCGCGGATGATCACTGATGAAGTGGATCGCATCGCACGCCTGATTGATCGGATGCAGGAATTGGGCAGCCAACAAAGAGATCCTGTGGAGCCATGCAATCCGCATGAGGCGATCCGGTCTGCTATTGCAACCGTGCGTGCAGCTGGTGCTCCCGGTATCGAGTTCACCGAAGAATTCGATCCATCGTTGCCAGCAGTGCTCGCCAACCGCGATGCACTTGAGCAGGTCTTGATCAATCTTGTTTCAAACGCCCGGGATGCTGTTCAAGACGAAGCTGCGCCCCAAGTTACCTTGCGGACCCGGTTCGTGAGCGGCTTGGCGTTTAGCGCAATACGCCTCGGCCGGGCCGTTCGCTTGCCGATCGAAATCCTCGTTAGCGATAACGGGCCAGGCATTGAGGAATCGGTCCGGGAGCATGTTTTCGAGCCCTTTGTATCGTCTAAAAAGTCTGGTCAGGGTCTGGGCCTTGCCCTGGTGCGAAAGCTGGTCAGGGACATGGGTGGGCGGATAAGTCATGACCGCGACAGTCGAACCGGCAGAACCAATTTCCGACTTCATCTCCAGATCGCAAGCGAGGCGAAAACGCGATGAGCGCAAGCATACTTCTAGTTGAAGATGACAGCGCGATCGCGACGGTGATCGTCGAAGCGCTTGAGGATGAAGGCTATTCGATTGATCGGTGTACGCGAATCGCGGAACGAGATCGGCTCCTCTCCCAAAATCGCTATCAAGTTATGCTAACGGATGTCATGCTGGAAGATGGGGATGGGCTGGCAACCCTGGAGCAGGCGAAGCGATTGGCAGCTGACCTTCCGATCATTGTGCTTTCAGCCCAAAACACGCTCGACACTGCAGTTCGCGCGAGCGATAGCGATGCCTTCGAATACTTTCCCAAGCCATTCGATCTCGATGAATTGGTTCAGGCTGTAGGGCAAGCGGTCGATTCACGGGACGGCGTGGAGGATTTGCCTGAAAGCCAAGCCGATGGCATGCCACTCGTCGGCCGCAGTCAGGCAATGCAAGGCGTGTATCGAATGATCACACGGGTTTTGCGCAATGACTTAACAGTGCTTGTCACCGGTGAAAGTGGGACCGGCAAAGAGCTGGTCGCTGAGGCAATTCATGAACTGGGTTCCCGGCGTACCGGGCCGTTTGTAGCTGTGAACACAGCGGCCATTCCGTCAGATCTCATAGAGAGCGAGTTGTTCGGTCACGAGAAAGGGGCGTTTACTGGCGCCATTGCGCAAACAATTGGCAAATTTGAGCAAGCCAATGGTGGCACGCTGTTTCTCGACGAGATCGGCGATATGCCTGCCGACGCACAAACACGTTTGTGCGCGCCCTGCAATCTGGCCGCGTCAGGCGGGTTGGCGGACGTCAAGAAATCTCAGTCGACGTTCGGATCATCGCCGCGACGAACAAAGACCTTGCGCCGCTGATCGCATCAGGTGGCTTTCGCGAAGACCTGTTCTATCGCTTGAATGTCGTCCCGATAGAGATTCCTCCGTTAAGGGAGCGCCGCGAAGATATTGAGGTTCTGTCGCAGCATTTCCTTAACAGCGCGGCTGAAGAAGGGCTGCCAAGGCGTCAACTAACAGGAGATGCGTTGGCCAAACTCGAGGCCCGGAGCTGGCGTGGCAACGTCAGAGAGCTCCGCAACATAATGTACAGGCTAGCCTTGATTGCTCGAGAAGACCTGATCGATGGGACTAGCCTGATTGACATCATCGGAGAGGAAGCTGCTCCAGGTGCGACAGATGGAAAAGATGGAATTGCCGCTGCTCTCGACAATTGGCTCAACGAGAACAATCCACCGTCCGGCGTGGTATACCACAGCGCTTTGGCGGCATTTGAAAAGCCGCTAATCGAGCATGCTCTGGGCGAGACCGGCGGCAATCAGCTGCGCGCGGCAAAACTGCTCGGGATCAATCGGAACACATTGCGAAAGCGGATTGGGGAATTGGATATAAACCCTGATCGCTTCGCAAGACCGGTTTAACGCAGAAGTCACACTTTCCACTTGCAGGATTGCAACAGTGCCGTTGTAAACAAGCAACGATGGATCAGGCTGTAGCCAATTCAACACGCACTGCCCCGCGTTGGTGGCGCCGGTTCATGGTCGCATCGCGCCGGGCCAACCTTTTCCTTTGGCTCGAGATTGCCTCTGCTATCGCGCTGATGAGCGCAATATTTGCGACTTATCTCGCCTTTTCGAATGCCCCCGCTGATAGCGACCTGCTGCCGAGCATGCAGGTTTCTGTCTTGCTCATGGCGACACTTGTTCCAGCCATGGCTCTTCTGGTTCTGGTCGGTCGTCGTCTGGCCATTAGCAGAGCGGCAGGTAGTACCGCTCGGCTGCATGTTAGGCTGGTTTTCTTCTTTTCACTGGTTGCTGCCATCCCAACCTTACTCGTTGCCGGCTTCGCAGCATTCCTTTTCCAGTCGGGGGTCGATTTTTGGTTCTCCGACGATTCTCGCGGGCTGATCCAGAACGCCAACCAGCTTGCGCAGGAGTATTACGACCAGAACCAGCGTGAAGTGCAGGATGAAACTATCGCGATGGCAACGGATATGCGCGACATCCTGAAAACGTACCGACGGCAGACGAAGGATTTGCTGAGCTGTACCTTTTTCAGGCGCAAGCCCGGGAAATCTCGGAGAGCGCAATTCTACAACGGCTTGAAGACGGCACAATCCGAACCGCAGCTATCATGGACCTGATGGACGAGAACCAACCTATCGTCTTCGTGGAGTCGGCCTTGCCGCAACTTGATGCGGGTGAACTGGTTGTCGTTCAGGGCAGCCCAGACCGGATCGCAGCGCTTGCCCCTATTGATCGGCAAAGTGGGATTTATTTGTACAACGCAAGGAACACCGAAGCGAACTCGTTCAACTCGTGGGAACGCGCACAGGCCATTTCGAGTGGGTACGAAGCGCTCAATGACAGCGCTAGAGCGCTGCAGCTTCGCTTCAATATCGCACTTGTGGCGGTAAGCCTTTTTCTCGTGGGGTTAGCTGTCTGGTTTGCTCTCCGGTTTGCTGACCGCCAGGTCGAACCATTGACCGACCTGGTCGGTGCGGCTCGCAAAGTAGGGCAGGGAAATTTCGCATTGCGAGTTGAGGGTAGAACGGGTGCCGACGAAATCGGTCTGCTTAACCGGGCCTTTAACAGGATGACCGCCCAGCTCGAGATACAGACCGAGGATCTCGTCAATGCAAACCGCCAGATTGATGACCGGCGCGCGTTTATGGAGGCGGTGCTTGAGTCTGTTACGGCAGGCGTGATCTCAGTTGATGGAGAGAGCCGGGTGCTTTTGATGAACAGCTCCGCGCAATCCTTGTTGGCAGAAGACCCCGACACCAATCTTGAAGGTGCTTCGCTGGCTGAGCTTTCTCCAGAACTCTGCGCATTGGTACGAGAAGGGAAGGATCGCGGCATTGTTACCCATGCCAAGGGCACCGAGCTGCTAACTATGGCAGTGAAGATTGCCCCGGGGTCAAATGGCCACGTGATTACGTTCGAAGATATCACGCGACAGCTGCTGGACCAGCGACAAGCTGCATGGTCTGACGTAGCCCGGCGAATAGCGCATGAGATCAAGAATCCGCTAACGCCGATCCAGCTTGCCACAGAAAGGCTTAAGCGACGGTACCGAAAACAGATTGAAAGCGATGGCGAGCTGTTCGACGAGTTGACGAGTACAATTGTTCGCCAAGTCGGTGATTTGCGAAAAATGGTCGATGAGTTTTCCTCATTCGCGCGGCTCCCAAAACCGAATTTTCGACCGGAAGATGCGCTCGATCTCGTGCGTCAGGCTCTTTTTTTGCAGGAGGTCGCACACCCTCAGGTCAGCTTCGATCTCGACCACACAGGGATGGATGAACGCACAATTCATTGCGACAGGCACCAGCTTGGCCAGGCAATGACAAATGTCCTCAAGAATGCAGTCGAAGCCGTGGAGGCTCGTATTCCCGACGCCGAACCGGATTTTCGCGGCAGAGTCTCGGTCGACGTCGTCAGTGATGCAGAAATGCTGACCATAGCCATTGAAGACAATGGGATTGGACTGCCGCTTGAGCGCGAACGAATTATCGAACCGTATATGACAACGCGCGAGAAAGGCACCGGCCTTGGCCTGGCGATCGTCAACAAGATCGTCGACGAGCATGGCGGCGATATGAGTTTCGCCACCAGCGACAGCGGTGGAACTCGTGTGATCATGCGGTTTGCCAGGGATCCGCAAACTGCGGAAAACGAACCAGCATGATCCAATATACCCCCTATGAAAGCAGAGAGGCCTGATATGGCTATCGAAATACTTGTCGTTGATGACGAGCGCGACATCCGCGAACTTGTTGCCGGAGTGCTTGGCGACGAAGGCTACGATTGCCGCACCGCAGCGGACAGTACCGGCGCTCTTGCCGCAATCGACGAACGGCGACCCAGCTTGGTCCTGCTGGACGTCTGGCTCCATGGAAGTGATATGGACGGCCTCGAATTGCTTGATGCGATAAAAGTGCGCGAACCGGATTTGCCCGTGATAATCTTCTCTGGCCACGGCAATATTGACACCGCAGTGTCTGCGGTTGGCCGTGGTGCGATGGACTTTATCGAAAAGCCATTCGAAGCTGAAAGGCTTCTGTTGCTGGTGGAGCGAGCCACCGAGACCGAGCGATTGCGCCGTGAAAACTCGCGGCTGCGTGAAGGCAGCACGGATGCGGCAGAGTTCACCGGCAATTCCTCTGCCATCAACACAGTCCGCGCGACATTGAAGCGCGTGGCCAATACGGGCAGCCGGGTGCTGATTTCAGGACCGGCCGGCGCTGGCAAAGAAGTGGCAGCGCGATTGCTTCATTCCTGGAGTCCCCGCGCCGAGAGTGCTTTTGTCATAGTCAACTCGGCCCGGATTACATCGGAACGATTTGAGCACGAGCTTTTTGGCGAAGAAGCTGATGGAAAACAGGTTCGTCCGGGGCTGCTTGAACTGGCCGATGGGGGCACTCTCTATCTTGATGAAGTGGCAGATATGCCGCTCTCGACACAGGCCAGAATACTCCGAGTGCTCACAGAACAGAGCTTTGTGAGGGTAGGGGGCAGCCGTCAGATCGGCGTCGATGTTCGTGTCGTTTCTTCGACTTCCCGGGATCTTGCGCTTGAAATGGAAGAGAAGCGGTTTCGGGAAGATCTGTTTTATCGCCTCAATGTTGTTCCGGTTGCGATTCCATCTCTGTCTGAGCGGAGGGACGACATTCCTGCGCTCACGGAGCACTTTTTCACACGGTACTCGACAGATCAAGGGATTCCACCACCCGAGATTTCGGAGGAGGCGATGGCCGCGCTCCAAGCCTATGATTGGCCGGGCAATGTGCGTCAGCTACGCAATGTCGTTGAGCGAACTATCATCATGACTCCGAGGGAGCGTCTTGAGGTTGTCGAACCGGATATGCTTCCTTCTGAAATCACCGGCGGCCGCCTTGCTGCATCGGGGCAGGGGTTGTCGGCGATGATGGGAGTGCCTCTTCGCGAAGCACGTGAGAGCTTTGAGCGCGAATATCTGAGCATCCAGATCCGTCGGTTCTCGGGAAATATCTCCAAAACGGCAACGTTTATCGGGATGGAACGGTCGGCTTTGCACCGTAAACTCAAGCTTTTGGGCATGGCCGAACGTCGCGAAGGTATCCGCAAAAGCTAGGGTCACTTTCCATTGTTGCGAAATTCGCTCGAAACCCGACGCGAAGATTGCATAAAAATCAGCCATTGCCCGAA
Organism: Pseudomonadota bacterium; assembly: GCA_038534015.1. Lineage (GTDB taxonomy): Bacteria > Pseudomonadota > Alphaproteobacteria > Sphingomonadales > Sphingomonadaceae > Erythrobacter. The sequence goes on along the minus strand of JBCAXQ010000024.1, from coordinate 2,035 downwards.
GGATATGCAATCGCCATGTTGCATATCCAGCGAGTAGGAGACGGGTGGGCTGTCTCTGCTCAGATTGCGGACCGTAAGGACGGCCGCCAATAACAGGAGCATAGCAATGTCCAACGGGCGAACTCTCTCTCCGCGCCCTCGATCCGAAACGGGCGACAGCGTTCCAGCACCTGAGGGAAAACATCAGGGGAACCTGCAAGACGCGTTTCTCAATCTTTTGCGTCGCAACAAGACCCCCGTGACGATGTTTCTTGTGAAAGGCGTAAAGCTGCAGGGAATCGTGACCTGGTTCGATAACTTCTCGATCCTGTTGCGCCGTGATGGCCAATCGCAACTCGTCTATAAGCACGCGATCTCGACCATTATGCCCGGCCAGTCGATTGATGCCGAACAATTTGAAAACCGCGCCGGAAGCAAAAAACAACGATTGTTGCAAGACGTGTTCCTTAGCCGCGTCAGCGAGTCTGGCGTTCAGGTTACGATGTTTCTGGTCAATGGTGTGATGCTTCAGGGCCGTATTGCAGCCTATGACCTGTTTTGCATGCTGCTCGAGCGCGATGGAGCGGTCCAGCTTGCTTACAAGCATGCTGTCTCTACCATTCAGCCAGCATCACCGGTCGATCTTACCGATGACGATGATGACGATGTAGCGGACGACGAAGACTGAGTTTCGACGATGATCTTCAAGACGAAGTGACCCGCGGGGCGCGGGCCCTTGTGTTGTGCCCTGACATACGCAGCTTGTCCTATGACCTTGATGCGGCGGAAAGGTTGAAAGAAGCACAGGGCCTTGCACTCGCCATTGGGGTGGTGATCGCTCATTCTGAAACCATGCCCATCCGCCAGATGCAGCCGAACACGCTGTTTGGTTCGGGTCAGGTGCAAAACATCGCGACCTTGTGTGAGCTCCACGAAGCCGAGCTGATCATCGTGGATGGCGCTCTGAGCCCGATCCAGCAGCGCAATCTCGAAGAGAAGCTCAAGCGGAAGGTCATCGATCGTACGGGATTGATCCTCGAGATATTCGGAGAAAGAGCCGCGACCGCTGAAGGGCGCCTGCAAGTTGAACTTGCCCACCTGGATTACCAACAGAGCAGGCTCGTTCGCAGCTGGACCCACCTTGAACGGCAACGCGGTGGTTTTGGCTTCCTTGGCGGTCCCGGCGAAACGCAGATTGAGGCTGATCGTCGAATGATCCGTCAGCGCATGGGCCGGTTGCGCCGCGAGCTTGAGCAGGTTCGGAAAACGCGCACACTCCACCGGGATCGACGGGGAAGGGCACCGTGGCCGGTCATCGCATTGGTTGGCTACACCAATGCTGGGAAATCGACGCTATTCAACCGGCTAACGGGTGCTGAAGTTATGGCGGAAGACCTGCTGTTCGCGACGCTCGACCCGACTATGCGCGCTATCAGCCTTCCTGCTGTGGAGAAGGCGATCCTCTCCGACACTGTGGGCTTCATATCCGACCTGCCGACGCAGCTGGTTGCCGCTTTTCGAGCCACACTGGAAGAGGTAACCGGCGCAGACATTATCTGTCATGTTCGGGACATGTCCAACCCTGCAAATACTGCCCAGAAAAAACAGGTGATTGATGTGCTTGCCGATCTGGGCGTAGTCGACGCGGAAAACGGGAATAGTGACATTCCAATCCTGGAGGTCTGGAACAAAGTGGATTTGCTTGGTCCAGACGAGGTCGAGAATCTGAGAGAACGTGCCAGCAATAGCGGCGCAGCTGTGATCTCGGCAACTTCTGGTGCAGGCATTGATCACCTTATGGATCAATTGGGTGAGTTGCTGACTTCGCAAGCCACGGAAGTGGACATCACCTTACCAGTATCCGACGGGCGTCGGCTCGCATGGCTCCATGCCCACGGCGATGTTTTGGCTGAGATGGATGCTGGGGAGGGGGAGCAGGGCCCCTTGCGCAAGCTGACTGTGCGTCTCAATCCAAAGGAACTGGGTCAGTAGGTAAAGGAAAACGAGCAGAAATAGACGCGTTCAAAGCGTCTCGTACTGACCCAGTTCCTTTGGA
>JBCAXQ010000023.1:0-19538 GCA_038534015.1 Pseudomonadota bacterium | reverse complement strand
AACAGGAGGGGCGTGCGACATTAGGTGGGGTGCAATGGCTGTTTCTGGAACCCTAATAGTGGGGGGCGTTACATTAGAGGGGTCAGCTGCATTTAGGTTTGCAGCATCCCTGCTGGCTAGGCCCGAAGCTGTCACTACTGATCCACTTCATCCGGAGAGCTTCATGGCAACTGCCGCAGGTTGCACGCATGGCCTGTGATCAAGGTCGCCTAGGCTTCTTGAGAATCTGGCCGTCGAGGTCGGGGCGGTGACTGGGTTTGTCTTCTCCAATCGATTTGACACTGGCAATTTCTATGGTGCCTTGATCGAAGGAGAAGCTGCGCTTGACCTGCAACTTCTCGGGAACGTTGCGTTCGTCACTACGAAGGCGAGCGAAAAGGCCGACTATACATTTGAGGAAGCATGGGCTGCGAATGATGGCGCGATCATTGTCTTGGGCAGCCAGCCTTCCGATCCTGCGCAATTCGGGAAAATCGTTGCTACACGGCTGATCAAAGCCGGAGCAAAACTGATCTGGATCGCCGATCCCAATCTCGCCTGGCAAAAGTGGAACAGCGCGGTCTTCGCTTTCAAGGCATCTGACGGAACGCAGGTTCTTAAACAATCGGTCGAGCTTGCTTTGACCGATGAGCAAGGCGGCTATGGCCTCACTTTCGCCAAGGGTCTCAGCGCCACCGCTGATCTTGAGAACAACGCGCTTATTCTGGCCGGCGCGCCTACGGCTTTCGGCCGCGACGAAACGTGGTTTGCGGCCGGGGAGGACCGCATCCAACTGGACCTCGCCAATCCGGCTGGTCCTTGTTTCCACTTCGGATTCGATATTGCCGGTGGTGATGCTTTGGTCAGCGACCTCGACAAGCTTGGTCTCGGATTTTGGTTCTCGACAATTCCCGAAGAAAGCCTCCGCATTGCCTACCGTTACCCCTTGTTTCAAGGCCATCCCCAGCACGAAGGCCTGAGCTGCACCGCGAGCATCACCCTCAACGCATTGCTCGATCCCGGCCTTACAAAGATCTCCGCCAGCCCGACCGGCATTCCCGAAGCAAATTTCGTTACGTGGTTTCGTTCAATCCTTGGCCGCTCGCTAACCGCCACTCTTGATGGGCCGATGGGGATGGTCTTCAACAAGGCCAGCGCAGGTGGGTTTGGCTTGTCGCCTACGGGACGGTTGATTCTAAAGTTCAGTGACCAGAGCAACAAGGACGCGGTTAGTGGTATCTCCACTAGAGATCGCGGATTTGCCTGTGGCGCAACCGGGACCGAAGCAATCGCTATGCCTGAAGGGCAGGACGAAACCATTGCATGCGAAATGGTACCTGGTCGGCCTTCTTGCGCGAAGATCGAAGGCGAAGACATTTCCATGGCGGCGGACACGACGACGTCCTGGATCAAACTGACTTTACCACAGCCCGATCCACCTCCGATCGACGAGTTGTTGATGTCCTACGAGGCGCAACCGCCAGGCCAAGGCACACTTTACGACGCGACCGGCGCAAGCGCCCCACCCGTTTCGATTCTTCCGTACTTCCGGCCCATCCCGATTCCGTTGCCCAATGATTCAACCGCACCTGTCATGCCACTCGTGCCCTTGGCAGGGTTACCCAAAGGGAGCGAAGAAGAACCGATCACCCTAGCCGTGACGGCTATTGGACCAGTTCGCAAGGCTGAGATCGACAAGGTTGAAGCGGCCCGCCTCGCCAATGGTGGGGCAGAGAACAGATATCCGGCCAATATCACGGTTGCCGACGGTGACATCCATAGGGCAATCACTCCCCGCGGACTGGAAGCGACGTTCGACGATACAGGTTGGGTTAGCGTCGAGATTGCAAAGCTGCTCGGCACAATCCCTGGCAATTGGGGTCGGCTCCGTTTCGCCGGGCCGGATGGGATTGTCGATCCGCTCAAGTCTGCCTTGATGACGAGTGAACAATTCCTTGTTGTCAGCAATCCGGAAGCGATCAAACGATTCTTCTCCGATCCGACCCCAACCCCTTCCCCACCAACACCTCCGCCACCTCCGCCGACTTCGTCCAGCTCGAATCCTTCTGCGAAGGCGGACACCCCATCTGGAAAGAGCCACGAGATTGAGGATGCTTCTGAGGAAGGACCATTCAGAAACGTTGAACCCCCAACCCACACGCGCGTGGGGCTGCGCGGCTGGGAATTCAAACTGGGACCTGAGTGCTGGAATGAATATGGCACGATCCTGATAGTCAAGAATACTCCTGTCGCGATGCAGGATCTGCTTGAAGACCTGTCGGCTTGGACCTCCGCAGATCAATTCAACAACGATCCAGGTGCGACCTCCCGGCGCTTGCTCGACATCGCTCAGAAAGCGCGCGACGCCAAGGAGGCAGGGCATGGCCGCTTGGCGCAGTTGCTGGGTATAGACCCCGAAGATGCCAGCCATGATTTCGACTTTTTCGTTGAGACAGTGCTGGATTCACCCAACTGGAATGGCTTTCTGTTCCTCAACGCGAAGATCGGTGACCTACCACCGGATCTCGCCGGAATTCGCGCCGGAATAAAGCCCGAAGACATGTATGCTCACCACATCGGTGTGACGCAAACGCCATTCACTTCGTTGAACGATTTGGACAAACGGTCATCGTCGATGTTCGGCCTTATCCGCTATTTTGATGACAGCAAGATCATCGCCAACGGGACAGCTTACACCTTCCGGGTGCGCGAGCTCGGAGTACAATTCGCCGAGTCAGATATCCGTGATTTCCGCTCCACAGTGGACCTGGCCTTGGGCACGATGTTCGGACAGCAAGCCCGGCTGGCCGATGGCAGCTATCCGATTTCCGAAATGATCGGAACTCGCCATGAAAGAGGCGCCGGGGACGCGTACAGCTTCACAGCCACCGACCCCATTGAGATCAAGCCGGGCCCCGGCCCGTTGCAGACGATCAAGCTGGAGCATGGCGAGTTTGTGACCAAATCGGTCGACGAGAACACCGGCGATGTGAAAACTGCTTTCAACTTCTCGGGGTGGCTCGGCTTCGACCAGCCAAAACCCGAAGGAAGCGGATACGATATCCTCTCGTTCGATATTCTCGCCTTTTCGAAGCTCGCTGTGACGATGGATTTCAATGAGAGCACAGCGCAAAAGACAACCTACACCTTCGATATTAGCGATCTTGAGCTGGTCGAAGCGCTAAGCGAGGCCAGAACCGGGTCGCTGTTCGAAGGTTTCCCGATTGAGCTCGACAAGCTCGTCTTCGGCACGGGCAAACCTGATGCACAGGGCAACATGACAGTGCAATTGCCCGAACAACCCAAATCACTTCCCGGCCAATGGTACGGCTTCACCCAGATCATCGATATGGGAACGCTCAGTGATGTTGCCGGTGCGGCCGGCCTTGAAGCCCGCTTGCTCACAGCCTGGGGGACTGAGCCCAATCAGCATTATGTCGGGCTCAAGTTTTCTGGGCCAAACCTCAGCGGGATCGGCGTGGACTTCGACTTGCTAAGCGTCCTCAAGCTGCGGGCATACTCGGTCGATCTGCTCAATCGAGACGAACAGTGGACGCTATTGATGCACGGCGTCAATCTCAGTGTGTTCAGCAAAACTTTGCCGCCCGGCGGAGCGTTTGAATTCTACATATTTGGCGTTCCGGACCCTTCGGGCAGCGCAAATTCGCTTGGCTGGTACGGCGCATGGCTCGCCGACAAGGAAGACAAGCAAGAAAAAGTGACCAGTCCGATACTCACCCGCGACCTTATCGAGGCCGCTCCCATCGTCAAACACTCACCACGCTTGCGGTTCCGCGATGCGGCGAACACCAAAGGAGACTAGCCATGACAACTCAGACTTCGGGTTCCATTACCTTGGAAATCGGCCCGGAAGGCGACCGACGCAAAATCGTACTCGACGGTCAGGTAGGCAAGCAGATCCAGGTCGGATTTCGCGCCAAGGAAGGCGGCACGGAGATAAAGGTTGGTTCGTTCAGCACCGTCATAGCCTCGGTCGCCACAGCTCTTGGGGCGCCAAGCACTTTCGAAACCGACTTCAAGGACAAGATCAATGCATTCAAGGGTGTCAAAGGGTTGGAAGACGTCATTCCGCATCTGCTCGATGGGCAATTGATCGTCACCGATATGTATCTGCAGGCGGACTATGATGACACCGCCCAGAAGTACAGCTTCACCAATGCTTCATTTGGATTCCGAGTTGAATTCAAAGGTGTAGAACTGGGACCGGTCAAATTGGCTGGATTCGGAGTCTTGTTCGAATACTCGAAGGGCGATGGAGTGTCCGATATTGACACCAGCTCGTTGAAGGCTCTGCCGCAAAGCTAGGGCGAAAGCTCCAGTCCGCCCGTTCCCGCAACTTCCACTTGGTGACAGCGATGAACACCAGCACCAAAGCGATAACAGTCCAGAGCCAAATCTGGCTGTTTGAGATCCCTGTTTACCTGAAGGGGGTGTTTACCGAATCCGGTACTGATCGGCTGGTGCGTTTCACCGTGCGCGTCGGGGACAAAACACTGGGCGAAGTTCTGCGCTATATGCTTGATGCGGTGGGCGGACCGCGTCTGGCGCTTGATCCTCCATGGAATGCGATCGAGCAAATTCGGCTCGACAGTTTCGAGTTCATCATCGAGCTGAAAAACGGTGAGACCTCTTATGGGATGGCCTACAACCAGCTGGATGTCGATCTTGGCTTTGCCAGCTTTGACAAACTTGAAGTCATGTATGCCGCCTCAGGTGCCAAGAAGCGATCGCTTGACGTCAAAATATTCGGCTCTTTCCTCGGCGTGGACTTCAGCGACAATCCGATCAGCTGGGATGCGCTGAAGGAACAACCGCCCCAGTCTCCTGCCAAATCCGACAAGGTGTTCAAGCTCGAATACCTCGGGCTTGGTCAGCGAGTCACCCTTAACAATGTAACCCAGTATGAGACCATCGGCGCAGTCATGGGCGCATTGGAGGATTCCTACTTCAAGCCAGGAGAAGACAAGCTAAATCCATTGCTGACCGAGGGTCAGGACAAGCTTGTCTACGATGAAAGCGCGGCATGGCTGGTCGGCGCAAAGTTTTCCGTTCTGGAGACGTTCGACTTCCAGGGACTATGGAACCTGCCAACCCTTGCAGGCGCCAGAATTGCCTTGCGAGGAGAGCGCGCAAAGTCGCTCGCCGGGTTCGAGTTTGAGATCCTCTACCGCAAGATTGCCGAAGACCTTGGCCAATACCATATCGAACTGGTCTTGCCCGATGTCCTGCGCCGGTTTCAGGCTGGTGCGGCATCGGTAACGCTGCCGATTATTGCAATTGAAATTTACACAGATGGCGGGTTCAAGATCGACTTGGGCTTCCCCGAAAACCTCAATTTCGAACGCTCATTTGCGATCGAACTGATGATCGGGCCTATCCCCGTCACTGGTGCATTGGGAATCTATTTTGGCCGTCTTAGTCCAAAAGCCGTCCCCGGAGTGCCTGCAATCACCGGTGGCGATTTCGGCCCTGTCATCATAGCTGGTGCGGGGTTCAGGATCGGCATTGGAAAATCGATTAAGGCCGGTATTCTTGAGGCTGGCTTTTTCCTGGGCATAGAGGGGCTAGTCGAAGGTGTAGTCGGTTTCTTTGAACCGTGGGAAAAGTCCGAACCGAAAGCCACCTACTACAGGGTTACCGGAACCCTGCAATTGACCGGACATATCTATGGCAAAGTCGATTTCGCAATTATCAGCGCAGCGGTCGACATCTACGCCTACATCTCTGTTTCCGGCACGTTCGAGGCGTACAGAGCGACCGTTCTCGTCTTCGAAGCGGGCGTAAGGGTCAAGCTCACGGTCAAGATCAATCTTGGCCTGTTCAAAATTCCGATTGAGTTGTCGTTCTCTGCGACCATCCGGGAACAGACCGTAATCGGAGCAGACGAGCAGACGCCGTGGCAGATCGAATCCGAAGTCGGCACGACATTGCGTGAGTTGCTGGGACCGGTGGGCTATCGCCGTCTTCCTACAGGTGAGATCGTCGCTGATCCGGTTTTCGCCAGAATCCATGATCCCGATTTCGATTGGGCCGCAGCTGCAGCAGCGCGGGCCGACGAATGCGAACCGGATGCGCTGGCCATTCCAGAAAAACCCGAACCTCTTGAGCTGTACTTCCGGCCAATTACGTCACTGGGTCTGAAGGGCGATACTCCTGGCTCAAAACCGGACGCCAATATTGGCGAGGCAAATCTGGTTGTCGCGCTCATGCTGCGGACATCGCGCGAAACCGGTGAAACGCTCTCCCCCGCAGAAAAGTTCGCGGAACTGGTGCTTCGTTTCGGGCTGACCACGTGGCGTAAGACTGCCTGGATTGCCGGGGCGGATTTTGAAGATGACACTGTTACCTTGTCAGAGCTTAGCTCATTGAGAGACCGGCTCGAAGGCGACAAAAACCCGATAGTTATCACCCCGAAGAATGTAGAGGATTTCTTCAAAGACTGGGCTGCCCCGATCATCAAGTTGGCTCCGTGGGACAATACCAGTGATGGCCCGCAACTGACGCCGTTTCCGATGATCCCTCTGCTTACGCTCACTGCCTCGGACAACGGCACCGAGGCCCACTGTCAAAATTTTGAATCAGGCCCGTTGTGCTCTGCGGAATATCAGCACGATATCCGGGAGTACTTTAAGAACCTCGACCCGATGCGCGACTCTCAAGAGACGCCGACCGAAGCGGTTCTAGGAAAAGATGGCAAAGAGCTATCGATGGCTCAGTTGATCTTTATCGACTGCTTCAAGCTGACTTTGCGCAAGGTCGTGTCTGAAGCGATCGAAGAGCTCACGCTGGTGACGCTTGCAGCAAATGGTCGCTCCGTCTCGCAGGTCGCGACCGATTGCGGGATCGATCATGCCGCCGGAGTGCAGCGCATTATCGGAGCCAACCTCGACAATGAGGAACTATTCGCCGCCAAACTACCGATCGTGATCGCCAAAGACGGTGCGCTGCTCGACACCACACCGAATTTGGTTCGACTGGGCAAAAAAGTCGGTATGACCCCGCTCGCGACCGCACGGTCGATTTTCCAGCAGAAAGTGATCAGCGAAGACGCCGACATCACACTGCGCGGCGTGCGCCATATGCTCAAGGTCAGCGACACCAGACAATCGCTTCTCGACTACTATGGATTGAAGAAGTGGAGCGAGATCGAAAAGGCGAACCCGGTGATGGACTGGGATGTCCCCAAGCCCGTGCCAGACTCGCCCTACCCCACGCTCGAGCTGCCAGCCGGGTCATGGATCAAGATTCCGCACTTTGCGGTCCCTTCTGGTCCGGACCGAACGATTTCAGCCATCTCGAACACTTACGGACTGTCTCCGGCCGATGTGATCTGGAAACCGAACTCGATTGCTTTTGCGCCAGAGCGCCTCGCGCAAATTGCGCTTTCGACGCAGGTAGAAGAAGGGGATACGATCGCGGACTTGGCCGACCGATTTGGACTGACCCGCGATCAGATTATCGATGCCAGCTTGCTGTTTGATCCAGCGATTATCTCACCAGAACAGACACTTGCCGTGCGGCATGGTTCCCACCTGATCGCTCGAGACGATACGCTTGAATCGATTGCGGCAGCTCATCAAACGACCGTCGAGGAGATAAAAGAGTTCAACAAGGACGATCCATGGAAGTTTAACCCGCGCCCTGAAACGACCGAGACATTGCCGATGGGAGTCTCCATACTTCTGCCGCCGGTCGAGAAGTTTGTTCCGAGACTCGGCGATACCTTCCTTTCAATAGCGCAATTGTTCGAACTCGAACCGAAAGCCCTTGCCCTTCTCAATGCTGATACACTGGAGCTTCCCAAAGGCGCGCAGGTATTCCTGCCACCATTTGCGGTAGCGCCAGAGACTGCGAGCAGCCCGATCGCTGCTGCAGCGCCTTTTGCAATCACGCCGGACGGATTGCTACGGGCAAACCAGGGCACAGCCAGCGGCTGGGGAGCCCCTGCGCCATTGGGCACAGTGGTTGTACCGTACTGCGAAGAAATGGCAGAAAGCGAGCTGATTAATCGGCTGGCCGATGCCGAAGGCGGGTCAAAACTGACTGCGTCTGCTCAGGCACAATCGCGGTTCTTGCTCGCTGGCCTGCGCCTGCCGGACCCTAGCGATCCGGCCATGGCTTCGGATCCCGAAACAGATAAACAGCTTTGGCCGCTTTACACTCTCACAGGCCAGCAATGGGCCGCGCCTGATGCACCGAGTGGTACGTATGAAGTCAAGTTGGCCTGGAATTCGAGCGACAAGGCTCAGGCAATGGCGACCGCGTTGCTCGACGAGGTTGTTGATCCAGAACCGGCAAAGCTAACGGCCGACGACATTGAATTGATCAAGCATTTCCGTTCGCTTGGCGCTACTCCGGCGGACATCAATATTCTCGCGAGTCAGCTCGCTGAGCATCCCTACCCAGCCTATCAGCAGATCAAGATCGAGAAGACACTCGGCGCAGCGACCGAATGGGATGTGCCTGAAGCGATCAGCTTCGACGGTGCACCTGTAGACGAAACTGTTATCAAGCCGTTGCTGCTCGAAGTCCCTGTCAACATTCGTAGCATGCTGCCGAGCGACAACGCGGATCGTGCAGCATTGCTGCTGAGCGAGGTCAGCCCGGATCCCATCAGCGGCAAGCCGATGAAACGGACCATTGGCAATGCCGGTTGGGCAACTGCAATCGAGATGCAGATCCGCCAGTCATTTGGAAGCGAGGATGAAGGGGCGCCTCTAAAGGCGACTTACGAGGCGATCTCAATCGCTGCGCAAGGGCAGGCCGATCTCGAAGGGCTTCGCAGTTACATCCACGATTTCCACGATGGGAACCCGATAGACATCTATCTGCTCTATTCCACCGATCCATTATCTCCTGTCTCCGATGGCTTAAGCTCGGATGCGATGTCAGCCACCGCACGCAGCAAAATCGCGTTGCTTAAATCCAACCTGTCCACCTTCTCCAATCCCGCTGCGTCGTTCAGCCGGGTGCCTATGTTTGACGACGGTGAAATGGTTGCGTCCGCAACCTTGACTGAAGGTGAGAGATTCCTCGATCTGCTGTGGCAGATCAGCGTGACCAATGGTGGCGGCTTCTTCCTGAACTGCCCTGATGGCCCGGATGGCCCTGGCCTGCCGAACAACCTGTTCGAGGATGGCGACACAGCGCGTGTCACGCTGCTGGTGGCCCTGCGGGTCGGCGACCCGGAAGTTGATCCTTACCTGCCGACAATACGACCAGCGAAATTCCACAACACCGTGGTTACGGCGGAAAACCTGACCAGCGCCAGAGCCGACGTGCAAATCGAAGCAAGCACCAGAACGGTTGGCCATGTTCCAGATTCCGACCCTGCCATTACCCAATCACTGAGCGATATTGCCGGAACGCTTGTAACAGTCGAAGAGCTCGCTCTTCTCAATGAATCCAATCACACACTGCTGCATGCGGGAGCGGAAATCCCGCAGGCTACGGGAGCACCTTACAAGGTGAAACCCGGGGACGATCTGCTTGGGATTGCGAATATGATGGGCATCGGGGTGGACGCCCTCGCTACCCAGATCGCACCACTGACCGGTCTGCTCGAATACGGTGCGATTGTCGCAATGAGACCTGGTTGGGTGACGGGCAAAAGCCGCGTCGAACCCGAACAGGGAGGATTCGAGATCATCCGATCGCAGCCGGTTGAACCTCCTCAGGTGGAAGCAATCACGCGTGAGGAATCGATCTACCGGATTCAAACCATGTTCCAGATGATGGGATATGCACTGGATGCCCAGGGGGTTTTCTCCGCCAGCAATCATGGCCTGGCGATAATGCCGGACGAGCCAGACAAGGATAACCCGCTTGCTCGGTATGGCATGGATGGCGATGCACCCCAGCCATGGGTGTATCGTCGGCTTCTGCCGATTGCTCCGTTTGCAGAGCCTGGAAAATTCGAACAGATCGACAGCGTGGATCCCTACGGCGGGCTCGGCACGTCAGCAAAGGTAACATACGGATATCAGGATATCTTCGGTAATCGCCTGCCGGTTCCAAGCGACGACCCCGCGATTTCCTGGCCCCAGCTTTATCGTGACCCACTCATACCGCTGCATGCCTGGCCGTCAGTGACGTTGGCATATGATGTCGGCAACTCTCCAACCCAGAATTCTCCGCAGATCCGCATCAAGGTGAAGTTCGCTCCGGCTGGGTACGCCGCATCCATTGGAGTCAGTGCTGATCGACTTTGCAACAAGGCAATGGCGGACCAGAAACGCTTTGCATTGGCATATTACCAAGTGGCGGGGCAGCGCGTAGACGCTGAAGTCAACACCACACTGACAAAGGATCAGCACCCTGAAATTGACTCCAAGCGATTGGCGGATTTTGCTCGCGACGCCTTCGAATATCTGGGCGCAATTCAACAGCTCCAGCCGCTAAATGAGCCAATAACGGATCGCACTACACTCCGTAAGCTGGCAGCGAAGGCCGCGGTTACTCCTGAGCAAGTGGCCCTGCATTTGGCTTCACAAGAAGGCCTCTTGCAAAGAAACGCTCCGCTGATGTTGCCCGAACGAATGACGGTGTTGCCCAATGTTTCGCTTGAAGAAATCGCGGAGCAGATGAACGGAGAGCCAAATGCGGGCAAGATAGGTTCACTCAACGAAGAGGTTGAACTGACGGCCGGCCTTGAGCTTCGCTTGGGCACAAAAGACTACAAGACGAAACCTGGCGACAGGCTCAAGGATCTCAAGGATATCGCGCCCGGTGATCGAACAGTTTACCAGATTGCCAACCAGAACAGAGAGGTAAAGGGACTCTTCTCCGAAGGTGCCGACCTATTCCTAGGCCTGCGGGAGATCAAAATCGGTAAGGATGAAACGCTAGCTGGCATTTCCGCTCGCGAAGCCGTTCCGATTGAGATGATCGCTCAGGTCAACGCGGATCAGAAGTTCTTTGCCGCGTCTGGTGAGGCAGAGCTGCCATTGCACATGGTCATTCCAGCCGGGACGCCAAAGACAGCATCAATAGATCCGGGCGAGAGCTTCAAGCGGTTTGTTGTAAAGCATACTGGTAGCGATAAAGGACTGCGTGACGTGCTGACGGCCAATGCGGCGACGACCGGGCTGTTGAAGAAGGGCGCAAAGGTTAAATACAGTGCGGGCGGTCAGATAGAATCAGAAACTGTGGGCATTGCCGACACCTGGGCGACGATTTGTCTAAGGCTTAGCGCCAAGCCCAAGATCGACGACGCGTCGCTGAAGCCGGCCGATGTAGGTGCCCTTCCAGATAACGCCGATAACCCGGATCTCTACAATGCCGATGCCTTGATGCTGCTCCCACCGATAAGGTTCGGGAAAGACATCGATGTTCCTCATTCCGCAAGCCGTGAAGTGGTGACAGATCGTTTGGGCGTCGAGATCCGAATGTATCGGAACGAACCGAGTTTGATAGATCCTGCGTTTCGAAATCTGCCTGAAGTCGAAAGTGTGGTGAGCACGGTTCCAGCGCGCCTATCATCCGGGTTTTCTCGCGAGAAGCGCGGGACATTGTTGGCTTTTGCCGAAGAGTTCCAAAAGACATTCGACAATCTCAAGCTGTGCGTTGGCCCGGACACATTCACATCGGTTTCGCCGCGCGCTCTACTCGAACGGGACACCGAGACAGAATCCAAGCTTGTCGCAGTGAACTGGAGTCCCAAGGGCTTTAGCGCCAAACTTTCGGGGCCGCCCTTGTTCTTCGCTCCGCGCCCATTGCGCAAAGAGCCATGGAGTCAGGACAATGTTCCGATCCTGCCCTACGTTTCCGGTCAACCGCTCGCCGACGGGACGCCTGTCAGCACGAATTTCAACAACGCCGACCTCGAACGTTGGGCAACAACCTTGCTCGCCAAGATCGATCGCATTCTGCTCCCGGATCTGGCTGCACCACTGCGGGCGCTAGCACCCGAGCAGTTTGCAAAGATTACCGAAGCCAAAGCCAATATCGCGAAGGCTGTTTCCGCCCGCATTGATCAAGTCCTGGATCGGGACCTGCGCAACAACCCGCCAGACCCAGCGAGCGCAGCCGAGCAGTTGGAACAACAATTGCTGGTGGAGTTGGCGAAGACCTATCGCGGCGGAGTGGTCGCGCAATTCGACGTCTCGGCTACCATGCCGAACGGCCAGTCTTGGACATCTGATACCGCACCCAGACTGCTCTGCGCAGCAAGACCAGTGCTTTACAAGGTTCCAGAGGAACGTGACCATGACATAGAGCCCACGCTTGATGGGATTGGCAAGCATTTCCATGTTTCCGGAACGCTCATGGGCACTCTGCTTGAGAAAGTCGAAAACCTGTTGAAACCAGGCTATGTCGTCCCGGTCGGGTCCAAACCTACTGTCAAGCCAACGCAGACCATCGCCCAGGTCGCCGAAGCCGCCAAAGTACAACTCGAAACACTGGTTGACGCAGTAAAAGGCGACCTAGGGTTCCTGAGGCCAGGTGCAGAGATACCAATCGCAAAGAACGCGATCAAAACCGAACTCGATGAAACACTGGGTTCCGCACTGGAAAGGCTTGCGCCCAATCTCACCTCGGTCAACCTTCTAGACTATTCAATAAATATCTTCGTCGAGATCAACGGAGATCAAAAGGAAATCTTCGAGCCCAAGATCACGCTTGAGTGGCCAGGTTCGAAGGCATACCGCACCACCGGCAAGGAAAGCTTCAACGATGTGATCCGCGCGCTGAATGCGCCTCCCATAGAATTCTTCACAAAGTATCTTGTCGAAGCACCACTGCTCAAACCCGATGTGGAATTCACATTCCTCACGAGGCTCCCACCGATCACGGCGTCCGCTTCCAAAATCACGCTCTTCTCCGACACCGGCTTCGTCAACAAACTCAACACTGTTGTCGTGAACACAATGCCGGACCAAGCCACCAGTCTGCCGCTTGAACTGCACTTTGAAGTTCAGGCGATGGAATACAACATCCACAATGTAGCAGACGGGGGAGACTATCAGGCATCTGAATGGCTGACCTTTATATTCAACGATCTCGACCAGCATTTTGAACAATCACTGGGTGCATTTGACCTTCCTGTGCCCAACCGTCAGTTTCCGATCCCGCCTCAGATCCTGACACATGATGTCTTTCCCGAGATAAAGGACGGCGATGTTGTTCCCGCTGACATCGGCAAGATCATGTTCTATGATTATCGCCTGCGGTTCGCATTTGATGCAGCGGCTCAGGATGAGATCTCGTACACACGCTACGAGCCCGATGCAGACGACTTGAGCGAAAAAGATCCGCTTGACCCACCGCCGCCCGGAGTTGCGCTCGCGTACACCTTGGCTCAGTTCCAGGCGATTGAGGAGGCGATGTTCGATGACATCTTGATCATGCGCAAGTGGGACGACCAACCCATGGGTGACACTGATGAAAAGGTCGTGCGAAATGCGATCAATATTTTTGCGACGCTAGGCAAGCAGGCGAGCGAAGAATGGTCTCAATGGACAGATGAAGGCGCGGGCCGCGCGGCCGGTGAGAAGTTCCGCATCAAGCATCACAAACACCCTGCGGGACATTCATTGATCACAGTTATTCCCGAAAGCGCCACCGAGAGATCTTGTAATGCGCCGGGCGGATTGCCCCGAGTAAGTCTGGTGGGACGCGAGAATGCAACCGTATCAACGCCAAATCTGACTGCGACTTCAATCGCGAAGGCATCAAGCGAAGACGGGGAGCAGGTCGTTACAGAAGATGGCTCAATGCCGGTGCCGCGTACCCGATTAGGTGAATTCTATCAGGTTGATGATCAGCACCTCAACCTGCTGCGGTACCAAAGGTGTTGGGGCGGAATTTCAATAATGCGGAACCGCCGTTTGGTGGAGAATGTGGAGACGGCCGATCCGTTTGTTCTGCATGTCCCAGACATTCGGGCGATTACATATCTGACGCCAAGTTTCACGTATGCGCAGCGGATTGATCTCGGCACCGAAATCGCACCGCTCGCCGATCGCCTTAAGACAATTCTCGAAAACATATACTTCCCGGATGGAGAAGTGCCCGTCCCAACACGCCAACGTGTGTCGGCATCAATGGCATTCACTCGCCCGGCAGCAACTGCAAGCTCGGGCGAACAGGCAGACCCGGCAGATTGGAAGTCAATCTATGTTCCTGTTTCAACCACGCCGTTGATCGAACTCGATAAGGATGGGGCGGATAATCTGCCAACGCCAAAGGCGGTCGGCGATACGATTGCCCAGCACTTGAATGAATTTCTTTCGGGCTATGATCTGGCACCAACGGAGAAGTGGTCGATCACACTCAAGCTGTTCAGCCATCTCGCAGAAAAGGACACGCCACCGCAATTGCTCGAAGTGATCGACGTGAGGGTGCGCATGTCCGATCAGTAATTGGCAAGCCAATTTGGTAGAGGGCTGATCTAGAACGATTATTCCAAATAGTGAGGTTCGCCGCGATTGAATTGGTGCTCGCGATCAGGAGATGAGAATGCGCGTCGGCCGCGCATGTCCTGCTTCAGCCCCCATCATCCAGAGCATAGGCGATGACATAGCCACCCTCCCCATCGCGCACGCTTTGAGAATCCAGATATTCGTTTGTCACCGGATCCCGAGGATAGCGCCATGATGGGTTGGGTACGGTCACAATCAGCATTTGCCGACCCGACTCTTCAGAAACGTAAGACATAGGCGTGGACTGGCCGTTGCCTGGAAGATCAGCCTCCCACTTCTCTTCACCGGTGCGCACATCATAGGCCCGGACCTTTGCATCCATGGTCGAACTGATGAATGTGAGGCCGCCCCGCGTTGTCAGCGTACCGGCGCGTACGGCTGTGCCGACATCGATCGGCAGGCCAGAGCGCAGGTTGAACGGACCCGCATCGCTCATATCCCCGACCGGGCGGCTCCAGAGCAGCTCCTTTGTGTTGAGATCAATCACGGCAATGCGCGACCATGGCGGTTCGAAGCATGGTATGGCCGTGCCAAGACGCGACATGAAAGGCATAGGAATGCCGAAGTATTTCACGCGCATCTGATCATAGGGATCGTTGGGATCGGGATCTGGCAGGTCGCGGATGGGAGCATTCTCGTCCATCCGCACAGCCGGATGATCTTCGCCGAGCACTGCTGCCGCACCTGGCCCAAACTCCTGGACTTGTTCCGGTGTAGCCAACAGCAACCGGTGAGCCAGCAACATTGGTGCGGCCACCAGCAATCCGTTGTCGGCATCGACTGAGACACTGCCCCAGTTGAAACCGCCAAAATTGCCGGGGGCAATCAGCGTGCCGCCCCGGGTTGGCGGCGTGTACATCCCCTCATAACGCATCATTCGGTATTCGATCCGGCACACCATCTGATCGATCGGCGTGAGGCCCCACATATCCTTTTCGTAGCGATAGGGATGAAAATCGGGCAGCGGGGAGAACGGTTGGGTATCAGACAGGTATTCGCCCAGTTCCGGATCCTGCGGAACGGGACGATCCTCAATCGGATAGACGGGTGTTCCATCACGCCGATCAAGCAGGAAAATCTCGCCCATCTTGGTTGGTATCGCAACCGAAGGCACGCTCTCACCATCGCGGTCTACATCGACGAGCACGGGTTGCGCGGGAACATCGTAATCCCAGATGTCATGCTTGACCGTCTGGAAGGTCCAGCGTTCCTCCCCCGTCGTCCCGTCAATCGCAACGATGGCCGACGAATATTTGTCATCAAACTCACGGCGTTCACCACCAAAATAGTCGGGGTTGGCATTGCCCGTCGGGGCATAGACGAGGTCGAGTTCCGGGTCGTAACTCATGATGGACCAGACATTCGGCGTGCCAAGTGTGTAGGTCTCACCTTCTGGCGGCAGCCCCCGATTGCCTGGGTTGCCAAGGTCCCACGCCCACGAGAGCTCACCCGTCACTGCATCGAATGCGCGCACAACACCCGAAGGCAGGCCCAGCTTCTGAGAATCCAGCACCAGCCCGCCAACGACCAGGTTGTTGCCAGCCACCGTCGGTGGGGATGTGTGGTAATATTCGTTCGGCGCGTGCTCGCCCATGCCCTCGCGCAGGTCGACAACCCCCGCATCCCCAAAGTCACTGCACAGCGAGCCGGTCTCCGCATTGACCGCTATAAGGCTCGCATCAATCGTAGCTGTGACAATCCGTGCAGGACACTCGCCAGAATAGCCTTCGGGCGCTTCATGATAAGCGACACCGCGGCATGTGATCGCGTATTGGTGTTCGGCAGGAGGTGTTAGTTCTGGATCATAGCGCCAAACCTCGGCGCCGGTCTCTGAATCCACGGCAATCATCACATTGGCGGCACCGCACAGATAAAGCGTGCCATCAATCGCCAACGGGGTGGCCTTGAAATCCTCCTCAAGACCAGTGCGAAAGCGCCAGACCTCTTTGAGGCCCGAGACGGTTTCGGTGTTGATCTGATTGATAGCGGCGAATCGCGTCCCGCCGGGAGTGTTGCCATAATGGCGCCAATCTGACGCCAATCCGTCAGCCGCTTCACGCACCGAGCCTGTGCTGTTCTGGATGTAGCCCGGGATGCTGGCGATCAGCAGTGTGGCGACAGCGGCGATCGCAGGCGCGCCAACCAGCCAGCGATTGGGTGATGGCACTTCCGAGCCTTCACTCTCATTCTTGGGATGAAGCGATTGGCGATACCAGGGCGTCAGGAAGTATAGGCCGACGACGATCCAAGCAGCGAGGCGCGGCAGCAACCCAAAGAGGTCGAATCCCGCCTCGTAAATCGACCACAAGACTGTCACCGTCAGGATCGCACCATAGATCATGATGGCGCTGGGGCGTCGGCGAATGAAAAGCACGGCCACAACAAGTGTCGCGACACCTGCCAACACATAGTAGGGACTGCCGCCAAGATAGACGAGAATGCCGCCCGGCACTGTCAGCAACAGGCCGATCAGTACGAGCAATATTGCATAGGCCCAATGGGCAAGGGATCGCAGTTTCATTCTCTCTCCACTGAGACCCGCGCGCTCTGGCGGCGCTTTCGAGCCGAACGCTTGTTACATTGGGTGGATCGTATGACCACCGTCCAGGATCATGCATCGACCGGTCATGAAATCGCTGTGATCTGATGCGAGGAAAACCGCCGGCCCTTCCATATCTTCGAGCGTGCCAATTCGCCCGATCGCGGAGCGGCGACGCGTCGCTTCCTGAAATGCGGCGCTGGTGTTGAGCGACATTTCTGTCTCGATGAAGCCGGGCAGGATCGCGTTTACCCGAATGCCGCCTTGACCCAGTTCGAGCGCGAGCGCCTGCACCAGACCGATCACCGCAGCCTTGGTCGTCGAATAGCCCGCCGCTCCGCCTGTGCCGACAAGCGCAGCAACCGAAGAGGTGACGATCAACCGGCCCCCTTCGCCGCGCGCAAGCATATGTTCTGTCACCGGCTTCCATGTCTGCACGACACTCATCAGGTTTAGATCAATGGCGGCGAGCCAGTCTTCGCGGCTGGTCATATGCGACATGCCACGAAAGCCACCACCGCCCGCATTCGCAAAACAGCTGTCGACCTTCTCGAAGCGATCAATTGTTCCTGCAAAAGCTTTTGCGATTTCTTCCTCGCTGGTGACGTCGCAGGCAAACGCTTCGACATCGCCGCCCATACCACGCAGTTCCTCAATCGCCGCGGAGTTCTTGTCCGAATTTCGGCCCCACACAGCGACTTTCGCACCGCACTTCACCAGACCGCGCGCATAAGCGAGGCCAAGCCCGCCATTGCCGCCCGTGACGACAGCAACCTTACCTGTCAGATCGAACATCGAAACTCCTGAAACTAGTTTGCGCCGTTGTCGGCGAAGTTTTTGGCTGAAAACGGGGAACTGCCAGCGACCTTGTGCAACACCAGCAGATTTCCGTCTGGATCGCGGCCATAGATTGCCAGCCCCCCGGCGAAGCTTTCCGGCCCCGCGACCAGTTCACCGCCCGCATCAATGAAACGCTTGCGCGCGGCATCCAGGTCGGAAACGTCGAGCACGATCATATTGTATCCGGGAGCGTCCAATGGGCGCGGCTCCGACAGGCGCTCGGGCAAATGGCTATGATACTGGAATATCTCGAGTTCGAGATTGCGAATCTGAAACCACGCCATTTCAAGTTCGCTGCCTACCAATCCTGATACCTGATCGACAGTTTCGCCAGAAAATGGAGATAACCAACCCGCATGCCTGGGCTCCTGCCCGCCAAGGAATGCCGAATAGAAATCGATCATCGCGTCAATATCAGGCGTGGCGAGCGAGACGTGGCGGATGCGGTACTTGTTTGTCGGCGGCTGCGGCAGATCAAGGGCGGCGACGTCCACTTCCTCAACCTCCGTTATGATCCCGTAACGATCAGCCAGATAGCCGTAATAGACCGGATTGCCGGGATTGAGATGCACCAGCTCGGGCGATCCGATGGTGCTGGCACCTGCGTCGACCATCTTGGCATAGGCATCTGTCTCACGCGCAACCTGGAAACAGACATGTGCGATCCCGGTCCCATTGACTGGCACAGCAGACGCTTTGGCACCCGATTCCGAACGGTTCGCTGATGACATCAGCCAGAGTTGCGCGTTGCTGCTCCGTATAAGTCGGGAACTTGGCCGCGCAGTATCGCCTTCGTCATCCTGCGCCACATCTTCAGTGGAAACGTCATTTTCAGTGGAAACGCCATTGGCGCCAAAGGTCGCGAGCAAGCCGGATGGATCAAGTTCCGGGGCATCAACAGCTTCGGTCCCGACAGAGCTCGCATAATAGGCCTCCGCCGCATCGACATCATCGACATAGATGCCAACGAAGTTCACCCCCTGGATAATCGCATCGGGCTCGACGTCGCGCGGTGTCGCGCTTTTGATCACAGTATAGCCCAGCCAAGCTGCGGCAATCGCAAGGGCGAGGATAAGCCCAACCACCGTGACGATTATCTTGCGCTTCTTTGTCATGTCTCTCCCCGTTGGATGATCGAACCTCCAAACTCTTATGCACCATAGCTGATCCTAATTAGACTTAAAGTCAAATTAAAAGCTTGGATATTACAAAAAACTGGCATAAGTAGGGCATCAGAAGGACGTAAAGTCTAATTACGAGGGAGAGAGAAATGTCCGCATCAGTCGGGAAATCCAACAGATTTGTGCTGCTCGCTGGAGTGGCCGCGTTGTCGCTATCTGGATTCGCGCTTCCTGCTCACGCTCAGGATTCCGATGAGGCCGAGGCGGACGTGGCCTTTGATGATGGCAATGTAATCCTGGTGACCGCACAGAAGCGATCGCAAGACATTCAGGATGTTCCGATCGCGATCTCTGCATTTGATGCGTCCGACATTGATGACAAGGTTATCGACGACGCGATTGATCTTAGTTTTTCCGTTCCCAACCTCACCGTCGACCAGTTTGGAGCATCCTTGCGCGGTGTAGGTAACCTGGCGATCTCATCAACCTCGGAGGCTGGCCTCGGTTATCACGTCAACGGCGTCTATCTTGGATCGGCCGCGACAGAAGCAGAATATTATGATGTTGAGCACACCGGCCGTAGTGTTGCGGCCGTAAAGTGTGCCTTGCGGTCCG
>JBCAXQ010000022.1:0-19623 GCA_038534015.1 Pseudomonadota bacterium | reverse complement strand
TGCTTGTCGAACTCCGCTGCTAGCGCCGCATGAGTCCCGCCACGTACCATCGCCGTGGTTGCATTCGCCAGGTGCGGCGCATCTTTCACCAGGAGTTCCATGAACTTGCCGAACACCCGCTGTTCGTCCTCTTCGACTTGTCCGGCCACATGCCCGTCGCGCTGAAACCCCTCAAATGGAACATGCCAGGCGTGGACGATATGGATCTGCGCGTCAGGAAACATCTCAGCCGCCTTTACGATGGCATGAGCCGATCCTTCCGAGAAATCGGTCCCTGCAATGATGTGCTTGTACCGGCTGCGCGGGCGTTGTTTCACAACGAGAACCGGCTTCGTCGTGTTGCGCAGAACGTAGTCCACCGCCGTCCCGATAAAGTAGTCGCCAATCGAATTGTAACGGGCGGGGCCAATCACGATCAGATCAACATCGTCCGCCTCCCCTGCCCGTGCGATCGCCCGGGGCGGACTGCCTTCGGGAAAAGTGAAATCAGTCGTACATTCGGTTTCGCCGATGCATTCTCTCATGCGCAAATCAAGATCGGTCCAATCGGCTTTCTCAGCCTCAATATAATCCAAAGCGTGCACCACGCGGACGCCGCAGCCTCTTTCAATTCCAAGCATAAGGGCGCGGTCGAGCGCTCGATCCGCGCGGGCGCTGAAGTCAGTTGCTGCCACGATATAGGGGATACTCATCTTTCTCTCCTTCGAGATGATGCTACCTTATCCCACGCCCTCTTGCAATTAATTCTCATTACCGAAAGGCCGAATTTTCCGCTATATTTGGGCATATCCATTTCGGCATTTTTAGCCGTTGATCCGTCTCGGAAAGATGCTCGTGCCAGGCTTCGCCCTCCTGCGATCCATTGATCGAGCTGGGACCGAGGAGCCAAAGAAAGAAAATGCGGCAATTGATTAGAACACTACACCGCAGTGCTGCTATGCTGACATGACTCTGTTTCGGGAGTTCACGCCATTCTGCTTGGCTTCTCGCTATCAAATCAACCGAGGGAGATCGAACAGATGGATATCCAGCTGAATTTCGTCAATCGTTCAAATGACGCCAACAACAGCGAAGTCGTCGTGTTTCAGAAGAACGCAGCCACGAATGTCGAGGAAACTGCCATCGCCTGGCAGGTGATCAAGAACTGCGGACAAGGCGATAGCCATCCATTCATGTACCCCAACACTATGCAGGTTGCAGCGAGCGACTCCTACGGCAATTTCACGCCTCAGCTTGATGCTCAGCATGGGCAACAATTTGCCGTCAAGAAAACGCCGTCTGGTGATCAATTGATGGAGAATGGGGCAAGCTCCAACGCTAAAGAGCTTGAAGTCCTGAATGCCCTCGATCAGGGCGCGATCAACGCATATGTCTACAAGTCGGGCAAGGTCATTGCCCAGAAGACGGCGATCGCGCCCGCTCAAAAAGCAGTCTTCCAGTTCAAGCCAACACTCTGGATCGGCGTCGTTTCCCAGGTCGATGAAGGTGCAGCAATAAACTCTGCTATCCTATCGAATATCAACACTGAGTTGAGTTTGCTCGGCATTGCGAGCGCTGACATCGTGATGACCGGCGGCGGCCCCGGCGCAAACGCGACAGCATTTGCGTTTCAATTGGAAAATGTCGTCATGAGCTGACGCGCTCAGGCTGCATTGCGAGCCTATCGCAAGCTCACCACATTGTCGGTCTGCGGACGTTCGCGGTCACCGAAGAACAGGCTCATCATCGGCTCGTCCCGCACCACTAGGCAGCGCGCGTCGCCAAAGCCGTTAAAGCCGGTCTTCATCGCTGCTCCATAGGCACCGAGCATACCGATCTCGATACAATCACCTGCCTGGATGTCACCAGGCAGAGGGAACGGGCCCTGCATGTAGTCCGCATCGTCGCAGGTCGGCCCATAGAATGCGAAATCAATGTCCGGATCGCGTAAATTGTCCGCCAAAGCGCGCACCGGGAACCGCCAATCGACATGTGCAGCGTCATACAGCGCGCCATAGGCACCATCATTGATGTAGAGTTCTTCGCCGCGGCGCTTATCGACCTGAACGATCATCGATGAATATTCCGCGCACAGCGCCCTGCCCGGCTCGCACCACAACTCGGCATTGTAAGCGATCGGCAACTCTTCGAAATGCTTGGCAATGATTGCGAAGTAATCCTCGAGCGGCGGGGGATCGAGCTCCGGGTAGATGCTCGGGAATCCACCGCCAACATCGATCATGTCGATCACCACACTCGCCTCGGCAATCGCAGCGCGCGTGCGATCAAGCGCCTGGACGAAGGCGAACGGCGTCATGGCCTGGCTGCCCACGTGAAAGGCCACACCCAGCCAGTCACAATGCTGGCGTGCATCCTGCAGCAATGCAGGGGCTTCGGTAAGGTCGCAGCCAAACTTGCTCGCGAGGCTGAGTTCGGAATACTCGCTCGACACTCGAATCCGAACGCATAGTCGCAGATCCTGGGCGGGTTCACCCGTTTCGCGATCACGGCAAGCATCGACGATCTTGACCAACTCTTCAGAGCTATCCAGACTGAATGTGCGCACTCCATGTTCGAAATACGCTTCCGCAATCGCACCCTTCGCTTTGATCGGATGCATGAAACAGAGTGTCGCCTTTGGGAGCGTCTCCCGCACCAAGCGGACCTCGGCAATCGACGCCACATCGTAATGCTCAATCCCGGCATCCCACAGCACCTTAAGCAGGCTCGGCGCGGGGTTTGCCTTTACGGCATACATCGTCTTGCCCGGAAACCTCTCGATAAAGAAGCGGGCAGCACGCCTTGCTGCGTGCGGGCGATTGAGGATGACGGGTTCGTCCGGCGCAAGGGCGCGAACTACAGCCGTGGCGTCAGGATAAATGTGCAACTCAAGGGACCCCCAGAAGGATTAGTTTCTGAACCAGACGGTTAAAGGGCTGCCTTGCGGTAAAACGTGTCCCTTGGGGCAGCAGACGCGCGGATATAGTCGTTATCTG
The DNA here is from genome assembly GCA_038534015.1 of Pseudomonadota bacterium. Classification (GTDB taxonomy): domain Bacteria; phylum Pseudomonadota; class Alphaproteobacteria; order Sphingomonadales; family Sphingomonadaceae; genus Erythrobacter. The sequence goes on along the minus strand of JBCAXQ010000022.1, from coordinate 16,648 downwards.
CGCCTTCGCAACTGAAAAAGTGCATGCGCAGCGTGCGCTCTCGCCTATGAGAATGCGATGCTGGGAACCTGATCAACGGTACCCTTCTCGCTATCATCAAGCTGGTTGAAGTCCGCTTCCTGAAAGCCCAGCATGCTGGCAAACAGCACTGCCGGAAAAGCCTCACGTGCCGTGTTGAACCGCGCAACAGCGGCGTTAAGAGCGCGGCGCGCCGCAGCAAGCTTGTCTTCGATGCTCGAAAGCTCGCGCTGCAATTCCTGGAAGTTCGCGCTAGCCTTCAGATCGGGATACGCCTCGCCTAGGGCCAGAAGGTTGTCCAGAGCGACTTTCAGACCCTGCTCAGCGCCTGAATTCGGATTGCCTTTGGCCGCGACATTGCGCGCCTGAATAACCGCTTCGAGCGTCGACGATTCGTGTCCTGCATAGCCCTTGACGGTCTCAACCAGGTTGGGAATGAGATCATGCCGCTGGCGCAGTTGCGCATCGATATCGGCTGTTCCTTGCTTCACATTCTGTCGCAAGGCCACCAGACGGTTGTAAATCCCGATGACGCCAAAAGCGGCGAGGACGAGCACGCCCAAGAAAATCCAGCCGAGAAACTCCACAATGCACCCCCTCTTTACGCGTGGTCGCTATATAGCGGGTAATTGGTTAAGGGGAAACCACGCAGGAGTGGCAATCGAATGGCTATGCGAGCCGACGTGAACAAGTTGATGGGGGGCGAGCTCGGGGGCTGGCTCGAGCAGCAGGAAGGCATGCGGGCAGAGGCCAAGAAAAAGGCCTGGAATCGCTGGTTCTACGGCGGAATCGCGCTGCTTCCACTGCTGGCCGTTCTCTGGTTCGGACCTGCTTGGGGGGGCGGCATCAAATTCTGGGTCAGCACGCTGGCATTCGGTGGCTTATCGGCATGGGGCTATATGCCGATCAACGCCGCCAAACGCGAAATCAAGATCGGGATCAATTCGGCGATCGCACGCGAACTGGGCATCGAGTACCAGCATGATGTCGAACCCGGTGATGAATTCGACGCGGTCGAACGATATGGCCTTCTGCCAGACTATGACCGATCGAACTTCGAAGATCTCTGGTTTGGCGAGATAGAGGGCCACGGGTTCCAGCTCTATGAGGCGAAGCTGGAAGAGCGACGGGGCAGTGGCAAGAACCGCCGCTGGGTCACGGTCTTCCGCGGCGCGATCATAGCAATGCAGTTCGGTCGAGATTTTTACTCGACCACGCTGTTGCAGCGCGCCGGTAAGCACAAATCATGGTTCGGCTTTGGCGGTAGCAAAGACTTCGTGAAGTTCGATGGACACGAACTTGGCTATGTCGATCAGGTTCATCCCGCCTTCGAAGACATGTTCGACATCTACAGTGATGACCAGGTCGAGGCGCGCGTAATAGCGCATCCCAGCTATGTCGAACATCTGATGGCAGTCGAGCAGGCGTTCAACGGCGATGCTGTGCGCGCCCTGTTCCAGAAGGGCGCAGTCCTGATCGTCGTGGAGAGCGGCAATCTGTTTGAAAGCGGGGCCATCAGCTCGGTCGGAGACCGGGCGCGAACCGAAACAGCCGCGAGGCAATTTTCATCGCTTGCCCAGCTGGCCATGGCCATCAACCAGACGGAACGGGGGCAGGCGATCTCGACAAGCGCGCTCGGTGAAAGTGACGACGCGCGCCCCAGCAACCCAGCTGGTTTTGGCCGCAAGGGATTCTAGCTCAGCCGGTCGCGGAAATCCTCATATTCAAACCGCTTCACGCATTCGAGCGCATCGGTTTCAGAATCCCACAGCCATATGCTCGGAAGCTGCACACCGTTGAACGTGTTGGTTTTCACCATCGAATAGTGCGCCTGATCCAGGAACGCGAAGCGAGCGCCCGCTTCAGCTTTGACGGGAAGGCGGTAGTCTCCAATAACATCGCCCGCGAGGCACGATGGACCACCCAGTCGGATGGGAATTGTGCTCTCGTCCGATAGCTCGCCCAACATGGCCGGGCGATATGGTGCTTCGAGCACATCGGGCATGTGACATGTTGCAGAAACATCGGTGATACCGACTGGCACCTCGTTAAATCCTGTATCGAGCAGCGTGCCGACGAGAATGCCCGCATCAAGCGCAATTGCCTCACCCGGCTCGAGATATATCTCGGCACCCGTGTCTTCCTTCGCATCCTTGAGGAGTTCAATCAGCTCGGCTCGCTCATAGTCGGCCCGCGTGATGTGATGCCCGCCGCCCATATTGATCCATTTGAGTTGCCCGAAATACGGCTCAATCGCGTCAAACACGCGGTCCCATGTCTGGCGCAGCGGATCGAATGTCTGCTCGCACAGATTGTGAAAATGGATGCCATCGACGCCCTGCATGTGCTCATCGGTCAGCTGGTCGATCGGAAACCCAAGCCGCGAACCAGGCGCGCTGGGATCGTACTTTGCCACTTCCCCCGTGGCGACCATGGGATTTATCCGCAGTCCGAGGTCGACATCGCCGCCAGTCGTTGCAGCATGATCAAGTATGACGGCGGCCCGACCGATCTGGGTCGGCGAGTTGAAGATCACGTGATCGGAAAGGCGGCAAATCTCTTCGAGTTCATGAGGTTTGAAGGCGGGCGAATAGGTCGCAATCTCGCCATCATAATACTCGCTCGCAAGCCGTGCCTCCCACGAACCGCTGCAGGTTGCGCCATCGAGATATTCGCCGATCAATGGCGCGACAGCGTGCATCGAAAACGCTTTGAGCGCAGCGAGAACCTTGATGTCCGCCTCATCGCGGATAGCGGCAAGTATCTGGCAATTGGCGCGCAACTTCGCCGCGTCGACGACGAATGCGGGGCTGTCGACGCGATTGAGATCGAAGTGGGCGAAAGCGCCCGGATCACCGGCCTGGGTTTGCATTTTCAATCACCTGCCAAGATGCGCAACACGGCGGCTATGCCCGGATCACTGCCATCTTGGCCGGTATCGACAGGCGTCAGCGGCACCTGTGCGACATAGTCTTCACGCGGCGTCCCATCGACATGGAACAATGCTTCGCCTGCAAGATCGAGCCGCGCACCGATTTGGCGAAGATCGCGGTTCCATAGTGCACCCAGGAGATCGCCCATATCCGAACCAACTGTGATCGCATCGCTCGCCGCATCCAAGCCGATCACAATCCCCTCTCCCATGCTGCCAGTCCAGCGTCCGTGCAACACGAAAACCGGTCCATCAAAATAGGGTTCGCGCGGATGAACGTATTCAACAAACTGGCGCGGCACGCTGAATTCGCGCTCGAACACCGGGATGACATGCATCTGATAAGGCCGAACTTCGGTTATGAAATGGCCAATAATCGATCGTGCGACCTCGGTGTTGCCGCCGCTCGGTGTGTCGCGCATGTCGAGTATTATGGCCCGAGCCCCGGCGGCTTCAACCATGGCTTGGTCGAACGCCCCAATCGTCTCATTCTCCCCAAGAGAATTCAGCACCGAGATAACCGCAATATCGGATTGTGCGCCAATGAATTCTTGGGTCACAAGGTCACGCTCACCCAACGAGCGCGCGAAGGCAGTGGCTGAAACCAGTTCAACCGTGCGCACCGGCCCATCGCCACGACGCAATTCGAGCACCCTGTCCGATCCGCGCTTGCCATTCGCTGCGAGAAGCAATCCATAGTCGAGCTGACCAGGTGAGGGGTTGGGCAAAACGGCACCGAAAGGCAATCGCGCCGCCTCGCGAGGGGATAGCGCCTGAATCGAGACGAGCGAATCACCGGGTCTGATATCCGCAGCGTAGGCCGGTGAGCCACGGCGCACGTCGCGCACCAAGGCGACATCTCCCTCGAATGCTACATCCAGATCTGCTGCGCTCATGACGATAGAGTAGTCATCGTCGGTGAAGGGACCAACGATCAAGTGGGGATCCGCAAATGTAAGAGCGGTCTGGTGGAGCACCTTCCGCAACTCGTTCTTGTCAATTGCTTGGAGTGCCAATGCCTTGGAGCGCGCGAGCTGCGCGTCCACATCGATATCATCGCGATCAATATAGGCGTAGATGCCCCTGAAAGTTGCTTCAAACTCGTCCCATGCCGACTGCGCGTCAAAGACATCGCTATTCACGCTTTGAGAAGTGCCAGCATCGGGCGCCTGCGCCATTGCAGGTAGCGGCATAGCAGCGAGAAGGAAGGCGAAGCAGGCCTTAGCAAAACGCATCAAAACTGCACCGGTCCGTCCAGTTCCTTCACCTGCCAAGGCAAACCATGCTCATTCAGCATTGCCATGAAGGGATCAGGGTCCATTTCCTCCATGTTGAACACGCCCTGCCCACTCCACGCACCCGAAACCATCATGGCTGAGCCGATCATCGCGGGCACACCAGTCGTGTAGCTCACTGCCTGGTTGCCGGTCTCTTCATAGGCCGCTTCGTGCGAGCAGATATTGTTGATGTAGAACGTCTTTTCGCCTGACCCATCTAGCGCCTCACCAGTGGCAATGCAGCCGATATTGGTGTTGCCGGTGGTCGTCTCGCCCAGCGTTTCGGGTTTGGGCAGGACAGTAGCGAGGAATTGCAGCGGGATGATCTCTCTACCCTGATATTTGATTGGCTCGATCCCGGTCATGCCGACATTCTGCAGCACGGTCAGGTGCTTGATGTACTCATCACCGAACGTCATCCAGAACCGCGCCCGCTCAATCTCGGGATTGAATTTGGTCAGGCTCTCCAGCTCCTCGTGATACATCATGTACATGTTTTTCGGGCCGACCGCTTCGAAGTCGAATTCGGTGCTGTTGCTGAGCGCGGGGGTCTCGACAAACTCGCCGTTTTCCCAATGGCGCGCAGGAGCCGTCACTTCGCGAATATTGATCTCCGGATTGAAATTGGTCGCAAACGCCTGACCATGATCGCCGCCATTGCAATCGAGAATGTCGAGCGTGCGGATCGTCTTCAGCTTGTGCTTCTTCAGCCACATCGTGAAGACGCTGGTGACACCCGGATCAAAACCGCTTCCCAGCAGCGCCGTCAGGCCCGCTTCCTTGAAGCGATCATGGTAGGCCCACTGCCACGAATATTCGAACTTCGCCTCGTCCTTCGGTTCGTAATTGGCCGTGTCGAGGTAATTCACGCCTGCTTCCAGGCAGGCATCCATGATCGGCAGATCCTGGTATGGCAGGGCCAGATTCACGACGAGGCTCGGCTGGGTCTTCTTGATGAGCTGGACCATCGCCGGGACTTCCTCGGCATCGATCTCATAGGTTGCGACCTCAACTCCGGTACGCTGTTTCACTGAAACAGCGATAGCGTCGCATTTCGATTTGGTCCGGCTGGCCAGATGGATGCTCGTAAAGGTATCACTCAACTGCGCCATCTTGTGGACGCAGACCGAGCTGACGCCGCCAGCTCCGATTACGAGGACAGTGGACATAATTTCGGCCTTTCCAAATCGAATCTTGCGCGCTTCTAGACCTTGTTTTGTTTTGATGGAATCAAAACGCCAGCCTAAATTCTTGTGGTCACGTGTCTTTGTCGAAAAACCGGCAGCCACTTTTTCGAGACACGCTCCGCGTCTAATGCGCTAGGGCCGACAAATGATCCGGACACCTACACGAGACGGCGTTATCCAAGCAGCGCAAAAGATTGCTGCAATTCTGCCTGCCACCCCACTCCTCCCCGTCGACATCAACGGGACAACATGCTGGGTCAAAGCGGAGAACCTCCAGCCGATTGGAGCCTTCAAAATTCGTGGGGGCTGGCATCGCCTAAGCGCAATGAATGATGCAGAACGTGCTGGCGGCGTGGTTGCGGTTTCGTCAGGCAATCACGCGCAGGGTGTCGCATGGGCGGCGCGCAAGCTTGGTATCAAGGCGACAATCGTGATGCCCCGCGATGCACCGCAGGTGAAGCTTGATAACACGCGCGCTTTGGGTGCGGAGGTCGTCCTCTATGATCGTCCGGGTGAAGATCGCGATGAGGTTGCAGCCAGGCTGATCGACCAAAGCGGCGGTACGCTCGTCCATGCATTTGGCGATCCGTGGGTGATAGAAGGGCAAGGCAGCTCCGGTATCGAAGCCGCATCACAGCTTGAACGCGAACCCGGGCGGTTCATCGTCTGCTGCGGTGGAGGTGGCCTTGCAGCTGGGCTTTCCCTCGCCTGCCCGGATGCGGCGATCCATGTCGTCGAGCCAGTGGGATGGGACATGGTTGGCCAGGCCTTGGCAGCCAGCGAAATCGTGCAGGTCACGGACGATGCCCCCCAGACGATCTGTGACGCGCTCCAGCCAACAGCGACCAAGCAGCTCAACCTCGATGTGCTTGCGGGCCGCGCAGAGCCGGGAGTGACCGTGACAGACGACGAAGTGCGTCATGCTCAACGCTGGGCCTTTGCCAACCTGCGTATGGTGATCGAACCCGGAGGCGCGGCTGCGCTGGCAGCGGCTCTTGCTGGCAAAGTCCCCCTCGATGAGGACACGGTTATCATGATCACGGGTGGCAATGCCGATCCGGGCGCATTCGCCGAAACAATAGGCTAGGGCGATTTCCGCTACGGATTAGCTGTGGAAACCGTCACACGGCGGACATGCAAGCGCAATATCGCAGTCACTCCTCCGATGTGACAGCGAGTACCCCATGGCAACGCAACCCAAACAGATCATCGATGATGCGGTGGTCCGCAAAGAAGCCAAGCTTGGCGACAAAATTCTCGACAAGGCATTTGCCCGCGCGTTCAAAGGGCTGGTCTACGCCCAGATCTGGGAAGACCCTGTTGTCGATATGGAAGGGCTAGATATCCAGCCCGACAGCCGCGTGATGTGCATCGCCAGCGGGAGCTGCAATGCCCTGTCATACCTGACCGCCAATCCAGCGCAGGTGACCGCAGTCGATCTCAACAGTGCCCACGTCGCGCTGGGCAAGCTGAAGATCGCGGCGATCAAACATCTACCCAACTATGAGCGTTTCCAGCGCTTCTTTGCGCATGCCGATCACAAGGAAAACCGACAGGTCTATCGCGACATGATCGCGCCGCATCTCGATGCCGAATCGCGCGCCTATTGGGAAAAGCGTGATCTGATCGGTCGCAGGCGCATCCGCCATTTTACGAAGGGCATCTACAGACAAGGCTTGCTCGGCAACTTCATCGGCGTGGCGCACCTCGCGGCCAAGCTTTACAAGATCGATCTCAGTAGAGTGCTTGAGGCCTCCACGCTCGAAGACCAGCGCCGAGTGTTCGAAGAAGAGCTCGCTCCGGTGTTCGAAAAGAAGTTCGTTCGCTGGCTTACTGACCAGCCGGCCTCCCTGTTCGGGCTGGGCATCCCGCCGCAGCAATTCGAGCATCTTGCCGGCGATGAAAAGATGGCTGAGGTGCTGCGGCGCCGTCTCGAAAAGCTCGCCTGCGACTTCGAGGTAAAGGACAATTACTTCGCCTGGCAGGCCTTTGGCCGCGGTTATGATCGCGGGCAGGATGCCCCGCTTCCGCCTTATCTTCAGCGCAAGAACTGGGAGGCACTGCGCGACCGGATCGACCGGCTTGATGTGGTGAACGCCAACATGGTGCACTGGCTCAGGGAACAGCCCGATGCGAGCATGGATCGCTATGTGTTGCTTGATGCGCAGGACTGGATGAACAACGCACAGCTCGATGAACTGTGGAGCGAGATCACACGGACTGCGCGGGCAGGATCGCGGGTGCTCTTCCGTACGGCAGCAGAACCGAGCCTGCTGCCTGGCCGACTTGACGAGGCACTGCTTCATCAATGGCACTATGCCGGCGAGCAATCAGCTGATCTGACCCGCCGCGATCGGTCTTCGATCTATGGCGGCGTGCATTTGTACTCGCTCAAATAATGTCTGCAAAAGCGCCTGCGAGCGGCGGCCACGCCAATTTGATGGACAGCGTCTATCGCGGTCAGCGGCACATCTATGACCTGACCCGCAAGTACTACCTTTTCGGGCGTGACACCTTGATCGAAGGGTTGGATGCGCGGCCCGGCATGAAAGTGCTTGAGATCGCGTGCGGCACGGGTCGCAATCTCGATAAGATCGCCAGGAGATGGCCCGGCGTGGAATTGTACGGTCTCGACATTTCTGAAGAGATGCTCAAGAGCGCCCGGCAAACACTTGGAGATAAGGCACAACTTGCAGAAGGCGATGCATGCGCATTTGATCCGCAGAAGCTGTTTGGCGAGCCAGAATTCGACCGCATTGTCTTGTCCTATGCGCTGTCCATGATCCCGGACTGGGAGCGTGCGTTGGAGCAAGCCGCGTTGGACCTCGCCCCCGGCGGCGAGCTCCATATCGTCGACTTTGGCGATTTGTCGGGCCTGCCCCGCCCGATCCAGAGCCTGCTGCACGGATGGTTGGCCAAATTCCATGTGCAAACCCGCCCTACGCTACTTAAGGCAGCGAACACTATTGCCGATGCGAGCGGCCTGTCCCTTGAAAGCAAGCGAGGGAAGCTCGGCTACTTCCAGTTGCACGTGCTTACCCGCGACCGGTCTCGACAGATCTCGTAACCAGTTGCGATTGACAATCTAACCTCCCTCTCGCAGGAAAGCGTCAAGACAGGTCAAGGGAGGGACCGACTTCATGCAAGCTCAAATGCTCGCACCGGCCGCGGTGTTGATTGTCTGGACGCTCATCGTGCTATTCTGGATAATTCCAGTCCGCTTCGGAGCCATTGCCAAAGTCGACAAGTCCGAATTTTCTGGCAAAGTGGGCGGCCGCGGGCAGGATCTGGAAGGTCTGATCCCTGACAAGGCCAATTGGCCAGCCCACAATCACACTCACCTGCATGAGCAGCCGACCCTGTTCTATGCAACCGCACTCATCATCGCGATCATGGGGGCCGGTGCGCTCGATATCATGCTTGCCTGGGCGTATGTCGGATTGAGGATTGTCCACTCTGTATGGCAGAACACCGTCAACAAGATTCCAGTGCGCTTCGCGCTCTTTCTGCTTTCAACCATCGCATTGGTGATCCTCGCGATCCGGGCGGTGATGGCGACGTTATTCAATGATCCAGGAGCTTTGCCGTCATGATCGGTATGGAAATTCTGCAACCCGCCATCGCGTTGATGATCTGGACGATGGTGATGTGGGTATGGATGTATGCGACCCGCATTCCAGCAATGAATGCATCGCAAAAAATAGAGGCGCCCGCCAGACTGGTTGGAACCACCGGGGCCAGCCTGCGGGAGAAATTGCCCGAAAAGGTCAATTGGAAGGCCGACAATTACAACCACCTGCATGAACAGCCGACGGTGTTCTATGCGGTTGCGATAGTCCTTGCGATCGTTGGCGCAGGAGACGGTGTGACCGCTCTGCTCGGCTGGATTTACACCGGCCTTCGTGTCGCGCACAGCCTGGTCCAGGTGACCGCAAACCGGGTGATAGTGCGGTTTGTGCTGTTCGCCCTTTCCAGCGTGGTGTTGATCGCGCTGATCGTACAGGCTGCGCGCGCGGTTTTCTGAGATTGCGAGCGGCGGATTATTCCGCCGCTTCAGCCTGCTCGACCGCCGTCGCGCTTTCAAAGTCGGCGGTCGCGAGGAACCGCTCTCCATCGAGTGCGGCCATGCACCCCATACCCGCTGCGGTGACCGCCTGGCGATAGACGTGATCGGTCACGTCTCCAGCAGCAAACACGCCGGGAATTGCTGTTTTGGGAGTACCGGGCTCGACATCGAGATAGCCGCTGTCATCCATCGCCAATTTGCCCTTGAACAGTTCGGTCGCAGGCGCGTGACCAATCGCAACAAAGGCGCCGTCAACTTCGAGCGTAGAGATCTCCCCAGTCTGCGTGTCTTCGAGCACGAGGTGATGCAGTGAACCGTCTTCACCCGCCTCGAACGACTTGACCGTCTTGTTCCACACCGGCGTGATCTTGTCGGAAGAAAGCAGGCGTTCCTGCAGGATTTTTTCCGCGCGCAGTTCATCACGGCGATGGATCAGGGTCACATCGTCCGAATGGTTGGTAAGATAAAGCGCTTCCTCGACTGCGGTGTTGCCGCCGCCGATCACGGCAACCTTCTTCCCGCGATAAAAGAAACCATCGCAGGTGGCGCAGGCGGAAACGCCCTTGCCGCCCAGCTCCTGCTCACCCGGAACACCCAGCCATTTGGCCTGCGCGCCGGTGCAGATCACCAGCGTATCGCCGATATATTCATCGCCGCTATCACCAATGGCGCGAAACGGAGGGCCGTTTTCGAGATCAACGGAAACAATCGTGTCCCACATCATGCGCGTGCCGACATGTTCGGCCTGAGCCTTCATTTCTTCCATCAGCCACGGGCCCTGGACCACTTCGCGATAGCCGGGATAATTTTCGACATCGGTGGTGATGGTCAGCTGGCCACCGGGCTGGAGACCCTGAACCACGATGGGCTCCAGCATCGCGCGCGCGCCATAGATCGCGGCGCTATAGCCAGCCGGACCGGAACCGATGATGAGCATTTTGGTGCGATGAATAGCCATGGAGGTTCTCTTGCGTCTTTATGATCGATTGGGGTTGATATGGGGGCACAGAACCGGCTTGTCACTCCACCAGCCGCTCCCGCAGGCGAGCTTTCCTTGCCTCATCCACACCTAAGGTTTCAGCGAGATAGGTATCAACCGATCCGTGATCGCGTTCGAGCTCCGAAAAATACGTTTCGATATATTCGGGCAGCACGCCCATCAGGTTGCGCTTTGCCTCGGCCTCGATCTCTCCGTAGTGAGCTTCCATGCGCGGCAGGGATTGGCGTTCGAGAATATGCGTCGTTGGCGCATCATTTGTCAGCAGGAATTCTGCAAAAATATCGTCGCGATGTGCGCCGAGTGCATGGAGCAGCAGGCTGGCGGCAATTCCGGTGCGATCCTTGCCCGCAAAGCAATGGACCAAACTACCGCCGTCTCGCTCGGCCAACGCCGCGAAATAGCGTGTGAACATATCGATCATGGCCGGGTTGACGGGCATGCGAGTGTAAACCGCGATCATGCGCTCACGCGCCTTTTCAGCGGTCATCTCGACCGTACCAGCGGCCTCATGTGGCGGAGAATTGCTCGTCTCACCATCAAAAGTCACGACTTCGGCTGAAAACTCCGGATGGCGTCGGCACGCGAAGCTTGTCCGTTCACTCGTACCGCGTAGATCGATTATCGTGCGGATGTCGAGACTGTGGAACAGATCAAGATCAAGGTCAGTCGCTTCCATATGCTGGCCCGAACGGAACAACAGCCCGCGCCTGATCCGCCCACCATCTGCGACTGTATAGCCGCCGTAGTCGCGCAGGTTATGGATGCCTTCAGTGCGAAGGAACGGGTTTGTCTCGGGATCTCGAATCATTGCAGGTAACCGTGGCAGGTGCATGTGACAGCGGCAACCACTGCGCAGGCGCCAATACGCAATTGACCGGAGCGCCACAGCAAAGCGGCCTTTGCCAAAGCGCTTTACCAGTCTCGATAACGCAAACTCCGAGGATTGGATTTACCATGGCGCACATCCTGATTGCCGATGATGACGAGATCATTGCCGAACTGGCGTCCGACGCGCTGATCGATGCCGGCCATGCCTGCGGCTGGGTATGCGACGGCACTGCCGCCTGGCAATTTTTGCAGAATAGGCGACCCGACGTGATGCTGCTCGATCAGTCCATGCCTGGAATGTCTGGCTCGACGCTGCTGCGGAAAATGCGAATGTCACCTTCGCTCTATGATCTTCCAGTCATCATGTTCACGGTGATGACCGGCGCCCGAGACGAAGAGCAAGCCGTGTTTGCAGGGGCGCAGGACTTCGTCCGCAAACCGTTTGATCGCAAGGCTTTGGTCTACAAAGTGAACCGGTTGATCCAGCTTCGTGGTGATCGCCCGCGGCACCTCGATCTTCGCACATGGCTGCAACTGGATCACGACCAAGCCCAATCCCACAACATGGCAACACGACGGGCTGTCTGACCCTATGGATCGCGAGTGGCTGCGAGATCGCTGCAGAAATCGGTCGTCCATTGCTGAACATTGTCGTCGCGGATGGTCCCGATCATCGCCTCATATCGCCGTTTGCGCTCTTCAAGCGGCATGTCGAGCGCTTCCTTGATCGCATGGCTCAGATTGTCGGGACTGTGCGGATTGACCAGCAAAGCATCCTTCAACTGATGCGCTGCTCCGGCAAATTCGGAAAGGATCAACACGCCCGGATCTTCGGGATCTTGCGCCGCAACATACTCCTTCGCCACCAGGTTCATTCCATCCCGCAGCGGCGTGACCAGGCCGATCTTCGACGCGCGGAAGAAGCCGTAGAGTTCGGCATGGCTGTATCCCCGGTTCACGTAGCGGATCGGGACAATGTCGACTTCGCTGCGCGCGCCGTTGATCTGGCCCGTCTTCTGTTCAAGTTCAGCGCGAATTTTCTGGTAGCTGTCGACATCTTCTCGGCTGGGCGGCGCAATCTGAATGAACACCAAATCGCGCGTGCGATGTTCGTTCTGGTCGAAAAAACGACCAATCCCGTCGATACGCTCGGGCAGGCCCTTGGAATAATCGAGCCGGTCGACGCCGATCATGCCTTTGCGGTGCCGGGTCGATGCGAGGAAGCGGTCCTCGGCCTTTTTCGCGTCTTGCGTCGCTCCCTGTGCCTGGAAGTGATCCCAATCGATCCCGATCGGGTAAGCCTTGGCAATAACTGATCGGCCTTCGAAGCTAATCGCGCCCGTCGCCTCATCAACATCCGCGCCAAGCTCATTTTCGCAGTAATGCACGAAGCTGCTGAGCCATTCCTCGGTCTGGAAGCCGATCAGATCGTATTCCAGCATCGTACGCACCAGCCGCTCGTGATAGGGCAGCGAGGTCAGCAAGCGCGTCGGTGGCCACGGTATGTGCAGAAAGAAGCCGATGCGGTTTTTGAGGCCACGATGCCGCAACCGTTCGCCCAGCGGGATCAGGTGATAATCGTGAACCCAAACGAGGTCGTCTTCCTCAATAAGCGGCTCGACACTGTCGGCAAACCGGTCATTGACCCGCTCATAGCTTTTCCCGGTCTTCGCTTCATATTCGGTAAGGTCGATCCGGTAGTGAAACAGCGGCCACAGCGTCGAATTGGCGTAGCCATTGTAATACTCCTCGATATCGCGATGCGAGAGATCAATCGTTGCCGTCTTGACGCCATCTCCGACATGAAACTGGATATTGCCCGTGCGATCTTCGCTTTCCTGACCAGACCAGCCGAACCATAGCCCGCCATAATCCTTCAGCGCGGCGTTGAGCGCACCCGCCAGTCCGCCTTGTGCGCCAGCAACTCCGCGCGCCTTGGGCACGGCCACACGGTTCGAGATTACAACGAGACGGCTTATCGCACTTCACTCCAAGGCTTGGACAGCAAGCCGGCACAGTTGATTATACCTACCAGCGAGTAGGTTTGCGGGAAGTTCCCCCACAGCTCGCCGGTCTCATAATCAAGATCTTCGGACAGCAGGCCCGATTGGGTCATATGGCTTAGCATGGTTGTGAAGAGAGCGCGTGCTTCCTCGTCCCGACCGGCGAGATGCAGCGCTTCGATCAGCCAGAACGTGCAAACATTGAATGCCGTTTCAGGCGCACCGAAATCATCTTCTGCGGCATAGCGCAGCATGTGATTGCCGCGGCGCAAATCGCGCTCGATCGCGGCAAAAGTGGATTGGAACCGCTCGTTATCTGGCGATAGAAACCGCAGCTCGACCATCTGCAACAGGCTGGCATCGAGATAATCGCTTTCGAAACTGGCACCATAATGGCCGCCTTTTTCTCCGTTTTCTTTCCAGGCCGAGTCTTCAATCTTGGTGCGAATGCTGTCCGCCCGCTCGCGCCAGATTGTGCCCCGCTCGGGCTGGCCAATATGTTCGGCGACATTGGCAAGCCTATCACATGCCGCCCAGCACATTACGGCCGAATAGGTGTGCACTTCCTGGCGCGTGCGGAATTCCCAAAGGCCTGCATCTGGCTGATCGTGCATCGCCCAGGCCATCTTTCCGACCTGTTCGAGATTCTCGAAATCGCGTTCGTCCGCCATCCGCAACAGGCGCGTGTCAAAGAACGCTTGCGCGCTCGGCAGCACGATCTGACCATAGCAATCGTACTGCACCTGCTTGTAGGCGGCATTGCCGCGCCGCACGGGTCCCATGCCGCGATATCCGGCCAGGTAACTGGCCGTTGTCTCGCTCAGCTCGCTTTCGCCCATCACCGAGTATAGCGGCTGGATTTGTCCCCCCATGGCTCCATCGACGATATTGCGCAGATAGCCGAGATATTTCTCCATCACATCAAGCGCACCCAGGCGGTTCAGCGCCTGGATTGTGTAGTATGAATCGCGGATCCAGCAGTATCGATAATCCCAATTGCGCTCAGAATTGGCGGCCTCCGGTATCGAAGTCGTCAGCGCCGCCACGATCGCACCGGTTTCTTCATGCTGGCACAGTTTGAGAGTGATCGCGCAACGGATCACCTCCTCCTGCCATTCAAGCGGAATCGCGAGCATCCGGACCCAGTTCTGCCAGTACTTGCGGGTTTGCTGTTCCATTGATCGGACAGTTTCGCGCAGATTGCCAACAAATGGCTCGTCCGGGCCGAGGAAGAAATGCGTGTCGCTTTCAACGCGGAAGAAGCGACCTTCCTGAATGTAGCCTACTGCAGCATCGGTGGAGAGGCGGAGCGATTGGCTGCCCGCGATATAGCGGATGTGATTGGTGCCGTGCGTGGTCTCTGCCAATTCGGCGCCGTAACTCTTCGTCGGATTCAGGACCACTCGGATGCGCGGATTCCCGGCCAATGGCCGCACAATCCGGGCATAGGAAACCGGGCGATACATCCGGCCTGACCGTTCGAAGCGTGGGCAGAAATCGAGAATCTGGACTGCACTGCCGTCTTCCGATTCCAGCGTCGTCAACAGATGCGGTGTATTACGGATATATTCCTGATGCACCGTTTTCTGGCCATCCAGTTCAAATCGCCAGATACCAGCATCGCGTTGATCGCCATTGAGCAACGCCGAGAAAACCGGATCGCCATCAACCCGGGGCACGCACCCCCAGACCAACGCTCCGCTGGAGTCAATCAGGCCCGATACCTGGCAATTGCCAATTGGCCACAATTCGAGATTTGGCTGCGCCCCGGTTGTCGTCATTCCGCAGCTATAGGCTGAGCCAGGCGTGGACGGAAGCGACATCAGGCAATTGATATTGCGCATATGTTTGCATGCGCTCACCAACCAGGATTCCGGCACCCCCCAAACTGGCACATGCCTTAAACCCCGCCTCGTCGGTCAGATCATCACCAATGAAGAGTGGACGCGACCCAACGAATGGAGCCTCACGCATGAAAGCGAACACTGCAGTGCCTTTGTCGGCTTCGCCTCTCACCAGCTCGACAACGCATTTTCCAGGCTGGGCATGCCAACCATGTTTCGCTGCCAGATCCAGCGCGAATGCAGTCGCAACTTCGCCCTTGGCAGGTGCAGAACGATAATGCAGCGCCCCACCATGCGGCTTCGCTTCATAATCGATCCCTTGCTCTTGGGCGAAACCGATCAGTGCATCAGCCAGTGTCTCGGGCAGACCCTCTGGAGCCTGCCCGATAGGAGTTCCATCAGCGCCGCGCACGTCGGCACCATGCGAACCAGCGCCAGCGAGCCGAAGCGGACCGATATGCTTCGCGATATCCGAAAGAGCACGACCGCTTATCAGAGCACAGCGACCATCAAGACGTGCAGCGAGTGTTCCAAGCGAATTGGCAAGATCGGATTTGGGCGCAATTGTGTCCGGCGTCGGCGCCAATTCTACAAGGGTGCCGTCAAAGTCGAGGAACAGCGAAACCGGCCCACCCTGCATAATGCATTCCAGTGGCGGCGGTATCTCGAGTTCCCGGTTGGACTCCATGCGCGCGGCATAGCCCGCGTTGCACAAAAATCAATCAACCACTGACAGCTGTCGCATGGCGGGCCGCTTGCGCCTTGAGCAGCCCCTTTCCAATCACTTGTGCCTGAATCTCAGCCGCCCCTTCGAAGATGTTGAGTATCCGCGCATCGCAGAGCACTCGGCTGATCTCATATTCGAGCGCATAGCCATTCCCACCGTGAATCTGGACGGCGTTGTCCGCAACGCTCCACGCCGTGCGCGCGGCAAGCAGTTTTGCCATGCCAGCCTCGATATCGCAGCGCATGCCGCGATCCTTTTGCCGCGCAGCAAAATAGGTCAGCTCACGGCTCATCACGATCTCGCACGCCGCTAGGGCGAGCTTGTCAGAAACGCGGGGAAAGTCTGCGATGGACTTGCCGAACTGCCTGCGATCAAGGGCATAGGCCATTGCGAGCTCAAACGCATTCCAGGCAACGCCGATGGCCCGCGCCGCCGTCTGAATTCGCGCGCCTTCGAATGTGCGCATAAGCTGTTTGAAGCCCTGCCCTTCTGCGCCACCGAGCAGAGCCTCGCCTGCGACTTCGAAGCCGTCAAAGCCGAGAGCATATTCCCTCATCCCACGGTAGCCGAGAACCTCGATCTCGCTGCCATCAATACCGGTGTCTGGGAATGGATCGGCCTGTGTCCCGCGCGTTTTCCCGGCCAACAGCATTGAGAGACCGCCATAGCCGGGCCGATCCTGATCGGTTCTCACAAGCAAAGTCATCAAGTCTGCCCGCGCCCCATGCGTGATCCAGGTCTTCGCGCCAGTGATGGACCAGTCGCC
>JBCAXQ010000021.1:0-19636 GCA_038534015.1 Pseudomonadota bacterium | reverse complement strand
CGGGCGAGCTCACTGATGACACGCCGAACTCGACCCCAACAGGCTCATTCTCGTGCATGAGATCAAAGTTCCACGCGTTGTGCGTGTCCCCCGCAAGCACCACCAAGTTGGCGTTCGCCTCCAGCGCGCCTTTGAACAGGCGGTCGCGCGCGGCGGGATAGCCATCCCAAGCATCCATGTTGAGCGGCAGCTCGGCCTGACGGGCCAAGGCCCCCGCTTGCAGGCGCCGCTTGAGGTAATCGGGCAGGCCATCGGGAATCGAGGCAAACAAAGACTGTGGCGCCATGACCTTGCCCATCAGCACTTGCTGCACCAACACCTGCCAGGTTGCGCCGCGCCTCTTCGAACCGTTCAGCCCCTCGATCAGCCATTGCTCCTGACTGGCTCCAAGGAGCTGCCGATTGGGATCAAGGTAATCGCCTTTGCCAAATGCAGTGAGCGACGCCAACATGGCTTCTGGGTCGTTCTTGCCTTTCAGCAACTTCTCGATGCTGAACTGCTCCTCTCGCCCTTCCAACCGCGTATCGAGGCGAAACAGAGTCGCGAGATCACCCACATCATATTGTGCGTAAGGCTGGTCCGAGACCGGCAACCATTCCCGGTAAACCCGCTTTGACACTTCCTTACGCACCGACCACTCGCCCTCGCTCTCGGGCTGGTGATTCTGCGCGCCATCCTTCCAACTGTCATTGGTGCTTTCGTGATCATCCCACACGCTGATCATCGGCAAGATCTGATGAAGCCGCTGAAGATCGGGATCGGCGCGGTATGTCGCATAGCGCAAGCGATAGTCGGCGAGCGCCACGATCTCCGTCTCCGGTGCGATATCCCTGCCTGAAACCGCTTGCGAGGGGTTTGGATAGTTCTTGTTGCTGTACTCGTAGATGTAGTCGCCGAGATGGACCGCGAGGTCGCAATCATTGGCTTCGGCCGCATGAGCGTAGGCGTTGAAATACCCGAAGCCGAAGTTCGAGCAGGAGAACACCGCCATTTTGAACTTGGTAGTCGGACCCTCTGGCAATGTGCGGGTCCGACCGATCGGAGACTGCGATCCTCCCGGCGCGGTAAACCGGAAGAAATACCAGCTGTTGGCGGCAAGACCGGTCGCTACTGCCTTGGCGCAGAAATCGTGATCAGGCGAAGCGGTGACCTGGCCTTCGGCGATAACACTGGTGAAGTCCTCGCTATCGCTGACTTGCCATTCCAGTTCGACGGTCTGGTCGCCGACATAACGGGTCCAGAGCAGCACACTGTCCTTGCTTGGCTCGCCACTGGCCACGTTGTGAGTGAAGCCCGTGCCAAAGTTGCGTGCGGCGGCCGGTGTCGCGGCAACAGCGGCCGATGCGCCGGCGATCTGGAAAAGTCCGCGACGGGAAACAGAGGCCCCTACAGGCCGAGGCGAGGCAGGTGGTTCGGTCTTGATCATATCAGACTGCTAAGCTGCGCCGGTTGCGTCCCTGTTACAAGACTTGCTTCCAATTTCTGGAACAGCAAAGAACCGGGCATGACCGACATTTCAACTCACCACATGCCTGACGGCCGCCGTATCGCATTCCGTCATACGCCGGGCACCGGCCCCACTCTCGTCTTCCTCCCCGGCTACATGTCAGACATGGATGGAGGAAAGGCGACGGCGCAATTTGCCTGCGCGCAAGAACTTGGCCGCGCCGCTCTGCTGCTGGATTATTCAGGGTGCGGACGAAGTTCTGGCGAATTTGCGGACGGAACTCTCTCGCGATGGTGCGAAGAGGTGCTCGCACTCATTGAGACCTATGTGAAAGGTCCGGTCCTGCCTGTCGGATCATCCATGGGTGGGTGGCTGATGCTGATTCTGGCCGAGAAGCTCCCCGACCGGCTGGCTGGCGTGATCGGCATTGCTGCAGCACCGGATTTCACCCGCTGGGGTTACAGCGAAGAGCAACGCGCAGACCTGTCATCCGGAACACTTGTTTACGAAGACAATCCCTATGGCCCCGAACCAACTCCCACTCACCCCGATTTCTTTGCCGACGCAGAACAACAATTGCGGCTCGACAGCGAAATACCGATCGATTGCCCGGTTCGCCTGATTCACGGCCAGCGCGATGGTGACGTTCCATGGGAGACGAGCATCCAGCTCGCCGAAGCCTTGCGTTCGGACAATGTACAGGTAACCTTGATCAAAGACGGCGATCATCGATTGTCACGAGAGCAGGATATTGCCCTGCTTACGAAGATAGTCGATCACTTCTACTGATCGGAGAAACCGCGTGTCGCTTGCTGTCGTCATCCCCGCCATCTTGATGCAGGTCGGCCCTGTGCCGAATGTGAGTTCGCAGGCGGCGGACGATTTTGCGACCGAGCTGCAAAACCGTCCCAGCAGAGAAGCCGTGATGGAAGAGCCCGACAACCCTGTCAGCATATGGCTCGCTGGCTGTCTCGATTTGGTAGAGACGGATCCAGCCAGAGCGCATGCTCAAGCTCAGATTCGCCGCAATGAAACCACAGGAGCGGAACGCGTCATCGCCAATCATTGCCTTGGCCTCGCCGCGACCGAACTGGAACTGTGGTCTGACGCCCAAACAGCTTTTTTGGCGGCGCGCGATGAAACTCCGGTTGAGGAAATACGAACCCGCTCCCGCTTTGGTTCACTCGCCGGCAATGCGGCGCTCGGTGGCGGAGACCTGGAGGCGGGGCTGGCGCTTCTCACCAATGCGCAAGAAGACGCCAAGAACGCGCAGGAAGGCACTCTGGAAGGGTTTGCTGCGTTCGACCGCGCCAGGGCGCTCGATGCGTTGGGCCGACAGGAGGAAGCGCTGGGCTCTTTGGACAATGCGACGAGGCTGATCCCTCAATTGGGAGATGCATGGTTGTTCAAAGCGACGTTGCTGCGTCGTTCTGATCGGTTGGGGGAGGCTCAAGCAGCGATCGAACGGGCTGTAGAAATCACGCCCAACGATCCGCAAATCGGACTCGAAGCCGGCGTGATCGCCGTGCTCGACGGTCGCGAGGAGGCGGCAAGAGCCAGTTGGCAATCGGTGATCGATTCGCTTCCGGACAGCCGCCAGGCCGACGCAGCGCGAGGGTATATCGCGCAATTGGGCCCACCATCCGACACAAGCGCGACACCATGACCGAATTTTCAATCCTGGACCTGGTCCCGGTCCGCGAGGGCGGAACTATCGCCGAGGCGATGTCGGACGCAACCGAATTGGCACGATCGGCTGATGCGCTGGGCCTCAAACGCTTCTGGGTAGCAGAGCACCACGCGATGGATGGAATAGCGGGCGGCGCAACTTCGGTTGTGCTGGCACATATCGGCAATGCCACCAGCCGGATTCGCATCGGCTCTGGTGGGATAATGCTTCCCAACCACACGCCCTTCCAGATCGCCGAGCAATTCGGGACGCTCGATGCCCTGTTCCCGGGCCGAATTGACCTTGGTCTGGGCCGCGCCCCGGGTGCCGGGCCCGAATTACAGCGCGCCTTGCGCAAGGATTTGCACCAGGCTGCCGAATTCTTCCCGCAGGATGTGGTTGAGCTTCGCGCATTGCTGACCGGCGATGTCGATCTGCCGATTACCGCGACCCCGGGGCTGGGGGCCAAGGTTGAGTTATGGATGCTGGGATCAAGCCTGTTTGGCGCGCAGCTCGCCGCGAAACTCGGCATGCCGTATGCTTTTGCGGCGCATTTTGCCCCAGACCATCTCGACACTGCACTGGACCTGTACAGGCGAGATTTTCAACCTTCGGAAATGCTCGAAAAGCCGCATGTAATGGTCGCGATGAATGTCTTTGTTGCTGAAAGCGATGCGGAAGCACGGATGCTCGCATCGAGCCAGCAGCAAAGCTTCGTCCGCCTGCGCTCCGGCACTCCAGGAAAGCTTCCGCCGCCTATCGAAGACTACACCGCCAGCCTGCCCGCGCCGCATCGCGCAATGCTCGATCACATCGGACAAGCGGCTGCCGTGGGAACACCGGAGGCCGCCTCCAGGGACATCAGGGCGTTTGTCGCGCGGACGGGGGCCGATGAGATCATGCTGTGCGGCGCCACCTTTGACCCCAATGCGCGAATCCGGTCGCTCGATTTGCTCGTCAACGCCATGAGTGCCGCAGCAATCGCCTGACCGATCAGCAATCGAAAAAGACCGAACGCTCGCCCGAGTTCGGCTATAGTGATTTGTGCCTAGGCAACTGAGCCTTGAAAGTTATCCCGCTTGCGCAATCGTATGCGACAGGCGTATCGGAGCAGAAAAATACGCGCCCAAAAAATATAATTTCACGGAGCAGGGTGATGGTTTCAAAGACTGTGCGCAAGTCGAGCACCAAAAGCGGGGCGAAAAACGCCGGTGAGCCAGGGGTCTTGGAGCCCAAGAAAGCACAGGCCGCGCTGGCCAGGCATTTGCTCGACGCCGTCCTTCCAGGGGACACACCCTTCGAGGGCGAATCTCTTCCTGAAGTTTCGAACTTTCTGTTCAAGGCGGCGAGCAAGCGCGCCGCCAACCGATCTTCGCTGGCGCTGGAATCGGTAACCGACGAACGCCGAATCCTGCGAATCGCTATAATCAACGATGACATGCCGTTTCTGGTCGACTCAATCTCGGCCACGATCGCCGAGCAAGGACTGACTATTGACCGCCTGGTCCACCCGGTGGTGCCCGTGCGACGAAACGCAGATGGCGAATTGATCGCACTCAATCTGGACGCCGAAGAAGGCGATGCGCGCGAATCGATGATCTACATCGAAACACCCCGGGTCGACGCCAAGCAGCGCCGCGCCATCGAGCGGGCACTTCGGGTAACGCTGGGAGATGTCAGGGCGGCCGTAACCGATTGGCCCAAGCTTAGAGCCACCCTCGAAGCAGACAGCGAGCGAATGGACAACCGAGAAGAATCTGCGCTGCTGGCGTGGCTTCATGACGGAATGCTCACACAGCTCGGTCATGTAACCAGGGAGCGCAATGGCCAGCAATCCAAAGCTCTTGGGGTCTGCCGCAAGAGCGTCAAGCAGGTGTTGGCGGAGTCCTCTTTCGAGCTCGCCTTTGACTGGTTCGATCAGAAGGATGCGGACGACGAAGCGCGTGACCTGCTGATCATCAAGGCCAATCACGTCTCCAATGTTCACCGACGCATCCCGTTTGATCTTTTCATTGTCGGTATACGGGATCAGGTCGAAGGGGCCGTTTCGGCGCTCTCTATCCATGTCGGCATCTGGACGAGTGCAGCTCTAGCGGCACCGCCAAACGAAGTGCCGGTTTTGCGCGAAAGCCTGGCATCGCTGACCAATGCATTGGGGTTCCACCCAGGCGGGCACGCGGACAAGGCATTGGCGCACGCTTTCACCGCGCTTCCGCATGACTTGCTGATCGGCTTTAGCAACACTGCCAATGCTCGCCTTGCCACAACAATGATGAGCCTGGTCGACAGGCCGCGCCCCCGCCTGGCCCTGATCGGCTCGCAACTTGATCGGCACATTTATGCGTTTGTGTGGTTGCCGCGCGATCTGGTCTCGACCCAGACTCGGCTGCAAATCCAGGGCTTGCTGAGCCTCAATGACGGGGTCGAGGTGCTGGACTGGAGCCTTGAGGTAGAGGGCGGAACGCTCGCTATGCTCGAATTCGTGCTTGATGTCCGGACTGCCACGGAAATGCCCGATGAAACCGAGCTTGAAGCCAGGCTCCAAGACATGTTGCGCGGGTGGAACGAAGCCGTTGAAAACGCGCTGGCAGAAAGCTTAGAGCGCGGACGTGCTGCTGCGATTGCCGCGCGCTTTGCCGACGCTTTCCCGCCGCAATACCGGGCGCGCTATGATGCCGCAGAGGCCGCGCGAGATATCGAACGTCTGCGAGGTTTGGCAACCGGCAACGACAATGAACGTGATGCGCGTTTTTACTGCCTGGCCAAAGATACGGAAAACCGCCTGCGGCTGAAGATCTATCAGAAAGAGGGGGCCTTGTTCCTTACTGACGCGGTGCCGGCATTGGAGAATTTTGGCTTTCGCGTCATCAAAGAGATCCCGGTTGCCCTGAACGAAGGAGCGATGGGAACCATCCATGAGTTCACCCTTGATTTGCCAGAAGGCTGCAAGTCTGGCGATCTGATTGATCGAGCAAGCGAGATTGAGCCAGCCGTTGCTGAAGTTCTAAATGGATGCGCAGAAAGCGATCCGTTCAACCGCCTTGTCATCGCGACGGCATTGAGCGCGCGCGAAGCAGACTGGCTGCGCGCGATCTATCGCTATCTGCGCCAGACGGGCATGAGCTTTACCATCTACACGGTGGTCGACGCGTTGGCAGGGGCTGAGGGCGTCACGCGGGCCATGCTCGATGGGCTGATTGCGCGGCATGACCCCGGCTTCATGGGCGATCGGACTGAAACGGTGACCGATGCAGAGGCCCGATACGCTCGCAGTCTTTCCAAAGTCTCAGCCATCAACGATGACCGGCTGCTTCGTCTTTATCATGGCGTGATCGGTGCGATCCTGCGCACGAATGCGTTCGCTCCGGCAGCAGAAGAAGCACTCGCGTTCAAGCTGGATTCGGGCCTCGTCCCCGGGCTGCCAAAGCCTGTGCCATGGCGAGAAATCTTTGTGTATTCGCGCCGGGTTGAAGGGATCCATTTGCGCGCCGGAGCCATCGCACGCGGTGGACTGCGCTGGTCTGATCGGCGGGATGATTTCCGCACCGAAATATTGGGCCTGATGAAGGCACAGCGGGTCAAGAACGCGGTGATTGTGCCAACAGGGGCGAAAGGTGGATTCTATCCAAAACAACTGCCTTCGCCGACCAAAGACCGCAAAGCGTGGGCCGCAGAAGGGCAGGCCAGCTACGAGGTCTTCATCCGCACGCTCCTGTCTGTCACTGACAACATTGTAGACGGGAAAGTTGTTCATCCTGACTGCGTGGTTATCCATGACGGAGAAGATCCTTACTTCGTCGTCGCTGCAGACAAAGGCACGGCCAAATTCTCCGATGTCGCAAATGGCATCGCGCAAGCTCAGGATTTCTGGCTTGATGATGCTTTCGCCAGCGGCGGATCAAACGGATATGACCACAAGGCGATGGGTATCACAGCGCGCGGTGCCTGGGTGTCTGTGCAGCGCCATTTCCTCGAAATGGGAACCGATGTGCAATCGGATAGCATCACGGTTGCTGGCTGCGGCGATATGTCGGGCGACGTGTTCGGCAATGGCATGCTGCTGTCGAAGGCGATCAAGCTTGTCGCTGCCTTCGATCATCGCGATATCTTCATTGATCCCGACCCTGATCCGGACGCCAGCTGGAAAGAACGCAAGCGGTTGTTCGACCAACCGAGCTCGAGCTGGCAGGACTATGATCCGGGCCTTATTTCAAAGGGTGGTGGCGTATATTCACGCAATTCCAAGAGCATAAAACTGCCTAAGAAGGCGCGGCAATTGCTTGGAATCGAACCGTCGGAGATTGATCCCGAAAAGCTGATCCAGGCTATCCTGGAGGCACCTGTCGACTTGCTTTGGTTCGGGGGAATCGGAACCTACATTAAGGCTGCAAGCGAGAACGATGCGGACGTCGGTGATCCTTCCAATGATCCCGTGCGGATCAGTGCTGGAGACGTTCGTGCCAAGGCTATTGGCGAAGGTGCCAATTTGGGCATCACCCAGGCGGGTCGGATCGAATTTGCGCTGAACGGCGGGCGGATCAACGCAGACTTCATCGATAATTCAGCCGGTGTCGATTGTTCCGACAACGAAGTGAACATCAAGATCGCGCTGGCTGCAGCGCAGCGCGATGGCAAACTGTCGGGCAAGAAGCGCAATACCCTGCTAGAAGACATGACTGATGAGGTCTCTGAGATCGTTCTTGAGGATAACAGACTCCAGGCGCTGGCTCTATCGATTGCCGAAGCTGGCGGGGCCGAAAGCACGGCATCTTACGCCCGATTGATTGAAACGTTCGAGGATATCGGCGAGCTTGACCGAGAAACCGAAGGTCTTGCCACCGGCGAAGTCTATGCCCGGCGTGCCAGCGAAGGCCATGGTTTGGTGCGCCCGGAACTTGCGGTGCTGCTTTCTTCCGCCAAGCTCGTGCTTCAGGACGCCATCGAAACAAGCCCCTTGTCGCAAGACGCGGCGATGGAGCCAACACTCATCGGCCTGTTCCCCGAACCGATGCAGAAGAAGTTCGTGAAGCAAATCCGCGACCACCAATTGCGCCGCGAACTGGTTGCCACCGAACTTGCCAACCGGATTATTAACCGGCTGGGACTGTTGCCGCCGTTTGAACTGGCGGAAGAGGAGGGTGCGACATTCGGCGCTGTAGCCAATGCTTTTGTCGCAGCGGATCGCCTGTTCGACACGCAGTCTCTCTGGCAAAAGATCGACCAGTCCGACATGCCTGAGGCCGCGCGGATCGCGCTGTTCGAATACGTCGCGATTGCCATGCGCGGTCATATGGCGGATTTGCTCCGCGCGGGTGTTGCGAAGCAAGCGCCTGCGGATGTCGTGGAAGAACTGCGCGGCGGTATCGAAGAGCTCGACATGGCCGCGGAAAGTCTTCTCGGTGGCGAGTCTCGAGACCAGTCCGATTCGTTGCAGCAGGAGCTCACAACTCAGGGTGCGCCGGATGCGCTCGCACGCAGGGTCGCACACCTGTTCGAGATGGACGGTTCTGTCGGCCTGGCCAAGCTTGCCCGCGATGCTGGCGTAGCTGCAGTAGACCTGACCGATGCCTTCACTTCTCTGGGCCAGAGGCTTGGCCTTGGTTGGGCGCAGGGCACGGCGGCGATGATGGATCCATCGGACGTATGGGAACGCTTGCTGGTTGCGGGCCTAGCCCGCGATTTTCAGCAAATGCGGCTCGAATTCCTTGGCCGGTTGGTGCGGCGCAAGGCTGCGAAAGCAGACCCGGCCGGCGCTGTCGAAAAATGGCTCGGGGACAATTCAGACTCCATTCGCCAGTTCAAATCCATGATCGATCGCGCCCAGACTCAGACCCCGGTTGCTCCGGCAGTGCTGGCCCAGATCGCCAGCCAGGCGCGCAACCTGCTCGACCCATAGGGCCACCAAAGACGGCACGGGCTGGCGCTATCACGCTTGACGAATGGGGATTTTGCGGCGACCCAGCCGACCATGGAACGGGCCGATATCGTAATCGTGGGGACCGGGCATGGTGGCGCTCAGGCGGCTATCGCCCTCCGTCAGCAAGGGCATGAAGATTCGATTCTGATGATCGGGCGAGACTCGGTTCCGCCCTATGAGCGCCCGCCGCTTTCCAAGGAATACCTTGCTGGCGAGAAGCCGTTCGAACGGATCATGATCCGGCCAGAGAAATTCTGGGCCGACAAGGATATCGATCTTCGGTTGGGCCAGGGTGTGGCCGAGATCGATGAGATGGCACACGAAGTCGCGCTTTCTGATGGGTCGCGGATCGGATACCGCAAGCTGATCTGGGCAGGAGGCGGTGACCCGCGCAGGCTGCCGTGCCCTGGGGCGAATCTCAAAAGTGTATACTACGTTCGCGACAAGCGGGATGCCGATGCCATGATGCAAGCGCTTGAGCATGGCGCGAAAAAGGCCGTGGTTATCGGCGGTGGCTATATAGGGCTCGAGGCGGCAGCGGTGCTGCGCAAGCTTGAATGTGCTGTGACCTTGATCGAGACCCTGCCCCGCGTCCTCGCGAGGGTGGCAGGAGAAGAGCTGTCCAGGTTCTATGAGAAAGAGCATCGCGATCACGGCGTCGAAATCAGGCTCGAAACAGCGGTATCGGAGATTGTCGGCGATGATGGCGCTGTCAGCGGGGTCAAGCTCGACAATGGCGAAGTGATCGCCTGTGATATGGTGGTCGCGGGCATTGGCATTGTACCGGCTGTTGCCCCGCTGATTTCGGCCGGTGCAGCGGGATCCAATGGCGTTGATGTGGACGTGTTTTGCCGCACCACGCTGGACGATGTTTACGCCATCGGAGACTGCGCAGCACACGCAAATGATTTTGCCGACAAGGCGGTGATCCGGCTTGAATCGGTGCAGAACGCCAATGACATGGCGAATACGGTGGCGAGGGCCATTATGGGCGAGAAAGAACCCTATCACGCTTTGCCCTGGTTCTGGTCAAACCAGTATGACCTCAAGCTTCAGACGGCCGGCCTCAGTCTCGGCTATGACGAGACGGTGGTGCGGGGCGATCCGGCGACTCGCAGGTTCACAATTGTCTATCTCAAAGAAGGCAAACCGATCGCGTTCGACTGCGTCAATGCGATGAAGGATTACGTGCAGGGCAGAAAGCTGCTGGAAAAAGGGATTGGCGAGGTGCCGCGTGATATTCTCGAGGATGCGGAGACCCCCCTCAAAGAGCTGTTGTAAGGCGATCCTTCGCCCAACGCGCAGCATCGCCAACGGCCGGATCGGGATCCTCGAGCAAGGCATTCACGCGCTCAAGCAGTCGGGCATCACCGCTGTTCCCGGCCGCATAAAGGCAATTGCGGACAAACCGGTCTCTCCCAATTCGCTTGATCGGGGAGCCAGAGAAAAGCAGGCGAAATCCCGGGTCATCAAGTGCCAGGAACTCAGCGAGCCGAGGAGCAACCAGTTCAGCACGGGGAAGAAATTCGCGCGCTGCATTGGCTTGCTCTGCAAACTTGTTCCACGGACAAACAGCGAGGCAATCGTCGCAGCCATAGATGCGATTGCCCATGGCTTCGCGGAATTCCTCCGCAATCGGACCTTTGTGCTCGATTGTCAGGTAAGAAATGCAACGCCGCGCATCGAGCTGATAGGCGCTCGGAAATGCATCAGTGGGGCAAACATCCATACAGGCCCGGCACGATCCGCATTGATCGCGATGTGGAATTGATGGCTGCAATTCCAGGGTCGTGTAGATCGCCCCAAGAAACAACCAACTGCCATGATCGGGGCTGACGAGATTGGTGTGCTTGCCTTGCCAACCAAGTCCTGCCGCTTCGCCCAGGGGTTTCTCCATCACCGGTGCCGTATCGACAAACACTTTGACCTGCGCTTCCGGCCGTTCGGCGACCAGCCAGCGCGCCAGCGCCTTCAGGCGCTTCTTCACAACATCGTGGTAATCCTTGCCCTGAGCATAGACGGAGATACGGGCTCGCGAGGGATGTGCTTCAAGCCCCATTGGATCATTGGCGGGCGCGTAGCTGACCCCGAGCGCGATCACGCTCCTGGCTTCGGGCCAGAGGCCTTGCGGAGAGCGGCGATGATGAAGCCGCGCCTCCATCCATTCCATCGAGCCGTGATGCCCCTCGCCCAGCCACTGCTCCAGCCGGTCGGCGCGGATCGGGTCCTCGACGGCAGGCGCAACGCCGAATGCCGCGAAGCCCAGCCGCCGCGCCTCGGCCTGGAGACGGTCCATCAAGTCAGGTCTTGTCATGGCGTTAACCACGATTGGGGTTGCTCCCGTTTAGTCCTGCACGTTAACCGTGCTTCATATGGATATGGCGGTAGGCGATCACGTGACAGCGGGCAATTCTGCGCAAGAGGCGGATAGCGAGACAATCGATACACGACCACTCGCTATCGAAGCGCGTGGTCTGGTGAAGAGCTTTGACGGAACACGAGCGGTCGATGGCGTCGATCTGAGCGTGCCAGAAGGCGCGATCTATGGCGTTCTGGGTCCCAACGGAGCGGGCAAGACCACGACCTTGAGGATGCTGCTGGGCATTATCGACCCGGATGAAGGTGTGCGCCGCGTTTTCGGCCATCACCAGCCGCACGAGATCGGGCGGATGATCGGATATCTTCCCGAAGAACGCGGGCTTTACCCGGCAATGAAAGCGATTGAAGCAATCGCATTCATGGGCGCGTTGCGAGGGCTTCCCCTGCCCGAAGGCCGTAAACGCGGTCTCGAGCTGCTTGAACGGCATGAGCTGGCACACGCCGCTGACCGGCAAATTCGGCAACTTTCGAAAGGCATGGCGCAAACCGTGCAATTGCTGGGCACCTTGGTTCACAGACCGCGTCTGGTGGTGCTTGATGAGCCGTTTTCTGGTCTTGATGCGATCAACCAGGGCAAGCTTGAACGGATGATCCGTGCGTTGGCCGATGATGGGGTGACAGTCATCTTTTCGACGCATGTGATTCATCACGCCGAACGTCTGTGCGAAGGGGTCGCGATTATCGCCGGTGGTAAAGTGCCCTATGCCGGTTCAGTCGAGGCGGCACGGGACCGCATCCCGGCCCAAGTTCGACTGGAGACGCGTGCGCGCGAGGGGGCCTGGACTGCCGCTTGCCGGAACAGACCCGGAGAGAAGGCGACTTTTTCTATTTCCCGCTGCCTGACACCGGGATTGAACCTTTGCTGCGTCAATTGATCGAAGGAGAGGCTGGAATTCTCTCACTCTCGATCGAGCGAGCAGGCCTTCACGATGCGTTTGTCCATATTGCGGGCGAGGCTGCAGCTCGCCAGCTTGAAGCCGATCAGTCCGGAGAGAACGCATGAGCGGGTTTGATCAAGGCGACATCGCAGCCAATCCGCGGCTCAACCGGCTGGAAGCGGCATGGGTGGTGGCCCGGCGCGATTTCCTTGCCGTGCTCTTTAGCCGCGCATTTCTGTTTTTCCTGATCGGGCCGCTGTTTCCGGTCATCGTCGGCGCACTCGCAGGCAGCATTGGGAGCTCGGTTTCGCGCCAGGCTGTGAGTGTCGAGATCGGCATAGCGATGAGCGCGGAAGACAACCAGGCGATGATCGTGGCGAGCGAGGTTCTGCGCCCTCAGACCGGGAGTTTCCTGCCGCGCCTGGCTGAGATTCCGGAAGCCCAGGCGGACCCTGCCTTCAACGCGCTGGAATTCATGGAAGCGCGACGCGGAAACTATGCCGCTATCTTGACCGGCTCCCCATCCGCGCCCGAACTGATCGGGACGAAAGGTCAGGTCAATCGCTGGAGAGGGCCAGTGAGCATGATTGCGGCGGAGGCTACGGCGGCGGCCCCTTCGGAGTTTCCGCAGGTGTCCAGTCAGGCCGTCGCCAGCAGCGCGGTGGCCGAACGATCAAACAGAATTCGGACAGCGCAGGCAGCACAAATGCTGCTGTTCCTGTTGACGATGCTGCTTGCCGGTATGGTGCTGTCCAACCTCGTTGAGGAGAAAGCCAACAAGATTATCGAAATACTCGCCGCTGCAATCCCGATGGACGCGGTGTTCATGGGCAAATTGTTCGCGATGCTGGGCGTGAGCTTTGTCGGTATAGGCGTTTGGGGCCTGTTCGGTTGGGGCCTGTGGACGGTTGGAAGCGAAGCAATCATCCAGGTGACTGGCACCGATATTGCGAATCTGCCCGCGCCTGCCGTCGGCTGGCCGCTGTTTATTGTGCTCGGTATTGTCTATTTTTCGATGGCGTATCTGCTGCTTGGCGCGCTGTTCCTGACCATCGGAGCCATGGCAAGCACAGTTCGGGAAGTGCAGACCATGTCGATGCCCGTCACCATGATGCAGCTGATGGTGTTCTTCCTCGCCGCTTATACGATCACGCAGCCTGGATCGGCACTGGAAATTCTGGCGATCGGCTTTCCGCTCAGCTCTCCGTTTGCGATGCTGGCAAGGGCAGCGTTGGACGAATCCCTATGGTTGCACGCGGCGGCGCTGGCCTGGCAGGCCTTTGCCGTCCTCCTTTTGGTGCGCGGCGGGTCCATGCTGTTCCGCAAACGCGTGATGAAATCAGGCGGAGCCGGGCGGGAGAAAAAACGTCGCACTTGGGGTCGCGTTGCGGCGAGCAAGCAGGCACCTCTCGAGCCCGCCGAATAAGTCGCAAAACGCAACCCACTATTGACAGCTGTGTCAGTTAGGGCAGGATGCGACTCAACGACTAGGCGCGAGCAAAGCGCCAGCGAACAGGAGAGTGGCATGGCGACGATTGCACCAGAACGCCCGCAAGTGCGCAGTTCCCCGACTGCCTATGAAGCGCTCAAAGAGCATTACGAGAAGCACCCCGAAGAACGCCCGGAACACCCGCACAAATGGGATGTAAGCCGGTCCGACATCTATTTTGAGGATCGCTGGCAGCCAATCTTTGCCGAAATGCAGGAAGCCGGTCCGCTGCACTACATCCCCGAAAGCCCGTATGGCCCATATTGGGCGGTCGTCGGCCACAAGGCGATCCAGCATATCGAGGCCCAGCCAGAGATTTTCTCCTCCAGCTGGGAGCATGGCGGGATCACCATCCTCGAGCGCCTTTCTGAAGAGGAACTGGCTGACAGCAACGCCGACCGGCGCGAATTGCCTATGTTCATTGCCATGGACCGGCCCGAGCATACAGGCCAGCGTCGAACAGTCGCGCCCAAGTTCACGCCCTCCGCCATGGCTGACATGGAAGAGGAAATCCGCGCCCGGACGGGCGAACTGCTTGACACGCTGCCGCGCGGCGAAACCTTCGATTGGGTCGACAAAGTATCGATCGAGCTGACAACAGGGATGCTGGCGATCCTGTTCGGCTTTCCATGGGAAGACCGGCGGTTGCTCACATTCTGGTCAGACTGGTCAGGCGATACGGAACTCGCCGGTGTGCGAGAGCTCGACGAGATGCGCTGGGAGTTCCTCCACGAGATGGCGGCCTATTTCCAGTCGATTTGGATCGAGCGCACCCATGACAAGGAGCCCGGCAACGATCTGATCTCCATGATGATCCATTCCGAAGCGATGAACCAGATGCGCCCGGAGGAATTCATCGGCAATCTGGTGCTGCTGATCGTGGGGGGGAACGACACGACCCGCAACACGATGTCGGGCATTATCCATTCGTTCGACAAGTTCCCGGACCAGCGCAAGCTGTTCGAGGAGAATCCTGACCTGATCCCCAATGCGGTGCAGGAATGCCTGCGGTACCAGACGCCGCTGGCGCATATGCGCCGGACCTGCACCGAAGACACCGAAGTCTTTGGCAAACAGATCAAAAAGGGCGACAAGGTTGTGCTTTGGTATCTCGGCGCAAACCGCGAGGAAAGCGTGTTCCCCGATCCTCACAAGCTTGATATCACACGCGAAAATGCCCGTCGGCACATCGCCTTCGGCTATGGCATTCACCGCTGCGTCGGCGCTCGCCTGGCAGAGCTGCAATTGCGCGTTCTTCTTGAAGAGATGCACAAACGCCGGATGCGTGTGCATATTGCAGGCGATGTGGAACGCGTACGTGCAAACTTCGTGCACGGTTTCCGCAAGCTCGAAGTCGAAGTCAGTGAATTCTGATTTCAGGCGAGTGAAACCTTTCGCGCGCTATCCACGTACCAGGGGATAGAGACTCTTCGTACGGGATGCCGAGCCATGTCTGATTTTGTTGTTCACCGCCGCTCTTTTCTAAGCGCCATCGGGATTGGCGCGGCTATACCCGTGCTGGCGGCTTGCGGAGCTAGCCCGGCAGAAGCCAAGACTTTCCGCATCCGCAAGACCAAAGCGCAATGGCAGCGCGAATTGACCCGGGCCGAATATCGGGTCCTGCGTGAAGCGCATACGGAAAGGCGCTATTCGTCTTCACTCAACGATGAAAAGCGCAAGGGCACCTATGTCTGCGCAGGGTGCGGCAACCGGCTTTATTCCTCCACCACAAAGTATGACAGCAAAACCGGATGGCCGAGCTTCTGGAAGGCTATCGACAAAGGCGCAGTCGGCACGTCGGTGGATTACAAGATCGGTGTGCCGCGAACAGAAGTGCATTGCGCCGATTGCGGCGGGCATCTGGGTCACATTTTCAGCGATGGGCCCAAGCCGACTGGCAAGCGGCACTGCATCAACGGTGTGGCGATGGATTTCGTACCAGGCTAAGATCGGAGTCCGCTAGTTGCGGACCACACGCCAAACCGCCAGATTGCTTTCTGGACCCGTATCGACCGGTTCCAGCCAGTCTGGGACGTCACCGCGGATCAACTGAGCGACAAAGCCATCTGGAGCCAGTTTGGCATACATGCGTGGTTCGCCCAGATCGCCGCAAAGCGCGACATAGTCACTGCCACGATCAGTCAGAGTTTGGCGGGCTACAGCGCTGTCAGCCAGTGCGGTTTCGATCAGGACGCGCATTCCCTCATGGCCGCGATGATGACCGGTGGCGACCACTGTGTGCCTTGTTTCCAGCAGGATACCCGGGGCGATATCCATCGGCGCGTACATCTCTCCCACCGGCAGCGCGCGCAACACCGCGGCACTGCTTGCCACATCGCAAGAGGAGCTCTTGGGAGCAGCGGCCGCAGGAGCAACAGATGCACCGCTCTCCAGCGATGCCTGGGCTGGGATCGCCCACCCCAACAGCATAATCGGCAAAGCAGGGAGCAGAGCCATCGCGACACCGATTGTCGCGAGCATGCGGGGGGCGATGTGGTTCATCGAACGGATTGTGCGCAGCCACTGGCGGATCTGCCAGGCCAACGGAGCAGCAGCCAACGCACATGCAACCGCGCCCGCGCGGGCAACCAGCAGTGAAATCAGGATCGCTGCGCCAAGAACAATCGCATATTCGGTCCACCAGCCCTTGAGCCAGTCGCTGGATCGCGAAGCGAGGTTTAGAGCGGCCAGCAATCCAATTACAGGGGCAACCGCATAATGCAGGATGCTGGAGACCGGCTGTTTCCAGATCGGCATGCCCTCCATAACCTGATCGTGCCAAATCGTGTCCACGAGCGGATCGAGGTCTGCAAAACCGCCAGCTGCGCATTGGGGCGCGGCCACCATCATCATGGCCAGCCCGCCTCCGCCAGCCAAAGCGAATCCAAGCCATATCGCCGGTCGCGGCAATGGCTCAGCCGCAGAAAGGCCAGTAAAAACGACCGCCCCCAGCACGAAAATTCCGACATGCGTCGGGCTGATCGCGTCACAATAGGTAGCAAGATCGCCGACCCCGCGGGTCGCGAGGAACAGCACCACGCTCGTGGTCGCCAGCGCCTGCATCGTGACCACAAGCCAGGCCCGATCATGGCGGTTGCGGATCCAGCGCAATGCCAGAACGCCGCAGATCACAGCGGCCAACGGCAAACCCTCGATAGAAATGGACAACCAGACCGCCATCGCAGTTCCGATGACCCAGCCCCCGACGTGCGGCGTGCGCGCCATCAACCCATTCATGACAGCCAAGGCGCCGACGATCTGCCAGCCATGGTGGTCAATCCGCATAGGGCCAAGCTGGAAAAGCAACGGGATTGAAACGGCCATGACCAGACATGTCATCGTCGTTTCATCTTCGCCCATCAGCCTCCAGGCTATCCGGGCAGCGAGAAGCATGGCCAAGCCAAGCGTGATCAGTGGCACCAGTACAACAGCAACCAGTTCCGCGGTGGCCGCCCCCAGCAAGGGAGTCAGCGCGACAATAACAATCAACAGCGGGACATCGACCAGCCTGGACCAGTGCATTGGTACACCGCCATTGGCAGTATCGACGCGATATTGCGTCAGATCGAACCAACTTTGGCCAGCGATCAGATCGCGAACCTGAACCAGTCGCAACACATCATCGGGATCGGGGAATCGCAGGCCCGCGATTGCCGTGAAATTGACAATCAGCAAGAGCGCCGAGACGCCAAGCCAGGCTATTCCGACCCGGGCGAGGAAATCGGGCGCGAAGGCTGTGCGACGTTGGGCACCCAACATCGTTTACACCTCACCCTGAACGCGGAACACAATCCGGCTGCGCAGCAACCATGTCGCTGCGAAAGCAACCGCAATCGCTGCGAGCTTGGCCATCCGAGGATCGATACCGCTCCAATCGCCGATGCCGACAATCGCCGTCGTGAGCGCAAGGCCCACGAGAGCAGAGATGACGAACAGGGCCTTTTGCCGAGTGCGGGCCATACCCCCTTCGGCAACACTGTCCTGAAAAACGGCCCGGCTCGACATCAACCAATGCGCCAGAATGCCCAGTGAATATCCAACTGCCGAGGCCGGAGCAGCCGCCAGTCCGATCGAAAGGAGCGCAAGAAAGCTGCCAACATCGACCGCCAACGCGCCAACGCTTGCGAGAATGTATCTCACAAAACGGATGTCCCGCATCTTGGTCAACAATTGCGTCATGCCTTCCCCCGGCCACACAAAATAGAAGCCTCGAGCCCCAGTCGGACTGCAAACTCGCAGAATACGGTTAAGGAATCGCCAAGTGTCTTCACGGTGTGGCTCTATCAGTCTGCGGTCGTCGCTTTGTCCGCATCCGGGCGCCAGCGCAGATGTATCCAGGGCACGCGATCCGGAGCAAACTCGCGGCGATGCCGCGTTTCGAAATAGGGTGGCATATGATCGCCAACAATCAGGAAGTCGGTCGGCGGGAAGCCCGGCTGCAAGACCTCTCGTGCCAGCGCCTTCTCCATGTCTTGCCAAAGAGCGAACTGGCGGCAGATCATTGGAAAATCGCGCGCGAGCTCTCCAGAAACCCGCTCGCACCGATCCACTTTCAGGTTGGCTTCAGTCGGCACTGGAAGATGGGAATTGACCGTCAACCAATAGACAAATTGCGGCCCGGTTTCCGCTTTCAGCTGCCTTGCCAATTGCTCAGGAATATCGCGGTCGCAAGCGCCGGGAAAAACACCGCCGCATGGCTCCGCGCCGGCCTTTATCATGTCTTTGGCAAACACGGTCCTGTCGAAACCGATCCCTGGATACCAGGTTGCTCGGTCAAAGAATGGCCCTTCAAAACTGTGATAGGCATGGGTGCTGTAGCCGGCTTGGCGCATGCGCCCCGGCAGGCAGGATAGATCGCCGCCTGCAGAGACGAGTTCGTGGTATTCGCCCCAACGCCCGCACAATTCGCGGATTTCTCCTGCGGTTGTGGAATTGTAGTAGAGCGACGTTCCTCGCGTGGACTCGAAACGCCGCTGCATCACGGGCGTTTCCAGGCCCGCAAAAAGCAGCCGCTTCATTTCGGAATTGGACGTCGGCACGCCGAGCGATTCCACCATGATGATGGCCAGGTTCCTATTTCCGGCCAGTGCAACGCGTTCCGCATCGCTGGCAGCCATCGCGGATTCAAACGGAGCACCGACAGAGGGGCTGCGTTCATAATGGCCACGCATGTCGGCCGTGACCCAGGCATCGACGCCAATGAGCGCCAGCGCGCTGCCAACCGCGATCAGGGATGCACGCCAATCGCTAAAACTGCTGTCACGCTTCACCGCAAACCAGGCAGCCACACTGACAGCCCCAAGCAATGCGGCGACAGCGATGTACTCCACTGACTGGGCCGGTCTGATTTCGATCATGAACCGCAACGAGTAAAGCAGTGACGTGATCGCAAGGTTGAAAACGGCAGCGATGAACCACAGGACCGAGAATGCCATGACCGCCCCAAAGGCGGCGAATTTCAGCCACGCCGGGGAATTGCGAAACAGCAATCCGACGACCGCGGCCACGACAATCGGGATAGCGCGGGGTGGCGCTCCGATCGCCCACATCGCTACAAAAGCGATATTGGCCAAGCCAATCCAGACCAGCAGCCAATTGGCAAGCCTTTTTGCTTCGGCGCCGCCGAAGTCAAAATTCACACCTTCGAACTGGCGCAATTGCCGTTTCGAAGTGAGGGCGTCCATCAGGCCGCTCCTCGAAGATCATCATCCGCTTGGATCCGCTCCGGCACACCGCGCATTGAGTTAAGCGCTGCCGCCTGATCCTGTGTGACGGGCTTGCGACCATTGCCATCTCTGGTCTGGGAAGAGGCCTCGGATTCACGATCAGGCAGCCGGGCTTCGGCGCCTTCATCACC
>JBCAXQ010000020.1:0-21023 GCA_038534015.1 Pseudomonadota bacterium | reverse complement strand
CTCGGGGTCGGCGTAGTAGCGTAGTTTTTGCGCCAGAGCCGAGGGCTGACCCTGGACGCGGAGGAGCTGCACGTTCGGCGGCATCTGCATGATTTCATCGGGGGTCAGCAGATCACGGCCCGTGAGGTTGTTACTGAAGCTGGGATTGTCGCCTGGCTTGTAGCTGTCGGTCTGGAACCCGGTGGTTTCCTGGCCGATCATCTGGCTCAGCCACTTCGCCGTTTCAAAATCATTCACCCCGAAGACCTGTTGCACCCCAGCATTGGCGATGAAGGTGTTTGCACGATCGCCGTAGAGGTCCTTGAGTTGGCTCATGTCCTGCAAAATCGGCCAGAGCTGGAGGCCATATCCCGCCATCAGCCCCATGGCGCGCTCCACGGCTTCCAGACGACCCAGGGCGGCGAACTCATCGAGGAGGAAGAGGGCAGGGGCCTTGAGGCGCTGAGAAGCGCCCTGAGCGCCTACAGACGCCTCAGCGTCCCGTGCTATGTCCTGAAGGGCCTGAGAGACCAGAAGGCGCAGCCAGCGGCTGTAGGCGTCCATCCGGTTGGGCGGCAGCACCAGAAACACCGAGGTGATACGGTGGCGCAGATCGGAGAATTGGAAATCCGACCGCGATGTGACTTTCGCAATGCGCGGGCTGTCCAGGAAATGGGTGTGCCGTTGTGCGTTTGACATGACCGAGGCGGCTTCGCGATCCGCCTTGCCCAGGAACCGATTGGCGGCGCGGGCAATCAGCCCGCTCGCTGCATCGCTGTCCTGCATCAGCTCCAGCAGGGCACGGAGCTTTTCCGGGGGCAGGGTGAGATATTCCCGAACGGTGGCCAGTGTGCGCCGGTCGCGCTCCTCGTGGCAGACGCAGAACATAATCAGCCCGCCGAGGATGGCTTTGGCTTCCTCGTTCCAATGCGCTTCGGAGACCTGTCCCGGTGGGTCCATCACCAGCGCCTCTGTCAGGGAGGCTGCATCCTCGCCCAGATCGAGGCTGTCGGGTGTCAACCGGTCGAGCGGGTTGTAGGCGGCTGACGGCATCCCCGAGACCTCGAAGGGATCGAGGACATGGGTGGTGCCAAGCCGTCGTCTTGCCTCCCCCGCGATCCGGGCATTCTCGCCCTTGGGGTCGATGACCAGGACGGAGCGGTCCACGCCAAGAAGGTTCGGTATGACCGTGCCGACGCCTTTCCCGGCCCGTGTCGGGGCGAGGGTGATCAGATGGGCTGGACCGTCATAGCGCAGCAGCCGCCCGGTGTGCGGATTGCGCCCGATCAAAAGACCGTCACCACCCTGATGTTTCTTCAGCTCCTTGCGATTGGCGAAGCGGGCCGAGCCATGGCTGTCGCCGGTCAGCCCGAAAAAATCATCTGCCCCGGAGACGATGCGCCAATACTGGAATCCGAAGACTGCGCCGATGAACGTGGGCGGCAGAATGATGGCCCATTCCCAAGCCGACTGACCAAGCGGAGGACCGAAGGTCGAGAGGGCGACGACCCCACCAATCAGGAACCCGATCATCGCCCCGAATGCTGTGCGCCCGATCATCCAGCCGAACAGAATGGGCGTGGCGATCAGGCGATAGAAAAAGCGCGCCAGTCCGCCCATGAAGAGCATGAGTGACCGCATCACCCGGACCCGTCAGCGTCAGGGGCATGACCTGTATCAGGGGACAGAGCCGCGATCAGGATGGCGCGGGCCTCCTCGTCCGGTGTCCGCCCATTCGCTTTGCCCTGCCGCTTCAGTGCGTCGTACAGCTCATCCGATACGTTGATTTCAAGGTCACCATCATCCATTGGATTGCCGCTCCTCTTCTGAAGCGGCACCGGGAGCCGCCCAGTCGGCGAAGGCCTTGCGATCCTGTTCACGGGCGAGGTTGCGGATCAGCCGGTCGAGCATGGCAGCAGCCCCGGAATCCCGTTCCGCCAGATCGAGGAGCGCGCCGCCCAGGATCACCTTGCGCCGGGTATCCAGTTTGCGCTGTCGGGTCGCTTCCCGGTTCTTCAGCCCCTGTAGCCGCGCCTTGGCCTGGGCATACCGTTTCTCTGCCCGTTCAAGTTCTGTCTCTGCCATAACGCGTGAATCCATTTTTAGATTTGCGGGTGGAGAAGTTTGACTTTCTACCTCAGATGGTAGAGCTTACCCGTAGGCCTGTAAAGGACAAGGGCGCACTTATGCAAACTCTCCACCTGCGGTTCCGAGCTTTGCGTGCGATCTCTCTGGGGCAAAGCCCCGGCCGATGGCCATCCCCCTCGCTGCGTACCGCCGCGACATGGAAGGGCGCGCGGCCCCTTCCAAACCATCCCAGCCCAACCTCAGCGGTTGGATCGCGTCCCGCAAGGTCGCGCCAGCGTCTCGCCCGATGCCCCACGGTGGGGGCCGGTCTACCGCTGGCGTCTCCCTTGCGGGAGGTATCGCGCGGTGGTGCTGATGCCCCTTCGCGATACCGGGTTTGTCTACGGCAAACCGCCAGTGAACTGTCCCCATATCCCGCCCCCCATGAGGCCGGGGATATGGGGACAGTTCACTGGCAAGCCCGCGCCTCAGTGAGCCAGAGGCTCGCTTCGGGCGGGCTGTCTTTTCCCCTCGGATCGCGCCGGTTTGGGGCGCGATCTGACGGAGAAAAGACGACTGATCCGGTGGCCAATATCGGGGTATCGGCACGGATCAGGTCCGCCGCGTGCGGGCGTTTGCATCACGGGCGAGGGGAGGGCGCATGGCCAGCTACCACCTCTCCGTGAAGACGATCAAACGCAGCGCCGGGCGCTCTGCCACGGCTGCTGCCGCCTACCGTGTCGGAGAGCGCATCGAGTGCCAGCGCGAAGGCCGCGTCCATGATTACACCCGCAAGCAGGGCATCGAGGAGACCTTCATCCTGACCCCGCAAGACGCGCCGGACTGGGCCACGGACCGGTCCCGCCTCTGGAACGAGGTCGAGGCCAGCGAGACCCGCCGCAACTCCGTCACCGCCCGCGAGTGGGAGCTGGCCTTGCCGTCCGAGATCAGCGCTGAGGACCGCTTGCAGATCACCCGCGACTTCGCCCAGGAGCTGGTCAGCCGCTATGGTGTTGCCGTGGATGTGGCGATCCATGCGCCGCACCGGGAAGGTGATCAGCGCAACCATCACGCCCACGTCCTGACCTCCACCCGCAAGCTGGAAGCCGGGGGCTTCACCACCAAAACCCGCGTGCTCGATTCCGCCAAGACCGGCGGCGTCGAGATCGAGCAGATGCGTGGCCTCTGGGCCGAGTTGCAGAACCGCGCGCTTGAGCGTGTCGGTGAAGTCGAGCGTGTTGATCACCGGTCCCTTGAGAAGCAGCGGGAGGCGGCACAGGAGCGCGGTGATACGCTTTCCGCCGAGGAGCTGGACCGCGATCCGGAGCTGAAGCTGGGACCGGCGGCGAACTCTATGGAGCGGCGCGAGAAGGCGGCAGCCGAACGTGAGGGCCGGGAATACAAACCCGTCACGGAGCGCGGTGCCGTGGTCCATGCCGCGCGTCAGGCCCGCGCTGCGTTCCGCGAGATGCGCGAGAGATTGGATATCGCGCGGGAAACTTACGGAATCGAGCGCGAGGCAGGGGAGGGGCGTGTGTCTGCCGGTCTGGCGGCGCTCAGAGCCGCAACATCCAAGGGCCGCGTCACAGATGATGTGCGTGAGCGGTTGGCGCGCATTACGGATCGCGGACAAGACCGTGGTGGGCAGAGTGACGAAGAACAGTCCAAGGGCCGCAATTACGCGCGGGACCGCCTGAAGGAGATCATGGACAAGGATGCAGGCCGAGACGGGCAGGCGGCGGTTCACAAGCTGGATGGGCACATTGATCCTGAGCGTGGGGATGAGGCTGGACGCGCGCAGCGCAAGCCGTCCGTGAACGAGCGCCTGAAGGACGTGCTAAACAAGCCGCGAGAGAAGCTGGGGATCGAAGAACCGGAGAAAGACCGTGAGGTCGAGAACGACCGCGAGATTGATCGAGAAATCGACCGTGATCCCGGCCTCAGTCACTGACGAGGCGGTGTGAGGTCTTTTCTCCGTTCTTCATGGGGATGCTTGCCTCAGAGAACCCGGCCCCGACCAGGAACGAAATCACACCGGTCGCTGTCTTGAACTCGCGTACCTTGATCGCGTTTTGCGTCAGACGTGTTCTTGCGGTGACGAGAATTTTTTCTTGTCCGTCATTACCGACAGTCCGCATGATCCAAAGACCGTACCAGCTCGGTCCTTTGCGTTCCGGTTCAGCCTTGCACAGCACTTCAACCGCGTGGCCTTCTTCGGCAAGCGCCCGAAGACCTTGTTCGGTTGTTACGTTTGGTTCGATCTGTGTGGTCGCGGTCATCAGATGCTCTTGAAGAAACTGGAGTCATCTCTTTGTGCCGGAATATATCAGGATCGGCAATCGTATATTATTGATTTCATCTTGCCTTATACATCCTCGGGGGAATGCTCGCAGGGCAGGGGGCAGACAGCCCCGGCTTTAAGGCAATGCTGCACCCGATCTAATGGCGGCAGTGAGCCCACTGTGACGAATGCTGCATATTGAATGAATGTCCGTTTGCCAGCTTACGTCAAAGTCGTCAGTCGATTTGGGTGCCCGCTCTGGCTGCTTTGTCGTGGATCGTCTCATAGGCCGTAATTACGATTGATCTCAGCCATTTGCTGCCCGGGTCTTGTGAAAGACGGGTGCTCCAGAAGAAGCGGAACGTAATATCTGGAAGATCGACCGGAGGGCGTTTGGCAATCAGTCCATAGGTTCGTATGTCCTCGACCATAAATAACTGAACTGTCGTGCCCAGCATGTTCGTCCGCGCAAGCAAGGGGGCGACGCCGGAAAACTCGGGCAGATGCGCCCCGATGCGACGTTCCATGCCATCGCGGGCCACCCGATCTTCGACGGTTTGGCGCGCTGCATTTGACATCCCGACCATAACATGCGGCCAATCAAGCCAGGCTTGTTTGTTCCAATTTTCCACCGCTGGATGCCCACGGCGCATGTAGGTATAGCGCTTCAAGCTTGCCTTTTTTT
This sequence comes from Pseudomonadota bacterium, assembly GCA_038534015.1. Classification (GTDB taxonomy): domain Bacteria; phylum Pseudomonadota; class Alphaproteobacteria; order Sphingomonadales; family Sphingomonadaceae; genus Erythrobacter. The sequence goes on along the minus strand of JBCAXQ010000020.1, from coordinate 16,011 downwards.
GCTCCGTCAGGCCTTCGGGCAGCGTTTTATCGGCCCCCAGCAAGGCAAGGTCGATCTGCTCGTCCGCAACGGCTGAGTAGAGGTCCGGTCCCAGGTTCACCCATTCAAGCGATACACACGGTGCCTCTTCATTGATCCGCGCAAAAACCTCGGCAATGAGCGCCGTTATAGCAGGTACAGCGATGCGGAACGTGCGCGTGCTGGTCGCCGGATCGAAAGGTTTGGGCGGGGTAACGACTCGTTGGATGCTTCGCAATATAGGGCGAACGTCATCGATCAGGCTTTCAGCGAAAGGCGACGGCTGCATCTTGCCACCGACCTTCACCATGAGTGGATCACCCACCTGTTCGCGCAATCGGGCCAGTGCATGGCTGACCGCCGACGGCGTCTTATTGAGCCGTTCAGCCGCCTTTGCGACGCTGCCCTCGGTCATAAGCGCCTCGAAAGTAACAAGTAAATTGAGATCGAGTCGGCTGAGCTGAATATCATTCATGATGCATGAAATCGTTTCGTTATGTTTCTGTTGAATTCTGTTCAACAACCTTTGTCAGAAGCAAGGCGCTGAAACAAGCAAAGGAGATCAGCAAATGTCACTGAAAATCATAGGATCTGGATTTGGCCGGACCGGCACCATGTCCACAAAACTTGCCCTGGAAGAGTTGGGCCTTGGCCCCTGCCACCACATGGTGGAAGTGATGCAAAATCCGGAACAACCGGCGCATTGGGCCGACCTCGCACGAGGAAAAGAGGTCGATTGGGCCGAGGTGTTCGCGGGCTATACCTCACAAGTAGACAATCCCGGTGCAGTGTACTGGCATGAGCTTTCCATCGCTTTCCCCAAAGCCAAAGTCATTCATACCGAACGCCCCGAGGACGACTGGTGGGCCAGCTATGATCACACGATCAACCGCTTCTGGCAAAACCGCAAAGGCATTGCATTACCGCCGCCCGTCCGAGCCGTGTTCGACAATATGGACAAAATCCTAATGCAGGGGGGCGACGCTGGTCTCGACCGTGAAACCGCTATCGCGGCCTACCGGGCGAACAACGCGAAGGTGCGTGAGGTCATCCCGGCAGACAGGCTTTTGGTGTTCAACCCCGCTGAAGGCTGGGACCCGATCTGCCGCTTTCTAGGCGTCGAGACACCAAAAACCGAATTTCCGCGCAGCAATGCCCGGTCTGAATTTTGGAACTTGTTCGGCGGCGAACCGGCAGCCGCCTAACAATCAATCCAAGATTTATCAAAAGGAGCATTTCCATGTTTACTATGCCATTTCACTGTGTGGCCTTCAGTGTGACTGCTGCGATCACCCTTCTTTCATCCCAAACCGCCTGGGCGCAAGAAGCCTGGATGGTCGTGACCCACGAGGTCGAAGACTTCGACCGATGGAAGGAGGTTTTCGATCAAGCCCTGCCAACCCGTCGTTCGGTGGGTGAGACGGCGTCCTACATTGTGCACAATCCCGTCGATCAAAATATGATCACCGTCTGGTTCGAGTGGGACACAATGGAGCGAGCCCGTGCTTGGGCGGCTGATCCAGCATTGGCAAATGGCATGACCGCAGCAGGCGTAGTTTCAACTCCATTCTTCTCTTTCCACGACATCGAGTCGACAAATTGATCAGTTGCAAGTGGCCTTGGAAACCTGCAGAGGGCTACTTCTGGCCCTCGTTCCGTTTGGCTCAAGTGTCTCTTCCCCAAAGCGTGCATTCGTGGGAATGCAGCGAAAGCTCAGTTTGTCCCGCACACCGGACAGACAGAACGATGCGTATCCTGCAAAGTTTACCTGTGACCCCGGCAGTGCGCCGGGATCGCTTTGAGCGATAGACAGGGCAGGGGATCAACGGGCTGACGCCCGCTCCACCCAGCCCCGACGGTTTCTCAATCCTATTGATCCGCCTGCCATCCTGTCAGGTCCGAGAAAACCGGCAAGCGCCGCCTTTGGCGTCGGTTCCGGTCGAGAATCCCGGTTCCTCCCACGCGCAAGCGCGCGGTTCCCTCCCAAATTCACGCCCTCCACCCGGTTGTCACGGCCCCGCCAGGCCGCAGCCAGGGCTTTGCCCTTACCTGCTCTGTCCTTCGGAATGCATGGGCATTCCAAAGATCAGAACAGGAAGGCCCGCCCATTGGCGGAAAGGGAAAAAAGACCCCGACCGCATCACGCGAGGAGGGTCACAAATGACCGCAGAGAAGTTTGACGTTTACACCCATATCACCAATCAGATTGTCGCGCAGATCAAGGCGGGAACACCGCCCTGGCGCAAGCCGTGGACTGGCGGCGGGACATCGGCCAGCTTGCCGGAACGGTTCAACGGCGAAGCCTATCGGGGGATCAATATTCTGATGCTTTGGGCCACGGCGATGACCAAGGATTACAGCTCAGCCCGTTGGCTGACGTTCAATCAGGCCAGGCAGCTTGGGGGCCATGTCCGCAAGGGCGAGAAATCCGCAACCGTCGTGAAATACGGCACGGTCGAGCGTGAGGACGAGAACGGCGAGGAACGCCAGATTCCGTATGCCAAAGCTTACCGCGTGTTCAACGCTGATCAAATCGAGGGCCTGCCCGCTGAATTCTACATCCTGCCCGATCCGCCCCGTGATATTGGCACCGTGGCCGACCCTGCGTTGGAGGCGTTCTTTGCCGCGACCGGTGCGCAGATCGACGTGACCGAGGAGCCGCGCGCCTATTACAACATCAAGACGGATCGTATCCACATGCCGCCGATTGGCACGTTTTATCGAGCGGCTGGGTATTTTGGCACCTTGGCCCATGAGACAATTCATTGGACAGGCGCGACAAAGCGGCTTGACCGCTTGGGCCGGTTCAATGACCGCAAGGCCTACGCGTTCGAGGAGCTGGTCGCGGAAATCGGAAACTGCATGCTTTGCGCGCAGATCGGGGTGGAGCCTGAATTCGACCAGAGCGCGGCCTATGTCGAAGGATGGCTGGAGGCGATGAAGGAAGACAGCCGCGCGATATTCCGCGCCGCGTCCGAGGCGCAGAAGGCCGTGGATTACATCATGGAGCGCACCGCTCAGGCCGATAGGATGGCGGCAGAGTAAAAGCCCGCACCGCTGAAATGATCGCGGCCCCCGTCAGCAGGCGGGGGCCTTTTGCGTTGTTGCGTGATCTTGGGTGAGGAGTGGTTTCAGGGTGACCTGTCGGCGGGCAACCTGAAGGCCACCCACCAACAGGCCCGGCGCTTCGCGCGGACGGGCAAGATGCCCGGATAAGTGACGGGTAGGCAGGGTTCATGGCGATCAACAGCCATTTGCTGCAAGACCGGTGAACAGGTAAGGTGCGGGACTTTGCTGTCGTCGTCGGAAGGTTTGCTTACCGTTCCTGCAAGGCCAGTCGAATACCCAAAGCGCAGTAGATTCCGCCGACAACCTTGCCCTGCCATTTGAGAACTGCTGGATTGCGACGAAGGAAGTTCCCTAAGCCACCGGCTGCGACGGCAAAAACAATAGTGCTGAAGAAACCAATCAGCGCGAAGACTACGCCCAAAATAGTCAACTGCATAACGACAAAACCCTTTTCGGGTGTAACGAACTGCGGCAGAAATGCGAGGAAGAATAGGGCTGTCTTTGGATTGAGCACCTCCGCCAAAATAGCCTGTCGAAAGGCTTGAGGGGCAGAAATTGGAACACGCCCTTGGCCCAGATCGACCGCGCTTTTCTCAAAAAATGCCTTTAAGCCAAGATAAACGAGGTAGGCTGCGCCGAGATACTTCACGATTGTAAACAGCGTAGCAGATGCAGCTATAATCGCCGAAATGCCGACAACAGCCATGATCGTGTGAAGAAAGTCGCCAGCCGTTATGCCCGCACCCGTAGCAATGCCAACTTTGGTGCCTGACGTTGTGGCTCTTGCGACCGTCAATAGAGTTGCGGGTCCGGGGATAAAAACGAAGCCTAGAACGATCAATGAGTAGGTCAGTAAGACTGTGGGGTCGATCATTCTAATTTCTCCGTAAGTGCTTTGACTTGCAGAAACCCATAGAAAACAACGAATAGCAAGCTCAAGGACCAGTCGTTCGCTGCGCAGTGCGTCAACCGGTCAGTTGCGGGACAAAGCCGCCTTTTGCTTGTACATCTTTTGCTGACGCAGAAAACCTTCGCATGTGTAGCGGGCCAAGCGCCGCAATGAAGCCCGATTCGCCAGAGCAGTCATTCAACTACGCCTGGGCGGCATTGATGCCCGTAGCGGTCATCCGTTCCACGCGGTCGGATCATCAGTCTGGTTTTATCGTTGCTAGCTCGACTGCCGCAACCTGCTCAACGTCACAGGGGTCATGCCTAGAAAACTTGCGATCTGACTGTGCGCGAATAGCGCTTCGTGGTCAGGATAACGATCTCTGAACCATGCCAGCCGATCACCGCCGCCGAGCGCCGCAAGGCACCATTCGCGGTCGGTCTTGCGTGACAGCTCATCTCGCAGAATACCATTCGCCCAATCGCGGATTTTGGGAGACCGCAACATCTTGGCGAGCAGTGCATCGGCGCGCATTTCGGCGATGGTAGCGTCTTCGACAACTTCCAATGACACGAGCGAAACGCTCTCGCGCGTCCGGGCAATGTGAGGCGTCACAAACCCGGGTCCGGTGTAAAACCCCACGCAAACCCCTCGCCCGTCGCCGTCAGTGATCTGGCTGACGATTTTGCCATCGAGCACCATGACCTCTCGGGTAACATGCTCGCCCTGACGCGTGAGGACGTCCCCCTTCTTTGCCAAACGAAGCGTCCACTCCGGCGCAAACTCGGCGAGCGTAGCCTTGGGGAGTCCTGGGCCGAGCCCGTCAATGAGGTCGATAAGATCCAATCTTCGCTCCAATTATCAAATTATAATGCCGCGCAGTATTGAACCTGCGACACCGTTGGCAATCAAAGGAGATTGTCACATGAGATTGGTGCTCACGCCACGGTCAATTCAATCGGCGGAAAAATCCGGCGGTCGCGACAAACGGAAGGGAAGCAAAATGGTACTAGCGATGACATTTCGCATCCTCCTTGGGCTGCTCATCATTTTGGTGCTTCTCGGCGTCGGGCTCTATGCAACGGCGATCAAAGCCCCTCGCGCGCCGCAGGGTGACGTCGAACAAAGCGACGTCATCGACTATCTTGATCGGCTGGTGGCGTCCAAGGCGGCAACGGCTGTGTCTATTGCAGTCCTGCGTGACGGCAATGTCGTTTGGGAACACGCCACCGGGCAGGCAAATCCGTTCGAGGACCGTGCGGCCTCGCCGGACACAGTCTACCACATTTGGTCCGTGACAAAAGTGGCGACCGCAATGGCCGTCCTCGACCTCGTTGAAGATGGGCTTCTCGACCTCGACGCTCCAGTAACTGAGTTTCTTCCGTGGTTTGAGATTGAACCTATTGAAGGCCGGGCGATGACGGTTCGCGATCTTCTCGGGCACACGTCCGGTCTACGCGATACCGTTCCGGCTGTGTTTGGATGGCTGCGTTACGACGAGGCTTTGCCAAATCAAACCGATTACTTGAAGGCGAAGATGCCGGATTATCGGTCACTGCGGTTTGCTCCGGGCGAAGACCGCAGCTATAGCAATCTCGGCTACATGGTACTCGGCGCGATCATTGAGGCTGTAACGGGTCAGGAGTATTCTGACGTCATCGGTGAGCGTGTGTTGGCACCCGTGGGAATGGCATCCACGGACTTCATCTTCACGTCCGACCTCGCGCAAGAAGAAGCACTCGGAAGCCATCCGATCATTCATATCTTCAGCCCGTTGCTCCCGTTTCTCATCGACATGGGCGACTTTGTTCATAAGCGCGAAGGGTCATTGCTCTGGCAAAACAGGCTTTATGTTGAGGCAACCCCTCCAACCGGCTTGATCGCCTCAGCGCGCGACGCGGTGCATCTGGCACAAGCGGCAATGGTGCCGGGTGTTGTTCTTGAAGGGGAGACGCTTGACCTCATGCTTCCGAAAGCGGCTGAGCAAACACCACTTGGCTGGTCTGAACGTGGTGGGGAGACCCGACCATGGCTCCAGCATCGCGGCGGCGGACCTGGCTACGCTGCCACTGTCAGGGTTTACCCGGATGAAGGCTTTGCGATTGCTGTGCTTGCGAGTGGAACGGCGGCCCCAACTTCGACGGTTGCCGATCTGATTGCCGGGATAGAGTACTGAGGGGATACATGTCGCGAGAGATTCCGTTTTGTCCCGAGACCTGTAAATTCGACGCCTGATCGATGCTACGACCTGCCCGAATGTTTTTTCTGCTGCTCGGCAGCACAGAGATTTTCGCTCATGCCGCATTTTTCGTGCTGCGAGCGCGCGCAGCACGAATTCGGCACTTCTGCAATGGCTCACGGTCAGCTTTCGCCGCGTTCTGGCTGAACGGCTGGTGTCGTGTGAAAGCGGCGAAAACGGTCCATTTGGCCGCTCCATCCGCGCGGACGTAAAATCAGGCACTTGGCTATGACAAAACTCCCCGGCAAAACCGTCGCAGTTTTGGCAGATTTTTGGCCGTCGTAAGCGAGGGTTGCTAGGGTAGGGGGCAGAACTCTGTGGTTAGGTCAAAGCTGCCATTAGTGATTTACGCAGCTAATGGCGTTGAAGAGCCCAGACTCACCGATGCTGCAACTTGCACGAATGTCTGTTTCTCTAACAACTGGATCGCGCTATCCACACTACTAGAAAGCAGTCGCTCTCTGAGACGATTGCTCAACTGCTGTGTCAAAAGGGAACGGAACATGAAGAACGCCGTATCCGGGATCGTCTTATTGGCAGCCATTGCCTCGGCGGCAGAAGTCGGCGCGGAAGATGTAGTTCCGATCTTTCGGGGATCATTTCATGTGAGCTTGCCGGATGGCGTCACAACCAGCGAAAATCAGAAAGCGCCGATTGATGAATTCCGTCAGCAATTGAGCATAGTGGATGAACAAGCCCGAGAGACATTTGGTGTCGCTGATGCCGCTCTAATGCGTATGAATCTACTCCGAAGTGTTTTTGTGGTAACTGTCGAGGATGTGCCTCAAATTTCCCAAAGGTTCACCATTGTTGCTGATCTAGAGGATATGGCCGCAGATCAAATGGCCGCAGCCAGAATGGAGTCGTCATTCTGGTTCAGTTTCGAGGGTTCAAACAAAATAGTCAGACCTCTGAGATTGGTCCGAACGGGTGAAACGTGGTGGCGATTTGATGATGATCTCGATGTAAGCGTTACCGTTGACCTTTCAGTTCCATCTTTTGAGATCTGCAAATTTCCTTCAAAGGAAGCCATTTGTATTCATCGTCATCTCGACGAAAAGATGGATTGGCGCGATCCGCTTACGCTTTCAACGGGTGATACAAGACTGTCAGAGGAAAGCTACATGGCCCTGTCGCAAATGGTATATTTTCAGCGGCCTTTGGCAATTCTTCGGAGTGTAACACCTACCGAGGAATATCGCCCCTGTTGCGAACCGCTTCGGTAAAATCTGGCGTGCTGTTCGTTAAGCGGCTATCGGCGCAGCCGCAGCGAATGCTTACTTCGTCCCGCTCGGCAGACGTTGGATCATCCTGCAGCAAACAGCCGCTTTGAGCCCAGTTTGACGAATGATGCAACTTGCACCAATGACCGCTTTGCTCGACCTGCCGATCACCCGCCAACATCCCACAAGGAGTGCCAAGAAGACCGCGCCATTTTGCGGCTATCATTTCCACGACTTTCGAATGGTGCAAAGCGCAGAGGGATTTGCTATGGTTCAGACCTGTCTTAGGAAGGTGTTTAAGTGATGGGACGAACCCGACATGCCGACAAAATTATCGAGGTGACCCAGTCTTCTTCTGCCGCCGCCCGGTCGCAGGTCGCAGCAAGTTGGCACCGCTCTGCCCTGAAATACGGGTTAGACCCGGATGAAACCCGCGCTCCGGAGCGGGTCGAACAAGCCGACCTCGAAAATAGACGGGCCGCGCTTGAACGGTTCATGATTGTCGCCTCTCCACGGTTGGACACACTCTTTTCGCTTGTTGGACAGTCCGGTTGTGCCGTTTTGCTGACTGACGCAGAGGGCATTGTGCTAGACCAACGGATGTCGGACGGGGACACCTCTGCGTTCGAGGCATGGGGCCTGGCAGCCGGATCGAATTGGAGTGAAGCCCATCAAGGCACGAATGGTATCGGAACCTGCCTGACCGAAAACCGCCGCGTCATTGTCGACCGCGATGAACACTTTTTTGCACGCAACACCGGCATGAGTTGCATCGACGCGCCCATCTATGGCGCAGACGGATCCCTGGTGGCAGCGCTTGACGTTTCCTCAGCCCGGGCCGATCAAACCGAAGCGTTCAACCGCTTGATCAGCGCGCAGGTCGGGCAAACCGCCCGCGCTATCGAAGAAGCCTATTTTCGCGCGGCTTATACTTCCTCTCGTATTATCGTAGCTGACGGCGATGATTGTGAAGCTGCGGTCTTGCTGGCGGTGGATCGTGATGACCTTGTTGTAGGCGCAACCCGTGCTGCGCGAAGTATCTTCGGTTTACAACGAACCGGCACGATATCTGCACGGCCTGCTGCGGACATCCTCGGGCGTGAAGATGGCCCAACCGGATTTCAGAAAGCCGAACGCGCTGCTGTGGTGCGCGCCCTCGCACGGGCTGATGGCAACGTGTCACAAGCAGCGCGGCAACTTGGTGTCGGGCGTGCCACACTGTACCGTCGTATGAAACGGCTGGGCCTGAACGAAAGTTGACCGAAGCTGTCTCACTCCTGAGACACAACCCCGCAACATTCGATTTCGCCCTGATGACCCCTCCGGAAACTTGCCCCTAGATGCCTCCAGCCTTGGTGGAGGACCGAGGCATATTGGAGGAAAATTATGAAAGATCTTACGCACACAGAGGCGGGAACATACACGTCGCCGTTCAAAACCAAATACGGGAACTTCATTGGCGGCGCATTCGTAGAGCCTGTGAACGGGCGCTACTTTGAAAACGTCACGCCGATCACTAACGAGAAAATCAACGACATCCCGCGCTCCGACGCGGCTGATGTCGAACTGGCACTGGATGCCGCCCACGCCGCCAAGGAAGCATGGGGCAAGACATCTGCGACAGATCGCGCCAATCTGCTGATGAAAGTGGCCGACGCGATTGAAGACAACCTCGACCTACTGGCGCAGGCTGAAACATGGGACAACGGCAAGCCGATCCGCGAAACCGTAAACGCCGACATCCCGCTCGCTGCGGATCACTTCCGCTATTTTGCCAGCATCCTGCGCGGCCAGGAAGGTCACATGAGCGAGATCGACGCCGACACGGTCGCCTACCACTATCACGAACCCCTCGGCGTCGTTGGCCAGATCATTCCATGGAACTTCTCGATCCTGATGGCCGCATGGAAACTGGCACCGGCATTGGCAGCAGGCAACTGCATCGTCCTGAAACCCGCTGAACAAACGCCAGCCGCCATTCTGGTGCTTGCCGAAATCATCAACCCGATCCTGCCAGCCGGTGTGTTGAACATCGTCAACGGCTATGGCGCAGAGGTCGGCGCAGCACTGGCGACATCCAAACGCATAGCCAAGATCGCGTTCACAGGGTCCACCGCGACGGGCCGCACCATCATGAAAGCGGCGACAGAAAACCTGATTCCGGTCACACTGGAACTCGGCGGGAAATCCCCCAACGTGTTCTTTTCCGACATCATGGCAGAAGATGATGCGTTCTTTGACAAAGCCATCGAAGGCTTCGTTCTGTTCGCCTTCAACCAGGGCGAGGTCTGCACCTGTCCGTCCCGTGCGCTGGTTCAGGAAGACATCTACGAGCCCTTCATGGAACGCGTTATCGAACGGGTAAAGGCCATCAAACACGGTGACCCACGTGACCCCGAAACCATGGTCGGCGCGCAAGCCAGTGTCGCCCAGCAGGAAAAGATCCTGTCCTACTTCACCATCGGTCGCGAAGAAGGCGCCGAGGTTCTGATCGGCGGCGAAGCGGCCAAATTTGACGGTGAACTGGCGGGTGGCAACTACATCCAGCCAACCATCTTCAAGGGTGACAACTCCATGCGGGTGTTCCAGGAAGAAATCTTCGGGCCGGTCGTGTCCGTGACGACGTTCAAGGACGAAGCCGAAGCTTTGGCGATTGCCAATGACACCATGTACGGGCTTGGCGCCGGCGTCTGGTCGCGTGACATGAACACCTGCTACCGCATGGGGCGCGCGATCGAAGCGGGTCGCGTTTGGGTGAACAACTATCACGCTTACCCTGCACACGCTGCATTTGGTGGCTACAAGCAGTCCGGCATCGGTCGCGAAAACCACAAAATGATGTTGGATCATTACCAGCAGACCAAGAACATGCTTGTCAGCTATAATCCAAACAAGCTGGGCTTTTTCTAGGTTTTTTTCAGCCCCCGCCTTTGTGCGGGGGCTGTCTCTACGATTATTTTGATCGTGCTGTCTCGCGCCCGAAAACAGGGTTCCGATCTTCATTTTGGCCTTTGTGATCAGGATGCTCCGCTCCTCAGACGTGAGGGTTCTGTCTGGACTATCCGTGCAGCAGCGTTTCAATCAGTCGTCTCGAAGTCAGTTCGACCCTTCACTCGAAGTCGTGTTTCACAAGGCATCGATAAGAGAAACTCACCGATTTTGAATCCCGAATGGAAATTCGGAACTTTTAGGAGAAGCCATTGGCGCACCCGCAGCGAACGACAGCAAAGTCCGCAACTTTCCAGTTCATGCTGTCCGCAGCGAACGGCTGCGACGTCTAGATTGCCATCAGACAGGGATGTGCTTCAATTGCTGGAACAGGGCATATAGGTCAGTACTACTGACTTAACGCATAATCAAGGTTATGTTAAAATACTAAATATGCATTCAAGACAGTTTCGCTAAATCTTTCTCATCCTCTGAGACCTGAACTGAAACCTTATCAATCACGTAAACTGCGACTTCTTTGGGTTCGGCAAGATCAACATTGAACAGGGCAAGGTTCACACCGTCGCTCACGGAGCTACTGTAAAGCACGCCCGCGAACCCTTGTTTCTTAATGAACTCGCATAGGAATTGACTTGGGACGTAGTCAATTGCAGCGCTTCTTGGCAATACAGGTCTGGTAAGTTCGTCTCCAAGTTTTGCGAGAAAAGGTACGTCAGCCCTTAACTGTGCGACGGCTTCCATCTCTTCAAGCAGGAAGGGCGACACGAGCTTCTTAGGGTCTCTTAAATCAACAATACTAATATTGTCTGGCAGGTTGTAAGAAGCGACACTCGCTTTTTCTCCTGTGTGTGGTCGAACTTCAGCTATGGCCGTTTGAGGCGTTGATGCCAGGTACAAGTACGGTATGCCTGATGGGTTCGCTCTCCCGTGTGAGGCCAAACCTTTCGGTGGAGCACCCATGTCGGCGACGCCAAAAGCTTTGTCGCTCGGCATTATTCGAGCTCTGAACCAATCGGTAGGCAAAGGGTCTGAGATAAGGTGATCCAACAATTCTCTTAGTCGATCGTGTTTCAGCTCTTCGTCCAAGAAATAGCGGTTCTTGTACCGCAGCTCATCCTTAAGGGTTTCCCAATTAGCAAATCCTTTGAATTGGGAAATGTTTGCAGGTCGAAAAGGCTTTCTGACAATGTCGCCATCATCCAGTATATCGGCCAACAGTATCTGGGCCGCTGGAAGATCCAAGTCCTTACAGTCGAAGAGCAGCCAATCATCAGTTAGCCATTCCACGATGGTTCGTTGTCCGTCAGGGTCATCTTCATATGCTGAGACAAGAAGTTCAAAATATATTCGTAAATCTTTGGGATCAGTAAGGTTTGCACTTGTAGTTTTGCAGTATGAGCAAGTACCTGAAGATCGACTGAGGGTAGGAAAAATATTCGTTTCCAATCCTCTGTCTCCAAAGCAATTTGGACAGCATTTGCTTTCCACCGTCTATCCTTAAGCAAAATAGCTGTTGATGGTCTCGATGTGATGGACCATTGATAACTTTTTCGCCTGCCCCAATCCTGGAAAATGTTCCTTTTCTTGCAGTTCGAGGAGCTGGGCAAGCGCGGTTCCAAGAAACAAGCCAGAATCTCCGGCGTCGTACCTATCTTTGAGTTTTTTAAGGGCTTCGGCGAACTTTCCAGCAGGATCAGTTGGGGTGTCCTTACTGTCAGAAACGAAATGATAGATGTACATTTCATCGTCTTTTTCAGCATTAATAAACGTCAGATGAATTGCGACAGCATATGCTGGCCCACCTCCTTCGCTGAATTCATCCCCGACAGTCAGAAAATCACCAAAACCGGCCATCCCCTCATCAGGGTAAGTGATATGTAAGTCTGAAAAAGCTTCGATAGACGGATGATCTGCATTACGACGTTTCGTGAAGCCATCTCGTAATAGTACGCGATGAGCACCATCGAAGTGCTTTCGGTAGAGTTTCTTGCAATTCTGTTCAAAAAATATGTGCCGCGATTTACCCAGTTGATCTCCGATTCTTGCTGCGAGTAATTTCGCTTCCATGAAGCCTGCGTGAATAAAGACAGGCAAATGGTCTTTATGGCTGTCATACAGATCGACTACGTCTTCCACGGTCATCGCTTCTGTTAAGATCAACCCAGCAAAAATATTGTCGCGCTCGAGGTACTTTTCCCTCAGAAGACTGGAAATGTCCTCGCCGTCTTCAGCATGATCACCATAGCCGGGGTTAACTACAACGATTGCAGACCCGCCAGCATCGCAAATTGCGTCTAGCGCACGTTGTAGCCCCTTTAGCTGAGCTTTCACCGGTTCCACGATGGGTACAAACGATGCTTGCGCCATCAGTTCTGCCGTGTCGCGAATAGCAATCAACTCAAATTGCTTGCCTCTAAAATATGGATAATACATTCAAGTTCCTACGTCCAAGCCATTGCCTCATCGATCGGCGCAGAGACAGCCGCAAGTAAGTTATTTTGATGGTCTTGCTTAACCTTGTAGGTAAGTGCTGCAGCTTGCAACGAGAACGGTAGTTTTCCGACAAAATTACTCAAAGACGACAAATCTCGAGTTGTCTTTAGTACCGTGACCATTGTTCGGTGCAAAAGACTTGGCTCGATATGATTGAATTTCTGCCGTAGTTCAGCGCGTAGCCGCGTATTCGGGACATCAGGTACTTTGATGCCCAGTGTCTTCAAAACTTGAATAGCTTCGTTTGATCGCAGGGATTCAAACACCGTGACTGGATCAACCAAGTGAGGACAGTCTATGGCTTCTCGGACAGTGGAAATTCTATTCCACCGCTTCAAACACATTACACCAACTCGCTCAGGGACTAGCTGCGCAATACTCTCAACGTGCTCCGCTCCAGCAATGACGAAAATTTTTGCAAAAACCTTCTGATAGTCAGTCACCTGCTTCTCAAGCCGTGCAAGCGTATCTCGCTCAGACTTAATTTCATAAACGGTGGCTGTCCCGTTCAGAATAACCAAATCCGCTTTGCTAGTGGCCGCTCTAAACTCTGTCAGCATGCTTGCGGTGGTGAGGGAGTGAGTACCCATCAGCACGTTTCGCACTAGTGCTGCACGATAAACATATTCGTTTCGGAGGCCCGTTTTACGAAGCTTTTCAAAGGCTTCATCAAAGACTTGGCCTACATTCAGTTCACTTTCCTTTGCTGCACCGAGTTCAGCTTGAATGACGAGTCTTGCGAAGAGCGGCGAACGCCCAAAACGAGCCAGTTCGTGGAACACGCCAGCAGAAAAAAGCCGTGATAAGGCTGCGGAAGTAGAGACCTGTTCTGTCATTTCCCTTTTTGTCGCCTCACTGCGACCTCTTTTTACCAGATCGTACAGCGGAATCGCCTCATTGTGAATCTTTCATTTGGTGGAGCGAAACTGTTTATCAAATGAGCGGGCCAGCCTATTTTGGCGGCCCTAGTCCAACGTTACTTTCCAAGCAAATCTTGAACAACAGAGGGCTTACGAGCAATCAAAGCCAGAAGTACCTGAGCTGGCCCATTGGGAGAGCGCCGCCCATGCTCCCAATTCAGCAGTGTCCCTTTGGCGACACCGATGCTACGGGCGAACTCCGCTTGTGACAGTCCTGTCTGAGCGCGTATTTCAGAGACGTCGATGTCGGGGACTGCAATCTCATGGACAACCGTATCAGCCCCCTGCCCTTTTGAGAACGCCTTTGCCTCTTCGAGGCCCTGTTTGATGCTATCAAATGCGCTCATTGCTTATCACTCCACATAGCGACGATCTCTTTGCTCAGGTCCACAGCGACGGCTTGCTCTTTCACCGATAGATTGGCTTTTTCGTTCTTTGCAAACACAGTGATCAGAAAGATCGGCATGTGGCGTCCGCCAAACACATAGATCGTTCTGAAGCCGCCACTCTTTCCACCACCTTCACGCGGGATACGGACTTTGCGAAGCCCCCCACCTAGTGAAACGCCAGCATCCGGGTTTCCTGCGATCCAAAGGATGGCGGCTTCTCGCGCGCTGTCCGACATGACCGCTTTGGCCCGACGCTGGAACTCAGGTAGTTCCACGACTGTTTGCAATTTCGTCATCTAATTATACGTCAATGGCACATAAGTCAATGGCTCACTCCGGCGTGCTCATAGGCACGGCGCTGCTTTACACCTTCCAGGACACTAAGGGCGCGTTCAGCTTCCGCTTCGCTGCGAAACAAGTCCAACCGAACACGACCGCCCTGCCCTATGCGCCCCCACTCGCGTTGTAGCGTCCATTCCCCAAACAAGTTTGGGTGAACCGACATCCGATAGTATCGCGCCAAATTCTTGTCAGGGTCATGTTTTTCAAGATGGATTTCCATCATCGGCCACCCTAACTCTTCGTCTTACGGTAAGCCGCCAACATGTCCTCGATAACATCATTGAGTCGCCTGCCCTCTTCATCCCGCAACTGATTCAATTCGTCACGAAGCTGGCTAGACAGGTAGATGCGCCAGTAGATCATATCTTCATTCAGAGGTGGCCGACCCCTTCGAGGCGAGGAGGATACGGCAGCAGGCTCCGTAGATCGAGTGAAGCCATGTGCCTCCCCTGCCTTTGCGACGGCGTCTTTGTTTGGTTTGGCACGGATTGCCTTTGGCTTGCTTTTCAGAGCAGCCCCGATCTTCACATCGGTTTCTGGTTTTCCATCGTCGTCATCTAGGTTCAGAAAGCTATTAACCATTATTCTGCCTCCAGTATTTCGGCCAGTTCTTTGCCGAGCCTAGCGGTGTTGCTGATCGCGCTGGCGACCGATTGATTATGCCCAAGCTCAAAAAGAGTCTTTCCTTCAGCCATCACGCGCTCAAAAGGCGCTCGACGCATAAGTTCGGTTTGCAAGCGTTCAACCCCTGCCCCATCCAATTCAGCAAGTAGTTCCTTGTGAGATTTTGTGACGATGGCAGCATCAGTCTGAGTTATCAAAATTCGTGCTGGAACGGTTCTGCGGGCTGCACGTCCCGCGTCTCGGATCATCTTGAGGGCTGCGCCAGCGGCATCGCCATCAAGGGCACTCGGACGCATGGGTATAATGCACATGTCTGACGCGGAGGCTGCATAGGACGCCATAAGACCTGCTACGCCCTCAAGATCGACAAACACCAGATCGTGCTTCGCTTCGGCTGCCTCCAGAGTATCAAGGATGCTCCCGTCAGATGGATCTGAGATCACCTCGAAGGGCGGTTTTCCCAAGCCCTCACTTTTCCGCTTACCCAGCCAAACGCGCGCAATGCTTTGACGGGGATCGGCATCCACTATGGCGACTGACAAATCCGGATTGTTCGCAAAAACTGTTGCGAGAGTGAGTGCCGACGTGGATTTCCCGCATCCGCCTTTGGGGGATAGAACGCTAACGATCATTGCTCTGCCTCTTTTTTATGGCATCTTTTATTACGTGATCTTTTATATGTCACGCTATTTTATATGTCACGGCATATTTTATACCCGGCATATTATACTGCATAATAAATATCACGTTACTTTTAATATCATAGATCTTGCCGCGCGGCCCACGTGCGGCAAAACCCTATGAAAGCGTTGTCTGGACTTCTTGGCGGCTCCATTCCCTGATCAAGAAGTGACAC